>NZ_LWLC01000012.1:0-527396 GCF_001905065.1 Saccharothrix sp. CB00851
GACCTCGAACCGGAACCACCGTAATGCTGGCCTTTCAAGATCTGTAGCGACGGCCATGATCCGCTCCCGCGTCGTCTTGTCCGCACCGCAGCGCCCCAACAGCGTGCCGATCTCCCACCCACTCGTACCGCGGCTACCGGTCTCCAGCTTGCTCAACTTGCCCAACGACCAGCCCAACGCCTCGGCCAGCAACCCCGACGACATCCGCGCCCGGCGCCGTACGCGGCGCAGTTCCTCCCCCAGCTCCCGACTACGAGCCGAACTCAACCTGACCGGCTGCTTGTCCTCGACGATGGTCTCCACGCCTGCTTGCGACACCACTGACCTCCCGGCAATATGCCAATGCGGACAATGTCGGTAGCGTCAATCAAATCGGGGAACACACCCCGGAAAAATCTTCCGGGTCAAATGGACGATCACCCGAGAGGATGAAGCGGTGCGCGGAATGACGAACGGCCTGACCATCGGAGAGCGCGTCGCCTGGTACCGCCGCCGACGAGGCGTGTCGCAGGAAGTACTGGCTGGGAGGGTCGGCCGCACCACCGACTGGCTGAGCAAGGTGGAGAACAACCGGATCGACCTCGACCGCCTCTCGGTCATACGCAGCCTCGCGGGTGCCCTGGGCATCTCGGTCGGCGACCTGATCGGCGAACCGACACTGCTCGACTGGAGTCCTGAGAGCGGCATGGCGAGCGTCTCCGCACTCCGAGCCACGCTCATGGACTACCGCCAACTCAGTCCACTACTTGCGACGCCCAACGGTGACGCTGGCCCTATCGACCTTGATGGCCTGCGTAGCGAAGTGGAAGCAGTCTTCAACGCCTACCAAGCCTCCAAGTACGGGTTCGTCGCTAATCGAGTCCCACTCCTGCTCGCCGACGCCGTCCAAGCGGTGCAGACCCACAGCGTCCAAGCTCAACGACTCCTGGCCCTCAGCTACCAGGCCGCGACGTCCCTGCTCACCAAGCTCGGAGAAGCAGACCTCGCCTGGATCGCCGCCGAACGCGGCCTTGCGGCCGCCCAGCAGACAGGCGATCCCGTCATCCTCGGCTCACTGTTCCGCTCAGTCGTACACGCCCTGCTCTCAACCGGCCGCTACGCACCAGCCATGCAGCTCACCGAAGCAGCAGCCGCGGTGCTCCACCCCGGGCTGCCTCGTGCTAACCGCACCATGCTCTCGATCTACGGCAGCCTGTTCCTCGCCGGGGCGATGGCGGCAGCGCGCGCCAACAACCGCACGCGCACCCAGGACTTCCTGTGCGAAGCGAACGACACGGCACAACGCCTGGGCGCCGACGCCAACCACATGTGGACCGCCTTCGGCCCGACCAACGTCAAGATCCACCAAGTCGCCACAGCGATGGAACTCGGAGACGTCCAGATAGCTGTAGACCTCGGTCCTACGGTCGACACCTCCGGCCTTCCCGTCGAGCGCCAAGTACGACACTCCTTGGAGGTAGCCCGCGCATTGAGCGCATGGAACAAGACCGACGAAGCGCTCACGATCATGCTCGACGCCGAGCAGCGCGCACGCGAACAGGTCCAACACCACTACCTCAGCCGCCAACTGGTGCTGACGTGGATGCGCCGACAACGCACCAAGCCCAGCCACGCCCTTGCCGACCTGGCCCAACGCCTGAACCTGGAGTAGCGCAGCCGTCCGACGACCTCCGTAGGCTCAACGCATGGCTACAGACGCCGACCGCTTCGCAACACCTCGCATGGCCGCCGGAGCCTTGTTCGTCGACGATCAGGACCGAATCCTGCTGGTGCACAAGACCTACAGCAACGGCTGGGATATCCCTGGTGGTTACGTAGACATCGGAGAGTCGCCAGCAGCGGCCTGCCGCCGGGAACTACGCGAGGAACTCGACCTTGACCGCGAGCCGCAACGCCTGCTCGTCGTGGACTGGGCGCCCAACGATGGTGAAGGCGACAAAGTGCTCTGGCTGTTCGACTGCGGAACGCTCGACGACGACGAACAGCGGATCATCCTGGATGACTCAGAATTGGACCGCTGGGAATGGGCTCCGGTGAACAAAATCGGCGACTACGTCATTCCCCGGCTTGTCCGCAGGCTAACCCAAGCTTATCGTGCATATGTTCATGGATATTCGGTCTATTTGGAGCACGGGCAACCGCCTGGTCGATGACCGTCAGCGGCATCCCGAAAAGTCGCTCTCATGTGATCAGGGCATCGTCATCACCGGAGCGCGCTCAATCACTATTGCGAACAGTAGATGCCTCAAGAACCCTCTTAACTGATTTCATCTGTTCTCCGCGATCATGTCACGCACGACTCCCGGGTCGCCACCCCGATCTCGCTCACGCTGGTAACCAGCGCTCCCATGCCGTCGCCTATCCGCGACGGCGGCGCGTCGACCGCCTCAACCGTTGGCGCCCAGTACGCGTCGCCGCAGTGCCGATCCACCGGATCGTGCGTTCGCGGTACGCGGTCTACAACGCCACGCGGCGCGTGCCACGCCTTCGCCTATGGTGTCGGGTCTGCGCATGGGCGCGGATTGCCAGAGGCGTCCCCGCCGCGTCGTTCGACATGTCCTGCAGCGGTTGGACGTGCTCGATCGGCCCGCGCACCGTAGGAGGCCAGCGTGCCTGTCGGGCCGGGTAGACGCCGAACGCTTCCAACCCGACACCGACCAGCCGGAACCCGACAACGTGTCGAGTTCCCACTGCTCGATCGGGCGGAGCAGCACGGTGGACGGTTGGCACGGCACGCGCCGTACGCATCGGATGGCATCGACACAACACCTGCCGTGCGGCGTCCAGCGCCTGCGCGAGCACGTCCCCATGGCCCTGAACCGCGCCCGCGTGTTCGCGTAGCTCGCCGAGGGGCAGCCTCGAAGCCCACTGGACGCTTCCGTTCCAGTAGCGATACTGCATTGGATCTTGTACTCGACACGAGGGCGGGCCCTCCGGAAGTCGAGAGTGTGTAGCCCGATCGGCCGTGTTGGCTCGACATGTCCAATCGAACGGCACTTGACGCCCACTCTCGGTGTGTTTTCCCTATTTTTCATACTACCCGTCAGCTGTACAGACAGTAAAGCCGGCTGTCGGTTTTCCTGGAGATCTTGGTCTTTCCCAGCATGACGGGAGCGGACTATGCCTGCCCGCAGAACGCCACGTCCCGAGACCGACTCCATCGACTTCGACCAGGTCATCGCCGCGTTCGGCCGTGAAGTGACAAAAAAGCTGCGAACCCGTGAAGGTTCACCCGAGGACCACTTGCGAGGGCCCTTCGAACACATGGTGTCCAAGATCGCTGACGGCTTGCTCCTCAAGGTCACGATGATCGGCGAGACGCGACTGCCCGACCTGTCCGTACGCCCGGACTATGCGGTCAACGTCGACAAGGCTCGCATCGGGTACGTCGAGTTGAAGAGACCCGGCTATGGCACGCCGGAGACTTGGACCGCCCCGACCAAGCACGACCGCAAGCAGTGGGAGGCGCTGCGTCTGTTACCCAACGTCCTGTACACGGACGGGGAGAGCTTCGCCCGCTACGCCTACGGCAAGCTCCAGGGCAGGGTGGCGCGCCTCGAGCCTGGCCTCGACCGGGCGGGCGGCAAGCTGCACACGGTCGGCTCGGACTTTGCGCAGGTGATGACCGGCTTCCTGCTCTGGCATCCCCAACCACCGCGCTCCCTGGACGACATGGTGCGCATGATCGCGAACCTGTGTCGCCTGCTCCGCGACGACGTGGCCGCGGAGTTGGAGCGCGAGCGGCGCGGCCAGTCGAGCAGCGGCACGTTCAGCGGGCTCGCGACGGACTGGCGTCAAGCGTTGTTCCCTAACCTGACCAACCAGGAGTTCGCCGACCAGTATTCGCAGACGGTGACCTTCGCGCTCCTGCTCGCCCGCGTGGAAGGCGTGGACTTCGACGGCAAGCCGATCCGTGAGATCGCCAGGCTGCTGGGCAAGAAGCACTCGCTGATGGGCCGAGCCCTCGCCGTTCTCACCGACCAACCTGAGGAGGAGCACAGCGTCGCGTTGACCACCATGCTCCGAGTGCTGGAGGTGGTGGACTGGACGCAGTTTCCAGACGACTCCTACGCGACGCTGTACGAGAGCTTCCTGTCCGAGTACGACCCGGAACTGCGCAAGAAGAGCGGCGTATACTACACCCCCGCGGAACTGGTCGCCTTCACCACCCGGTTCGTCGACGAGGTACTGCGCTCCCACCTCGGTCGCGGTAGAGGCTTCGCGGAGCGCGACGTCATCGTGGTCGACCCGGCGATGGGCACCGGTAGCTTCCTGGCCGAAGTCGTCAACACCGTGGCGCGCACCGTCGAGACCGAGGAAGGGCCTGGAGCTGTCGCACCTCACCTGCGTGAGTTCTCGGACCGCTTGATCGGCTTCGAGAATCAGGCCGCTCCCTACGCCGTCGCCGAACTGCGCATCCACAGCCTGCTCAAGAAGCGGCACCAGGCCGAGGCTCCTGCCAAGGAGCGCCGGTTCCTCGCCGACACCCTGGACGACCCTCGCGTGCAACGCCTGCCTTTGGGCAGCATGTACAGGCCGTTGGAGACGTCGCGGCGCGGGGCGAACCGGGTCAAGCAGGAGACGCCGGTCATGGTGGTGATCGGCAACCCGCCGTACGTCGACAAGGTGCGCGGCACGGCACCGTGGATCGAAGAGAAGTCGGAGAGCAAGGTCGCGGCACCTAGCCTTCATGCGTTCCGCACACCCGGTCAGGGCAGCCGCGAGTACACGCTGCACAACAAGTACGTCTACTTCTGGCGCTGGGCCACCTGGAAGGTCTTCGACGCCCATCCCGAGCACCCCGCCGGCGTTGTCGCGTTCGTCTGCTCCGCAGGCTTCACCACGTCTCCTGGACTCGCCGGCATGCGTCGGTACCTACGCGAGACCGCCGACGAGGGGTGGATCATCGACCTGACTCCGGAGGGGCACCAACCGCCGGTCAATACCCGCTTCTTCCGCGAGAACCAGCAACCCATCTGTATAGCCGTCTTCGTCCGCCGCGGCGAAGCCGACACCACCACGCCGGCGCGCATCCGGCGGATCTCGGTCACCGGAACCGTCACCGACAAGATCACCGCACTCGGCACCCTGCACGCAGACTCATCCGAGTGGCAGCAGTGCTCCGACGGCTGGCACGACCCGTTCCAGCCGGCCGCCCGTACGCAGTGGCTGTCCATGCCGGCAACGACCGACCTCATGCCGTGGGCATCTCCCGGCGTCAAGCCCAACCGCACCTGGGTCTACGCACCCGACGAGGACACACTCGCCCAACGCTGGCACCGACTCGTTTCGGCGCCACCAGGGGTCAAACCCGCCCTCTTCCAAGAGAGCCGAGACGCCGACCTGCGACGGATCAACCCGCCGCTCCCGGGCTTCCCGCACAGCAATGTCCCCTTTTCCCAGGAACGAGGAGACATGCCACCACCGGTCCACGTGGGATTCCGTGCCTTCGACCGACAGTGGCTGATCCCGGACTCCAGACTGATCGCCACGCCCAGGACGGCGCTCTGGTCGACTCTCGGCAGCAAGCAGATCTTCCTCGTGGAACAGCACGCCCACCCGATCGACACCGGACCAGCCCTGGTGTTCACCTCATTGCTGCCCGACATGCACCACCACTCGGGCAGAGGCGGCCGGACACAGCCCTTGTACGCAGACCCCGGAGCAGCACGCCCAAACATCACTCCAGGACTGCTCACCCACATGGCGGAGCAACTCGGCAGGCACGTCAGTCCGGCTGACCTGATCGCCTACGTCGCCGCCGTCACGGCCCACCCCGGCTTCACCCGGCACTTCGCCGCGGACCTGACAACCCCCGGTGTCCGCATCCCCCTGACCCGTGACCCACACCTATGGGCTGAGGCCGTCCGCGTCGGGAAAGAAGTCGTCTGGCTGCACACCTACGGCGAGCGCTTCGTCGACCCCGCTGCGGACCGCCCGGCCGGTGCTCCGCGCAACACCAGGGAGCGGCCACTGATCCAGGTCGCGATCCCGGACACCGAACAAGGCATGCCGGATCGGATCACCTACGACGAGAACACGAGGACACTGCACGTCGGCTCAGGCAGCGTCGCCCCGGTCGCCCCCGAGGTGTGGAATTACGAGGTCGCCGGCATGCGGGTGCTCAAGCACTGGTTCGGCTACCGCAAGAAGAACCCCTCCGGCAACCGCAAGTCCCCGCTCGACGACATCGTCCCGACCACCTGGACGCCGTCAGCCACCACCGAACTGCTCGACCTCATCCACGTGCTCGGACGACTCGTGGCACTCGAACCGCTCCAGGACGACTTGCTTCACCGCATCCTCGGAAGCCGACTGATCACGGTAGACGATCTGACCGACGCCGGTGTCCTGCCAGTGCCGCCCGCCGCGAAGAAGCCGACGAAGGAGAACACCCAGCCGGACTTGTTCTCGACGGATTAGAAGTTGCAGTTCACGGCAGGGGCCGACGGCTACGACACTGTGCGGACTGCGGCCACGAGCTGCGTCAAGTCGACCTCCAGCCGATCGGCGAGCTGGCTCACCTGAGGTGGAGCGGCGTCCAGCGGGTGCTGGCTTACCGCAGCTGGGAGCCCTTCCGGGTTGCCGAGCAGCGACAACGGGGTGCCGAGTGGCGAGAGCCGGTATACACGCCACCTTGGTGCGGTGGACTCGGCGAAGTAGAGCGTGGCGCCATCGCGGAGAACCAGAGCGGCCCGGCTGGCGTTGCGGGCGAGGACGGCGGACTGCTTCCCCGCCACGGTCGCCGCCTGGGCGGCGGTGCGTCGCGGGTTGCGGAATTCGCCGTCCACCACCCACACACCGTCCACCAGCCGTGCGGGCAGTCCTGCCTGCGCGAAGGCCGCCCGGACTTCGGCTCGGGGATCGTCTACGGCTGCTTCGGCGAGGTGGATGATCTCGTCCACCTCCGATTCGGACACCACCCTGGCGTGTGGCTGGGCGGCGCGGTGAAGGTATTCCACCGCGAGTCGACGGTCGGCGAACGCCACTGACTCGCGCGCAGCCTCCCAGGCGGCTTTGGCGATGATGTCGTGTTCACCTCCGCCGTGCGGCGAGGCGCCCTGGAAGAGCAGGGCGAGGCACACCGCCGTCAACGAGCACTGGTAGGAGATGGTGCGCCCAGGGAGCGCATCCGTTTCCTCATCATCGGGCAGCAGGGCATGAACGAGGTCCCGGACCTCCGTCCGCCAGCTCTCCTCCGTGCCCCACACACCTGCGGCGAGGAGGTCCAGGTAGAGCAGGACGACGGTCATCCGCAGTTCCAGGGGTGGACGGGCGGGACGGGACACCGCCTTGACCCATCGCGTCGCCCAGGTCCGCAGCTTGCGGTGTTCGGACGGCGGGATGGTCCGGTGCGTCGAGTCGGGCTCGATCTCGGTGTCCACGACGTCCTCGTCCTCGCCGTCGGCGAGTTCGGTGTCGTCCGGGTCCGCTCCGACCGTCCATCTCGTGACCGTGCCGTCGGGCAGCCGCGGAGAGGAGGGGAAGACGAGTCCCGTCAGTGACGGACCGAGCATCCCCTCCACGTGGTGCAGCCACGCACCCCAGCGGTCTTCGGAGGAGGCGACTTCGACTGCGGATGGTTGCGTTCGCAGAGCAGAGGTGCCGGTGGAGGGCCGCTGCTGCACCTGACCGAGCAGGCGCAGAAGATCGGCGTTGAAGCGGGCGGCCAGCGCGGGGTCGGTGATGGTCTTGTCCAGCTCGTAGTCACGGACGAGACGGGGCCGGTCCTGTTCATCCTCGCGCGGCAGGCAGCGCACGGGGTCCGTGAGGTACACCGCGGAGGACACGACGCGCTCACCCGAGACCTCCACCCACGCGCGCACGGCACCGCCGAGCTGTTCTGGCGTCGGGAACCTCAGGGTCGCCGAAGTCTCCCCGATGGGGCGCCAGACGTGGAACGCCGTCCAAGTCCCGGGGGTTCCGTCAGGGGACGATTCGATGGTGACCGGCTCGCGGGCGGTGGTCGTGAGCTCCACGACCAGGTCCTGTTCGTGGCGTCGCGCCCCCAGCAGGACCAGCTTGACCGCGTGGCGAGGTTGTGTTGCCAACGCGTGCGCCTGGCTGGGCGGGATCGTGGTCGCCGCGGTGCCCTCCGGGAGGAGGCTGTCGAGGACGGGTGCGAGAGCGACCAGTTCGCAGTTGCCGCCTGCCGAGGTGGTGCTCAGCATCGCGGCCGCTGTGCAGTTCGCGCTGCCCACCAACGCCGTGGTGGCCCCGTCGACAGCCCACTCCACGAGTTTGCCGTGATAGGTGCGGCTCTCGTCGAGCAACCGGAACCCGGCCGTCGGGACGGTCGCCGCGACTTGTATCAGGGCAGCGGCGTCGTACTGCGACAACGTCGGTTGCAAAGCCACGTCCAGTGCGGCGGGGGAGAACCGGTCGACCAGCGCCCGCAGGGCCGCGCCACGCGGGTCGAAGAACGGCGAGCTGACCCGCAGCGCGTCCACGGGCCCTGGCGACAGCCGGCTGAGGATCGGCTGTTGCAGGTTGCCGAAGATCCGCAGGTCCGGAAGCGAGTCGTCAACCTCGTCGGGGGCCACGTAGCCGCCCACGCGGACGACCGCGTCTGCGATCCACGTGGGCATCGCCACCACCTCGGGCAGATCGACCAACCAGGCGGCGAGGTCGCGTTGCGCGGCCGGTCCCTGCCGCGTCGACGTGCGCAGCACCAGCCAGAGCTCCTGGTTGTGCCCCCACCCGGACCACGTGGGGTTGCCCGAGCCGATAGCCGCCCACACGTCGTCGTCGCCCACCAGGACGACGAGCTTGGGGTGGAACGCCCCGGCGCACGCCGCGTGGCCGTGCTGGTAAGTCCTGCCCGCGTACCGGACGTCGACCGGTTCGTGCACGGCCTGCCCCGCGTCCCCGAGGACGGTGACGCGGGCGCCCAGGGCACGCGCGGTGGGAACGCAGTGGCGTTCCAGGAAGACCAGGTCGTGCGTGAAGCCGGTGATGAGGACTTCGCGCAAGCGGGCACCGTCAGACCGGTCGCGCCATGCGCGCAGCAGGGTCAGGGGGGAGTGGAACTCGTGATCCACCTGGCTCATCCGGCCAACTCCAGCAGTTCGGTGCAGAGCGGGGTGACCCCGTCCGCGGTGAAGAGGCCGAGCTGTTCGGCCATCGCCGAGAGTTGGTAGATGCGCAGGCCCACGTTGCCCGCGCCCTCCGCCTGCTCGGCGAAGTACCGGCCGTTGCGCTCGTGCAACTTGCTGAACACGGTCATCCGGCCGTCGTCACCAACCCGGAGCTTGCGCAGGGCGACCCTGCGGGACTGCGCGATCATGTCGTCCACGAAAGCACGGGCGAGTTCGGGCAGCGGCCGGTCCTCGTGCTCGAACCTGCGGAAAGCGACCCAGTTGGGGTCCAGGAACTGGCCGCGTCCGGATGAGCTGCGGCGACGTCCCAGGAACGCGTCGAGGCTGCGACCTTCCAGGTGCTCAAGGCGCCGTGCGCCGAGCAGCAGCACGGCCAGGTCGGCCTCCGGGGAGAACGGCTCACCGAGGAAGGACTCCTCCGCGGGCAACGGGTACCCATTCCGGTCCACGGCCGGCGGGAGGGACCGGGCGAACTCGCGAACGGTCACGTCGGAGACCTCGGAACTGATCCACGCGTGGAGGTCGTCCCTGGTCGCGGTTCCGCTCTTGTCGAGCACCTGCTGGACGAGCGCCGCCCACATGCGGCGCCACGCGCCCACCGAGTGGTGCCGGAGCAGCACACCGCGCCACGCCCGCGCTCGCCCGTCGCCGATCAGGACCGGATCGGTGTCCAGGGTGTCGCCGTAGGCCAGGTAGTGACGGAATGCATTGACGTGCGCCTTGCCGGGCATCCGCTGCACCGCTCGTGCCAGGAAACGCAGTGTGGCTCGCCGCGTGTGGTCGTCACCGCTCCACTCCTCCGGCACGTGACGCCCGTCGCGAGTCGCGGCGAAGAGATCGCGCAACGGCGGCAGGTCGGGAGTGTCCGGAGCCTCCATCGCCAGCGCGGCAAGCCGGTCGACATCGCCCATCTCCTCACGCGTCGCCAGGTCGACGAGCGGCCGGAACATCCGGCGCACCGAGGCGGGACACCGGTGCTTGCCGGCACGAAGCGCACCGGCCTCGACGGTGACGGTGCCCATGGCCATGCTCGGACCGTTGTACTGCGACCAGAAACCCCAGGAACGAGGCGAGTACGAAGAACGCCCAGGCTCCGCCAGACCGTTGGCCGAGCCTTTGCGTAACAGTGCTTTGACGGTATCGGTGCCGTGCGCGAACAGATCCCGGTCATGGGTTATCGATATGAGAGCCAGACCGACCTCGGTACGGCGCACCAGCGCCTGGCACGCCGCAGCGTCGAGGTCGTGTTCCTCCGCGTGGTCGGCCAGCGCCCAGTACAAGGAGTAATAGCGGACCAGTCTGGTCAGCGTGGACACACCGGGCACCAGTGTGTCCACCATGCTCGTCACCGGCGCCTCGACCGACAGCGGGTAGCGGCCACCGCGCCGGTCCAGGCCGGGCTCGCACCACCGGGGCCCGTCGACTTCAGCGGGGATCACAGTGCTCCGCCGGATCCGAACTCAATACCGCGCACCTCGTGATGATCGCTCGTGACCGCGTCTTCGTTTCACCACTGCCGGCCGGGTGCGGCATCCCTCGGCGCGACCGACACATGTGGCACGTAGTCCAGAGGTGTGTCGCCCAGATGGAGGGGTGGGGGTCGGCAAATGCGCTCGATGTGAACAACATCGGTCGGTTACGTGCTCCAGTTGCACTCGTGCGGCGGTCATATCTTCGATGGAATGGGTGCTGAGTCCGCATTTGTGCGGACTGGTGTGGTGTGGTGCTCACTAGCATCGGTACCAATTAGGCGGACTTGTCCGGGCAGGGTGTCGCTAAGCAGTATTGCCGGGATCACATCGAGTGCAAGGGGATTTCATGAGTCGCCCTTGGGAAGCCGACCCCGTCGCGCACTTCGCCAAACGTCTTGGCAGGTCAGCCGCGCAGTTGGGTGTCACGAACGACGACCCCTCGTGTCCGGACATCTGGGAGTTGGCCAACGGCGACATCGCGGTCATCGGTCGAGACCTCACAGCGGACTACGAATCCCGCCTACCCGACGGCGTTCACATCGGCGAGGACGAGAAACTCGTCGTAATCCCCGGTGTCATGCTGCGGGCAGCCAAGACGGACATCGCCGATGAGTGACCCCGAGACCGTCCTGAGCGGCACCAGACTGAGCGTCGACGAGTACCTCGACGACTTCAAGACCAACTTCTGGCACGACAACAGCGGCGTGAACTGGAAGCTGGAACGGCGTCAGGAGTTCGTCGAGTCCTCCAACGAGAGCTGGGAGGCGTCCAGGCGCAACGACTGGCGCAGATCGCTCGCCCTGCTGGAGGAAGGGCGCGCGAACGTCGCCGCTTACGAGCGCAGGATCAGCGACAAGGGCATGGAGGTGCGTCGTGTGCGGGTGGTGGAGAAACCGATCACGCCGTACCTGCTCTGGGAGTTGACCTCGCTCCACGTCCGCCACCAGGTGGGCGGGAAGATCCGGGTGGTCGAGCCCGCCCAGGTCCGCGCGCTCGAAACCGGCGGCACGGTGCTCCCCGAACTCTTCCTCCTCGGCCGGACCATCGCCTACCAGGTCCTCTACGACGACGAAGGCGTGTTGAGCGGTGCGGTGAGGTGCACGGTTCCCGATGAGGTCAGGCACTGGGGTGACATCGTGGCCTCCCTGTACGACCAGGGCGAAGAACTCGGCTCGTTCTTCGACCGTGAGGTGGCCGGGCTATTACCTCTGGCGGGCTGACAGGTCATGGCCGGACCCGACAGGCACGGATGGGGTGAATCGCACAACGACCTGAGCGGATCAGCCGAAGACGTCGTCCAAGCCCGTGATGTGATCGGCGGTGTGCACTTCCACCGTTCCGGGCGTCCCGCCACACCAATGCCGCGACAGCTGCCTGCCGACGTGCGTGGTTTCGTCAACCGTTCCGACGACCTCGAATCGCTCACTCTCACCTCGGCGGAGGTGGCGGATCGAGTCGTGGTGTGGGTGGTGGTCGGCACCGCCGGAGTGGGCAAGACGTCTCTGGCGGTGCGTTGGGCACACCAAGTTGCCGGTGACTTCCCGGACGGTCAGCTCTACGTCAACCTGCGCGGTTACGACGCCGGGCTGCCGATCAGCCCGGATGAGGCACTCGACCGCTTCCTGCGTGCCTTGGGAGTGCCTGGCAACCTCGTGCCGGCCGACCTGGACGCACGCTCGGCGATGTTCCGATCCCTCCTGGCGGGGCGCAGGTTCCTGATCCTGCTTGACAACGCGGCCTCACCCGCCCAGGTGAGGCCGCTCCTCCCGGGTACCGCGGGCTGCCTGGTGCTGGTGACCAGTCGCGACAAACTCGCAGGTCTGGTGTCCCGGGACGGCGCGCGTCGGCTGCGACTGGATGTCCTGCCACTCGACGAGGCCGTGTCGTTGCTGCGAGAACTGATCCACGAATATCGCTCCCAGGACGACGACGAAGATCTGGCACAACTGGCCAGGCTGTGCGCCCGCCTGCCATTGGCACTGCGCATAGCCGCGGAGCGGGCGATCGGCAAACCGCAGACGTCACTGCGGGACATGATCACCGAACTTCGCGACGAGTCGAGTCTGTGGGATGCCCTGGGATCGGACGACAGTGACGCCGTCCGCACCGTCTTCGCATGGTCCTACCGGGCACTGTCCAAGGAAGCGAGCCGGCTGTTCCGCATGCTCGGCCTGTACCCCGGTGACGACTTCGGCCCCGCAGCCGTCGCGGCGCTGCTCGGCGAACCCGTGCCCACCGTGCGGCGCCTGCTGGACGACCTGGCCGGCGTGCATCTGCTGGAGAGCACGGCATCGGACCGCTACGAGTTTCACGACCTGCTCCGCCTCTACGCTCAAGACCAGGTACGAACCGAGGAATCACCGGAGTCGGCGACCGCTGCGCTGGAACGCCTGACCGCCTGGTACCTGCACGCGGCGTGGAACGCCGTCCGGGCGCTGATCCCCGAAGCCGCTACCCGCGAGCTGCCGGCACTGCCCCAGGACGTGTCCGCCCCGGCATTCGCGGACCATCAAGATGCTTTGACCTGGTACGAGCACGAGCGCCGGAACCTCCGGTCGATGATCCGCGTCCTGGGCGAGCGGGCGCGGGACGAAGTGGTGGCGCTCTTGGCTGACGTCCTGCGTGAGATCTACGCCCGCTACAACCATTTCGACGACTGGATCACGACGGGCGTGGCAGGTCTGGACGCAGCCCGCCGATCGGGTAACCGCCGGGGCGAAGCAGATGCGTTGGAGAGTCTGGGCAAGGCATACACGCAGCAGGGAAACCGGACCAAGGGAATTGAACACCAAACACTGGCGCTGTCGATCAGGCAGGAGATCGGCGACCGGCGTGGCGAGCTCGCGTCCACCAACGCGCTCGGTCTGGCGTACCTGCGCAACCATGAACCGGATACGGCGCTGCGGCACTTCCGGCGTTCCCGGGAGATCGCGGATGACCTGGCCGACGGCTACTGGACAGCAGTGACGTCCAACAACAGCGCCAACGCCCTGATCGGACTCGATCGCCCAGAGGAGGCCGTTCCCCTGCTCCACGCCGCCTTGAACGGGTACCGGCGTCTGTCGATCCCAGGTGGCGAAGGCGACGCGTTGCGCGGGCTGAGCCACGCGCACCGCCTACTCGGTGTTCCGGATCAAGCACACCGCTTTATCAGCGACGCGCTGTCGATCGCAAGGGACCGCAAGAACCCCGCGTGGGAGGCGTTCTGGTCATTGGAGGCAGGGCAGGTGTCCTTGGCTCTCGGTGATCCCGAAGCGGCCTTGGTCCTCTACCAGCGCGCGGCGTCGCTCCAGCGGCAGCTGGGCGACCGGATCAGGGAGGCTGCTGTCCTGGACGCCACCGGTGAGGCGTACCGGCAGTCGGGGCGACCTGCGGATGCCGTTGCGTTCCACCAGTATGCGGTGGACGTGTTCCGTCGATCCGGTGAGAAGTGGCGGATGGCCGTAGCTCTTCAGAACCTGGGGGCCGTCCTGATCGCCACGGATGGCGCGGAAGCCGCAGCGAGCGCCCTCGACGAGGCCGCAGCCCTGTTTGCTGGGTTCGACGACCCAGCCGCCCACCGCCACAGCGCCGAGGTCGACGCACTCCGTCGAGGTGGAGCAGACGATCCTGCAACGTTCTGAGCGGCTCGTGCCCGGCAGAGGTACGGAGTCCTGGTCGTGCTTTGCTGAGGATGCGGACCGAAGCCGTCGGTCTGCGCCAACCATGTCCGCAGCCGGATTTGCGCAGGTTTGGGCGCAGGTCGAGGAGCGGTTTGGTTGTATGATCCGACGGGATAGGGGTGTACTGGACGAGGCGACCGCTGTGGCGTGGCACGAGCGGGGTGAGTGGTTGGCGGCGATGCTGCAGGTGCGGATCGAGTTCCATACCGCCCGCAGGATCGTGTGTTTCGAGGGATTAATCTCAGTGTGCGGCAAGTAGGAATCGTCTGCTCTTGTCGAAGCGGAGAACGGTGTAAATCCCGAGAAGCTCACCGCGCGTTTGATTGTCCGTACGGCTGATTGGTACTTCGAATACGGACCGGTGGTGCCTCTGGTGTGGAACCGGCCGATATGAGCTATTCGGGCATGTGTGACTCGTCAGTTCGACTGATCGGGTTACGTGTTCTCGATCCGACGGTCGTCCGTGGGTCGGTCGCGTACAAAGGCTGCTGTTCGTACCGCCGACGGGACGGGGAGGCTCGGGTGGCGTTCGAGGTGGTGCCCGGTGAGGTTCGGGAGCACGCCGGGCAGGTCCAGGGGCAGGGGGACGTGTTGGCGCAGGCGTTGGACGCGGCGCGTCAGGTGTCGATGTCCGCGGATGCGTATGGGGTGCTGTGTCATCCGTTCACGGTGATGCTCGACCCGCTGGAGAAGTGGGGCGTGGAGGCGTTGTCCCAGGCGGCGGAGGCACTTGACGCGATGGCGGAGTCGTTGAAGGCGACGGCCGAGGTCTACGAGCAGGTTGAGTCGGACAACGTCGACCGGTTCGACAGGTTGGGGCGCGGGTGAACAACCCGTTCGTCGCGGAACCGGAGGACGACACCACCGCGATCACAGGGATCGGCCTATTGGAGGCCGGGCAGGCCGCTTTGGATGGGATCAACAACGGGGATTGGGTCGAGGCGGGTCTGGGAGTCGTCGGCGCTGGGCTTGAAGCGCTCGGTGTCTACATGGACCCGGTTGGCACGTTGGCGGCCTATGGGGTCGGGTGGTTGATCGAGCACGTGCAGCCGTTGCAGGACATGCTGAACGACTTGGCCGGGACGCCGCCGGTCATCCGCGCTTATGCGCGGACCTGGCAGAACGTCAGCGAAGGCGTCGAGCGAGCGGCCGGGGACTTGCAGACGACGTCGCGTGATCGCACGGCCGGGTGGCGCGGTGCTGCGGGTGATGCGTATCGGGCGCGTGCTGGAGAAGTGGTCGATGCGCTGCGTGGTGCGTCGAGGGTGTGTAGCGGTGTGGGCGCCGTGGTCACGATCATGGGTGAGGTCGTGGCGGCGGTGCGGGAGTTCGTGCGCGACCTGATCGCGGATGCGGTCGGCAGGCTCGTGGTCTGGGGACTGGAACTTCTCGTCACGGGTGGTGCCGCGGCGCCGGTGGTGGCGATGCAGGCGACCAGCCTGGTCGCCAAGTACGCCGCCAAGATCGCGGACGTGGTGCGCAAGCTGCTCAAGACCATTTCCAACGTGGCCAAACGGCTCGACGGGCTCGCCGAGGTTTTGCGCATGGCCTGGCGCAAGCTCAAGGAGTTGGTCGACAGGCTTCGTCGGAAGGACCCGGATCCGCAGCACAAGGATCCGCGCGAGGTCGACCGGCAGCGTCGGGAGCGGGAGAAGCAGGAGCTCATCGACGAGGCGCTGCGTGATGGGGTCAAGCTCGATCCGGAGAAGGTCGTCGAGATCGGCAAAGACCCCAACGGGAAGATCGTCTTCCTGGAGGAGGGCGGGGTGAACCCGAGGACCGGTAGAGAGGCGGGTCTGGCGCATGTGATGAAGCACAAGGGCGAGTTCGTTGCCGCGGGCATTCCCGAGGAGAAGATTGCCGAGGTCGTGCACCGCGCCGCTACGGAGGGCCGGTACACGGGCTATTGCCAGGGCAGACCGCCGGGTCGACCGATCTTCGAGGTTGAGTACGGTGGGCAGACGCACTACATGTCGGTGCAGGTGGGCAGCAACGGCTTCATCGTCGGGGCGAACATGCGCAGTGCCAACGATCCGTTCGACGGTGCGCGACGCGATCCACGAGCCGAGACCGATGAGGACTACCGGGGGCGGGGACGATGAACGGCGTGATCTCGGTTCGGTTGGCACCTGAGTGGGGCACCGACCCGCTGTGGGTGCGTAAGGACAGTGATCCGATCCCGGCGAACTACTCGGCCGAGCGGCTTGCGAACGATTTCGGTGTACCCGCGGATCTCGTCGCGGCCATCGACGCGTGGGACGACGAGTTCCAGGCCGTCTACGACCCGGACGACCCGATGGACTCCGGATTTCCGGACGAGGCGACCACGGTGGCGTGGCACGAGCGGGGCGAGCGATTGGCCGAGCGGTTGGCAGGGGCGTTGCCGGTGCGGGTCGAGTTCCACACCGCGCGCGGGGACCGTGTGTTCGGGGTTTGAGGCGACACCTGTTGCCGCCGTTCACACTGCGGTGTGTGGAGCAAATCTGGAGCAGACGGAAGAGCCGAACGGCGTGCGACGGCTTCGAACGGCTGTGAACTGCGCCGGCTGACGTGCCGGTTCTCTGTTTGCGCTGGTCAGGGCACTTGTGGAACAGCACTGGCAGAGAGAGGCTCAGCTTGTTGGCTGCTCCTCGCCGCAGTTGGCATAGTTTGGCGGGTGCTGGACGCAGTTCGTTGATGCGGTGCGGTTCGTGCGTCTCGGGTGTGACTGCGGCACACAGCGGCGACGAAATTCCGCTCGGCGGCGCAGTGTTGAAGTTGCGTCGAGTTCACCGGGTTGCGGCTATCGCAGAGTATCGCGTTGGTGCAGCGCGGCGGTCGTCGTCGCTGAGGCCGAGAACGCAGCGGGCGGGCAATTCGACCACGGCACCTCGACGCCCCCCTGTGGCGAGCGACGACGGGATGCGATGCGACGCTGGGGGCAGCCTGGCGGGGTCAGCGGCTTACGGGGCGTCCGTCCGGGTCGGTCATGGTTATGGCGCCATCGCGTGCCTGCAGGACCACGTCCGCGTGGTATTCGCCCTCGGCGAGCGCGGCGAGTTGTCCGAGGCTGACCATCCGCATGGTCTCGCCGTCACGCTGGAACACCAGCAGGTTGCCGTCCTGGACGTAATCGCCGTCGTAGGTGCCGTCGCCGTCCAGTTCGACGGGCCGCCCCAACTCCCGCTCGATCCGCGTGCCGGATGCGGGCCCGGTGAGGACGCGCACTGAGGTCCAATCGCCGGGTACCAATTCCTTGAGCGGTCTGGAGTCGTCCGAGCGGGCCAGTTCGCCGATCGTCTTTTCGAGGTTCTCGTCGAATTCCACCGTCACTCCCGAGGCGGTCTCGCTGCATCCTGCCAGCAGGGTGAGGAGTGCGATCAGGGTCAGTATCGAGCGCATGGTCAGTACTGGTCCGGAGTAGCCGACGGCTTGCCGGGGTCGTGGTCGTCGTTGCGCCCGGGGTTGTCCGTGGGCCACGGTGTTTTCTTGGTCTCGCGAGTCTCGCCAGGTGGTACCTCGTTGGAGGGCACGAGGGTGTCGTTCTTGTCGATGACCACCATCTTGCCGTGCTTGACCGCCTGTTCGACCAGATTCGCCAACTGCTCGGGACTCGCGTCCGGGTTGGCCTGCGCGATGCTGCGGCCGACCTCGTTGTTGTGCAGGTCCATGCCCACCGGGATGTGGTGGCTCGACGGGTTGCGCTCGTGGGCGGTGGCGAACTCGCGGGCCCACTCCTCACCGTACCGCTGCGTCATCAGCGCATTCCAGTAGGCGTGCCGGAAGGCGTCCGCGTGCCCGTCGGTCCCGCCCTTGCCGTCGAACTTGCCCTCAGCGACGTGTAGCGCGTCCTGCCGGATGTCGCCGAACTCCTTGAGACCGAGCAGTCCCTTGCGCATCTGCAGGTCGTCGAGCATCTCTGCCTCGGCCTGGGTGACGCGCTCCTTCTTGATGCCTCTGCGTTCCGCGAGCCAACCGGTCAGACCGCTCGGCCAGATCGTCGTGCCATCGGTCTTGACCTGGTACTTCTCCAGCAGCTCGCGGTGCCGCCGCTCATCGACCACGTGGTCTTCGCCCGCCGTCGCGGCCGCCGCCAACGTGGTCGCCCCGGCGTCACCGATCCCATTGGACAGGATGCGCTTGAGCACGGAGTTCAACTCCGTGTCGATCTCGGCTGCGCGGGCGAGGATGCCCTGGACCTCGGCTTGGAGGATCGCGATGTCCAGGAAGCCGCCGACGTCCAAGGTCTTCACGACGGTGCCGTTCTCGATGCGGTAACCGTTCTGCGCGGCGAACTGCTCGGTCGCCTCGACGCTGCGGACCAGGTCCCGTGCGGACTGCTCGGAGTCGTCGACGACCTTCCCCGCCGCGGACAGTCGCGCGGCGAGCTCCTCGAGTTCCTGACGACGGGCGCGGAGGTCGTCAGCCGCTGCTTCCGATGCCTTCCCGGTCCACCCGACCGGCTTGGCACCGTCGAGTTCGTCCTGCAGGCCGATTACCTGTCTTTTCTGTGCGGAGAGGTGGTCGCCGACCTGTCCGATGACGTCCGGCTGCCACTGCCTGACCTCGGACCACGTGGCCATCAGCGGCCTCCTACCTTGCCGAACCCCCGCGCGGCGTCGTCGTCCTGCGCCTCGTAGTCGTCGGCGGCCGCGGTTAGCGCGTCCGCGTAGAAGTCCACGCCTCGGGCCCACTTGTCGGTGGTGGCCTCCCAGTGCGGACCGAGCTCGCCGGCGGTCCCGGCGGACTCCGTGCCCGGCAGTGCGGCGGCGAGTTCCGCCACCCGGCCGAGCTCCAACTTGCGCACAACCCCTGCGGCCTGCTTCGCGCCCTCGGCCGCGGCGCGCAGCGCTTGCGGATCGACATCGAACCCAGTCATCTGCCCCTCCCCGGACATGACCCAGAGTATCAGTGTCATCGCAGAGCGTATCCTGATTTATGCGGGCAGGAGAACACTGAACCCTCGACGTACGTCCTCGCCGTGAGGGCTGGGCCGCACGGTCTGTTCATGCCCGATGGGTGACCGGCCTGCCGCTGTCGTCGCGCCATCCACATCGGGCATTGTCACCGGTTCCGGCACGGCCTGTCTCCACGGCCGTGGAGACGCTCGAGTAGCCGTGGCGCGACCTCGAGGTGACGTAGGAGCGGGTGTGCCGGGCCGGAGACGAGCAGTTCGCCACCGAGTGGAAATAATGGGCAAGCCCCTCCGACGAGGTGGCGACGACGGCGTGGCAAGAGCGGGGCGAGCGGTCGACTGCGGCGCTGAGTGCGGGCCGAGTTCGCGCTGCACAAGGAAAACGTGTGTTCGACGGTTGGGTTCGACCTCTTCAACCATTCATGCTGCGGTGGGTGGAGCAAATCTGGAGCAGGCGGTGGAGTTGAACGACGTGCGACGGCTTCGAACGGCAGTGAACGGCACCCGCTGACGTGCCGGTTCTCGGTTTGCGCTGGTCAGAGACCTTGTAGAACAGTGCTGGCGGAGTGCGGCTCAGGTTTGTTGGCTGCACTTCGCCGCGGTTGGCGTGCATTGGTGGGTGTTGGGCGCAGTTCGATGATGCGATGGACTTGCGCGTCTCGGGTGTGACTGTGGCACGAAGATGGTCTGGCTGGACAGACCGCAGGCGACCTGAACCCGTGCACCCGCTTTGATCGAGGCCTGGCTCCAAACATGACACCGTCGGTTGGAGCTTCCCGCAGGTGTGAAGCTTGAACTGTTCGCCGTGCTTGTAGAGGACGTTGGGCTGCGGGTGCCCGGTGCCTGTCACTGCCTGAGGTCCTGCTGCTGGCAGAGGTGTAGTTCTCCGGTGTGCCATGGCTGTGTTTTTTCAGTTCGACCTACCCGATGCGTGCGCCGTTGAAGATCGCCTTCTTGGAGGAGGGCGGGGTGAACCCGAGGACCGGTAGAGAGGCCGGTCTGGCACACGTGATGAAGCACAAGGGTGAGTTCGTTGCCGCGGGCATTCCCGAGGACAAGATCGCCGAGGTCGTGCATCGCGCCGCTACGGAGGGCCGGTACACGGGCTACTGCCAGGGCAGACCGCCGGGACGGCCGATCTTCGAGGTTGAGTACGGTGGGCAGACGCATCACATGTCGGTGCAGGTGGGCAGCAACGGCTTCATCGTCGGAGCGAACATGCGCAGCGCCAACGATCCGTTCGACGGAGCGCGACGCGACCCACGAGCCGGGACCGATGAGAACTACCGGGGATGGGGACGATGAACGGCGTGATCTCGGTCCGGTTGGCACCTGAGTGGGGCACCGGCCCGCTGTGGGTGCGAAAGGACAGTGATCCGATCCCGGCGAACTACTCGGCCGAGCGACTCGCGCACGATTTCGGTGTACCTGCGGACCTCGTCGCGGCCATCGACGCGTGGGACGACGAGTTCCAGGCCGTCTACGACCCGGACGACCCGATGGACTCCGGATTTCCGGACGAGGCGACAACGGCGGCGTGGCACGAGCGGGGCGAGCGATTGGCCGAGCGGTTGGCCGCGGCGTTGCCGGTGCGGGTCGAGTTCCATACCGCGCGTGGGGATCGTGTGTTCGGGGTTTGAGGTGGCACCTGTGCCGGCGTTCACACTGCGGTGTGTGGAGCGAATCTGGAGCAGACGTAAGAGCCGAACGGCGTGCGATGGCTTCGAACGGCTGTGAACTGCGCCGGCTGACGTGCCGGTTCTCCGTTTGTGCTGGTCAGGGTGCTTGTGGAACAGCACTGGCAGAGTGATGCTCACCTTGTTGGCTGTACTTCGCCGCCATCGGCATGTGTTGGCGGTTGTTGGTGCAGTGTATTGATGTGATGTGATTTCTCCGCCTCCGGGTCCGACCTCGGCGCGCGGATCGTCTGGTGGGACCAAGGCCTAATGGGTGTTTTGAACCGCGTGCGCTGACTTGCGGTGTGAGGTCAGGTCCTGGTGTCGGATCCCGTTGGTTCGGTGGGGCTCGTGCCGGTACTGTCGATCTCTCCGGCCGCGTCGGTAGAGGTGTAGCGTCGCCGTTGGAGCTCGTCGCGTTCGGCGTCCGGGATCGTCATCGACTCCGCGAGCACGGCGGCGAGTGCGTTCACTTGATTGGTGTCGATGTCGGCGTGGAAGAGCCACCGGATGTTCTCGTCGCGCGTGATGAGGTCGATCGTCAGGCGTGAGCTGCTGTCCCGTGTGGTTGTTGCTCGGACGTATCGCACCTGGTCGATTGGGAATTCTTGGCGGATCTCCGCTTGCTCGAGGAACGCATTTGTCCTGGCCGTGATGATGCGGCGGTCCGTGATGGCGACCAGTGTATTGGTCGTCGTGGTCTTGTCCCACGCCGCCGTTAAGATCTCCTTTGCTCCGCCGACAATCGCGGAAATGGGGTCGAGGGTGTCGGGTTGGTCGGAAAAGCCGAGGGCGCGTAGGGTTTCATCGTCCTCGAAGTGCCATCGCAGAATGCGCAGGTACGGCTGTGGATCCAGCGATTCGGGTGCGCAGACGACGTCCGGAGCCTCGAGCGGGGGGACCGGTGGGTGGAGGGTGTCGGCAAGGGGCTCGATCGCCTCCAGAAGCCGGGCGGAGGCTTCGCGGGCTGCCTTTACGTCCTTCCGCTTCCCCAGCAGTGGCCACGCGTCGGGGCCGGGGAGTTCGGCGGTGATCCGCAGCTCCCGCGTCAGCGCGTCGACGAGGCTCGTCGTCTCGGCGAGCGTGGAGTCGAACTCCGCGCGGCTGTCGCGCGCGATGACCTCGGCGTACTGCGCCTCGGCGGCGTCCTCGCGTCCAGCGGCTCTCGCCCTCGCGGCGCGCAGCGCGTGATACCCGGTCCACGCCTGGAGGGAGGACAGGAGCGCGTAGACGTCGAAAGCGATCGCCTCGGCGTTCGTCTGCAGGTACTCGCGGTGGCTGCGTGTGCCGGCGCGACCGATCTGTTTGACGTGGTCGCGGATGTTCCCCTGATAGAGCTCGAGCTGCTTCTGCAGCAGCGCTCCACTGCCCGCGACGTCCTCCCACAAGGACGTCGGGACCGACTCGATCTCTCGCGCTTGGTCGACCGCGCGATCGATGGCGGCGACGAGCCCTGCCATTTCGGCCCACTGATCCTTGCGGATGGTGGTGAGGACTTGGTTCGTCACCGCGAGGTTGGTCCTGACGAGGCCCGAGACCTCACTCAGCATCATCTGAAGGGCGACCATGGCCAGCGCCGGCCCAATCGAGGCCGCGACCCGTGCCTTGCTCACCGCGTTCACGGAGTAGAAGCGGGCCTGGTGCACGATGCGGCCGGAAACCGTCACCGCCCCGAGGTTCCCGCCGTCTTTGACGGCGAGCGCCGCGCCGTTGTTCAGCAGGGCCTGTGCCTTGGCGCCGATCCGGTAGAGCCCCTGCACGCTGGAGAACGCGTTGCCGAGATTGCCGGCCACGGTCGCGGCGTTCCCGATCGAGGCGAGGATCGCTGAGATCTGCTCGCGGTCGGCAGCCGGCACGATCCCGAAGTCGATCAGATCGGGCTTCAGCTCCGGCGGGACCTCACCGGCGACGACAGCCACCCCTGGGAGCACCTCCACCAGGACCGTCGAGGTCGTCGTCGAGTCGATGTCCGAGACGGACTCCGAAGGGTCCTGCATGCGATCTCCTCCCACGGGCGCGCGCAACGGCCGAACCCGCTGATCGTTCAATCATCGCCACCAGGTCACCACCCGTTACCACCCATGCGCTCCGACATGCCGTGACGGCAGCAGCCCACTCACGGGCAGGCTTCACGATGGTGAGCGGTGCACGCGGTTGCCGTTCCCTGTGGGAGTCCGGTCAACGGATGTGGGAACCTCACGGTCGACTGCCATGAAGAGGGGGACGTGAACCCGGATGGATTCCTTGCCGGAGCTGGTTCGGTTCACCGAGGAGGAGGCCCTGGCCAACCTGCGCGCCGTGCTGGGACTGTGCGCGGCCGGGGAGGTCAGGTGCAGTGAGAAGACCGGTCACCCGTCGGCGGCGACCGTGCGAACCGTCGGTGCGCACTTGGTGCGCGGTGACTTCTACCCGGAAGAGCCCATCGCGGCGTTCGCGTGGCCGTTGCTGCTCCAGGCCGGTGGCTCGCCTCGCTCGACGGCAGCCGCCTCCGGTTGACCGTGAAGGGCCGTGCGGCGCTCGGGAAGCCGTCTGCCGATGCCATTCGGGGCCTGTGGCGGCGCTGGCTCAGCCAGCGGTGATCGACAAGTTCAGCCGGGTGGAGCAGATCAAGGGGCCAACAAGCCCGCAACGTGCTCACCGCGGCGAAGACCCGGCGACGGGCGGTCGCCGCGGCGCTGGCCACCTGCCCGCCGGACAAGTGGGTCGACGTGGACTCCCTGTTCACCGCCATGCGGCGCGGCGACCTGAGTCCCACGATCGCCCGCACAGAGATGGCGCTGTGGAAGCTCTACCTGGTCGACCCGGAGTACGGCAGCCTCGGCTACGGCGGGCACCACGACTGGAACTCCTCGAAGGTCGCTACACCCTGGCCGTGTTGTTCGAGTACGCGGGCCCGCTCGGGTTGATCGACCTCGACTACGTCGACCCGTCCGGTGCGTGCGACGACTACATCGACAACTGGGGCGGTGAGGACCTGGACGCGTTGAGCCGCGACGACGGGCTCGTGGCGATCAGGCTCACCGCGCTCGACAACGGCCGCGGCCTCGGTGAGTTCGTCGACTTCCTCGCCGAGCGGACCGAGCACGACCTGCCCGACGCGTTGCGCACGTTGATCGCGGACGTCGAGCGGCGGAGTTCGCAGCCGACCGATCATGGCCACGTCCGCGTCATCGAGTGCGCCGATCCCGCGCTCGCCGCGTTGATCACCCGCGACCGCGCGACCCGCGCGCTGTGCCGTCCGATCGGTGACCGCCACCTCGCCGTTCGGCCGGACCAGGAGCTGAAGTTCCGGAAGGCCCTGCTCAAGCTGGGTACGTCCTCCCGGCCGGAGTCGGCGGGGGTGGGCTCTGAGAGGGTGGGGGGCGTGCGCTCGTTGAACGGGCTCGATTCCGTCGCCCTGCGGCCCTTGTGGCGGGCCGTGCACGATCGGTTGTCGTCGGGGCGGCCGGTCAGTCGGGTGAAGGTCGGTCCGCTAGAGGAGGAAGAGCGGTCGGCGGTGGCCGATTTGTTGGGGGCCGATCGGCTGCCCGGTCGGTACGTGACGGTGTCGGTGGCTGGGCTTGACGAGTTGCTCCGGGAGTCCGTGGACGTGGGGGTGCGCGAGGTCGTCGTGGCGCTGCTCGGTCCGCTGGACGACCGGGCCGGGCGTCGGGCGCTCGCCGCCGATGCCCGGTCCGAGCTGTGGGTGTGGTTGGTCGAGCACCCTGTGGTGACGGCGCAGCCGGTGTTGAGGGATTGGGTGGACGCTGTTCGGCGGGCCGGGCTCGTCGGTGGTTCGGTCGAGCGCACCCGGGATGAGCTTGACCGCGCACTGCGGGTCGTGGCCGCGTTACCCGCGACGGGTGTGCCGCTGCCGGTGTTGGCGGAGGCGGTTCTCGGCGATCCGCACGCACTGGACGAGGGGACGCGGTGCGCCGGGTTGGTCCTGCGGGCGCTGGCGGCGCTCTACGGCGTGGACCTGCCGGGAGACGCGCAGGAGCGGCGGGCGCTGTGGGAGCGCGCCGGGGTGGTCGAGGACGAGTTGTCCTCGGTCGTCCTGGTCGCCGGCCTGCGGTTGGGTGGTGTCGGAGGTGACGTGCTGCGGGTGTGCGCCGACGCGGGGCACGTCGCGGCCTTGACGCTGGCGCAGGTTCGGGCGACTTCGTTCGTCGGGACACCCGAGGACGTGTGGGTGTTCGAGAACCCGAGCGTGCTCGCGCTGGCGGTGGCCCGATTCGGTGCCTCGTGCCCGCCGGTGGTGTGCACGTCGGGCTGGCCCAACAGCGCGGTGATCGTGCTCCTGCGCGGTCTGGCCGCGGACGGGGCCACGCTGCACTACCACGGGGACTTCGACGGCGAGGGTGTGCGGATCGCCGCGCACGTGATGGCGCGCACCGGTGCCGTGCCGTGGCGCATGGCGACCGACGACTACCTGCTGGCGTTGGGCGGCGCACGTGTCGGCACCTCGGTGGGGCGGGTCACCGAGGCGCCGTGGGACGGTGGGCTCGCGGACGCGATGCGCGAGCACGGGCTGGCGGTCCCGGAGGAACGGGTCACCGCACGGCTGTTGGATGAACTCGACGATTGCGGACGGGATGTCGGCGGTCTGCCGTAGCGTGCTCGACCGATGGCAGGAGGGTGGTTGGAGGCCATGCGCGTGCCGCCGGAGATGTTCCGGTTCACCACGGGCGAGCGGGCCGAGCTGTACGTGGCGATCCTGCACGCGTTCGGCGAAGCGAACGAGCGGTTGGAGACCGCTCTCGGGCTGGACGACGTGCGGGCCAGGCTCCGCTCGGTGGGGTGGCTCGACCCGCTGGCCGACAAGGACCTGAGCGAAGCACTGGGGAGCCTGCGCGACTGGCGGCTGCTCGACGTCACCCAGAACCACGCCGAGAACTACCGGACCGCCGACGAGTACGAGCGCCGCAACCTCCAGTACTCCTTGACCAAGCGCGGTGAAGCCGCACTGGCCGGTGTGGTGCACGCGATGGGCGTGCTGGCCTCGACGGGCGCTCTCCAGACGGCGGTGCTCGACGCGATCGCGGACCGGCTCGGCGAGCTGGTCGCGCAGCTGGGCGATCCCGGTGTGCCGGATCGCCGGATCTTCAGCACGCTGGTCGAGCTGGAGGGGCACCTGGAGGCGTTGCGGGGCAACACCAAGCAGTTCAACGGCGAGCTGCAGCGCCTGTTGCGGGCGGAGGGCGCCGATCAGGAGACGTTCCGCGAGGTCAAGTCGGCGACCGTGGCCTACCTGCAGGAGTTCACCACGAACCTGGAGCAGCGGGCGCACGCGATCGCCAACCGGGTCGAGTTGGTCGAGGACCGGGGAGTGGCTCTCCTGCACCACCGCGCGCTGGTGGGCGCCGAACTCCCGCCCACCCCGGGCGGTGATCCGGCGGCGGCGTGGCTGGAGCTGCGCCGGGCCAGGTGGGAGGGGTTGCGGGCGTGGTTCCTGCCGGTGGACGGCGGCACGCCCAGGGTTCGGCAGCTGTTCGTGGTCGCCAGGCGCGCGATCATCGCGTTGTTGCAGGTGCTCGACCGGATCACCGAGTCCAGGCGCAGGTCGACCAGTGCGGCGGCCGACTTCCGCGAGCTGGCGCGCTGGTTCGCGGTCGCGCCGACCGAGGACGACCTGCACCTGCTGTGGTCGACCGCCTTCGGGCTCGGCTCGGCCCGGCACGCGCACCTCGCGCACCCCGACCCGGAGCTCGTGGCGTCGTCCGCCCGGTGGGTCGACGCGCCACCGGTGGAGGTGTCGGCGTTGCTGCGCAGCGCGGGGCGGACCGAGCGGTTCACCCGCACCGGGCGGGTGCGCGACGTGGCCGCGGTCAAGGCGGCGCGCGCCGAGTCGGCTCGCGAGGAGCGGGCCGCGCTGAAGGCCGCCTGGGACCGGTTGGACACCGGTGGTGGCATCACGTTGTCGCAGTTCGGGCGGTTGGACCACGAGGTGCTCGAACGACTGCTCGACCTCCTCGGGCGGGCCTTGACCGCGGCACCGGACCGGCACGGCGTCCACCAGGCCACCACGGGCGACGGGCGGGTGGAGATCCTGTTGCGCCCGCCGGCGGCGCACCGCGAGCAGGCGGTGCTCAGGACGCCGCGCGGTGTGTTCACCGGCCCCGACTACGACATCGAGATCCGCAGTCCGGGTGGTCGGCGCAGGACTGCCGGAGGGGCGGCGACCGGATGAGCAATTTGGCGAACCAGCTGGTCATCGTGGAGCGCGAGGAGGTCGCGCGGGCGATCCGCTTGCTGCTGGCGACACCGCTGATCGGCGCTGAGGCCGCGCCGGAGGCCTTCGACCTCGTGCGCAGGCGCCGCGAACCCGTCGAGAAGTGGTTCGACTACTACTGCGGGTGGTCGCTGATCGTCGAACCCCGCCTGGGGTACGCGCGGTTGGCCAAGGTCCGGGTCGCCACCGACCCCACCCGTCCGGCGCGACGGCACCGCACGGGACGGGCACCGTTCGACCGCCGCCGGTACACCCTGCTGTGCGTGGTGGCCGCCGAGCTGCTGGGGGTGCCGGTGACCACGGTCGGACTGCTGGCGGACCGCGTCGTCCAGGCGTCGGCCGCGGATCCGGTGCTGCCGCCGTTCGACACGTCCAGCCGCGCCGAGCGGATGGCGTTCGTCGACGCGCTGCGACTGCTGGAGTCGGTCGGCGCGGTCGAGGTGGTGGACGGCGCCACGGAGTCGTTCGTGGACTCCGCCGACGCGAAAGTCCTCTACCGGGTGGACGCGACGCTGCTCATGCGCCTGCTGGTGCCCCCGGTCGGCGCGTCGCAGGTCGCGGTACCTGCCGACGAGGTGCCGCTGCGCTTCACCGAGCTGCTGAACCGGCTGTCCCTCGAACGGCGTTACGGCGATGCCGACGAGCCGGCGTCCGAGGTCCAGCGCAACCTGTGGCTGCGGCACTCGGTGTTCCGCAAGCTGGTGGACGACCCGGTCGTGCACCGCGATGACCTGACACCCGCGGAACTGGCCTACCTGTCGTCACCGACCGGCGGGCAGCTCTTGCGCCGGGCCGCCGATCAGGCGGGGTTGCTGGTGGAGGAACGTGCCGAGGGCGTCATGTTGATCGACCCGGACGGCGTGGCCACGGACAGCCGGTTCCCCGACGACTCCGGCAACGCCAAGGTCGCCGCCCTGCTGCTCCTCGACGTGATCACGTCCGCGCCCGGACCGGTCGCCGTCGAGCAGCTGCGCACCGAGGCCGACGCGCTGCTCGGTCGCTTCCCCAAGTGGGCCAAGGGCTACCGCGGCGAGGACGGGGCCACGCGGCTGGTCGCCGACGCGTTGGACGTGCTCAGGGCGTTCGGCCTCGTCCGGCTCGACAGCGGTGTCGTGCGCGCCCGGCCCGCCGCCGCCCGCTACGCGGTGACCCGAACGAGTACCGACGTCGAGGACGAGTCATGACGGTGACCGAGCTGCCGCGCACGGAGAGCGGTGCCGCGCCGGAGGCGGTGGCCAGGTGGGTGCCTGAACGCGCCGGAATCCTGAACGTGTGGCGCTACTACGACGAGGTGTTCAAGTTGCACAAGGGACGGTTGTTGCTACGCGGTCCCAACGGCACCGGCAAGTCGAAGGCGCTGGAACTGCTCCTGCCGTTCCTGTTCGACGCCAACCTGCGCGCCAACCGGCTCTCCACGTTCGGCACGTCCGAGCGCACGATGCACTGGAACCTGATGGGGGAAGGGGCGACCGGCACCACGAGAGTCGGGTACGTGTGGCTGGAGTTCCGCTTCCCCGGCGCGGACGGCTCACCGGACAGGTGGTTCTCGTGCGGCGCGCGGCTGGCCGCGACCAAGCACACCAACACGGTGCACCCGGATTACTTCACCACCGGTCAGCGCATCGGCGTGCCGGGTGGCCTCGACCTCACCGACCCGAACGGCGCCCCGCTGACCAGCAAGGCCCTGGAAGCCGCGCTCGGCGACCGGGGCACGCTCCACCAGAACGCGGCCGACTACCGGGCCGCCGTGCGCTCGGCCCTGTTCCCCGGCCTGAGCGAGCAGCGCTACGACGCGCTCATCACGGCCCTGCTCCAGCTCCGCACGCCGAAGCTCTCGCAACGGCTCGACCCCGGGCTGCTGTCCACGTTGCTGTCCAAGGCGCTGCCGCCGTTGGGCGAGGCGGAGATCAGCGACCTCGCGGAGGGCTTCGAGCGCTTGGACCGGCAGCGTGACCAGCTCAACCGCCTCGACGCGGAGGTCGAGGCCGCGCGGCAGCTCAAAACCAGGCAACGCGCGTACGCGCAGCGCGTCCTGCGCGCCGCGGCGGCGAAACTGATCTCCTCCACCACGGAGCTGGGCAACCTCGCGGACGCCGCGAAACTCTCCGAGGACGAGCACCGCCGCGCCGCTCGGCGCAAACAAGAGGCCGAAGAACGCGGTGAGCTGCTGGAGCAGCGCATCGTCGAGACGGAGGGGCGCATCCAGGGCCTCACCGGCAGCGAGGCGTACCGGAAGGGTGAACAGCTCGACCGGCTGCGGAGCCGCGTGCGGGAGGCTCGTGCGGCAGCCGGGAAGAGGCGCGCCGACGCGATCCGCCACCGCCAGGTCGCCCGGACCGACGAGGAAGCGGCCGACACCGCCGCCCGGCACGCGGAGGCACGCGCCGCGAACGCCGCAGCGCTGGCCGACGGCGCCTCGACCTCCGCCGCCCGGGTCGGTCTCGCCTCGGTGCACGCCGAGATCGCCCGCGTCCTCGCCGACCCCTCGCGGTCGCGCGCACTGCTGCGTGCCGCGGTTCAGGCACGTGCCGAGCAGGTCGAGGCCGTGCGCGCCGCGCTCAACGAGCACGAGGTCGCGGTCGCCGGCAGGCGGGACGCGGAACAGGTGCTCGAGGAGGCACGGGACGCCCTCGCGGAGGCCACCGAACGGCGAGCCGAGCTCGCCGACCGGCGCGAGGCCGCGCTCGCGGAACTCCGGGCCGCCATCCTGGCGTGGGTGGCCGGCTGCCGCGAGCTGACCTTCGCCGACTCCGAGGCGCTGGCGGACCTCTCGGCGTCGGAAACGGCCGTGCTGACCGAGATCGACTCCGCGGCGAGCCGCGTGCTGGGCACCATCACCCGGGAAGAGACCCTGGTCGGGACGGCGCTGGCGACAGCCGAGCGTGATCGGGATGCGCTGCGCGACGAGGTCCGGCGGCTGCTCACAGAGGAGGACCTGCCTCCCCAGCCGCCGCACACGCGCACTGCCGACCGCGGGACCATGACCGGCGCGCCGCTGTGGCGCCTGGTCCGCTTCGCCGACGCGGTGCCCGACGACGTCCGCGCGTCGGTGGAGGCCGCGCTCCAGGCATCCGGGCTGCTGGACGCCTGGGTCGGCCACGACGGCGCGGTGGCCGGGCACGACACGTTCGCCGTGCCCGGTGCCGTGCCGCCGGCGCCGGGTCGCTCACTCGCCGACGTCCTCGTACCCGAGATCGACGCGCCCGTGGCCGCCGACGTCGTCGTCCGCCTGCTCAGTGGCGTGGCTTATGGAGAAGTCCTGCCCGGAGCCCACCCGGTCGCCATCGGAGCCGACGGTGGTTGGCGCGTGGGCAACCTGCGCGGCACTTGGCGCAAGGAGGAGGCCTCGCACATCGGCGCGCTCGCCCGGCAACGTGCGCGGCAACGCCGGTTGGCCGAACTGCGTGAGCGGATCACCGTGGCGGAAGAGCTGATCGGGACGCACGCGGCCACCTTGCGGTCGCTGAGCAAACGCAGGTCCGACGTCGAGGCCGACCGGCGCGCTCGGCCCGACCACGGCAACGCGAACGCGGCGCTGGAGGACCTGACCCGGGCGGAGTCGACGGTCTCCAGTGCCGACGGGGTGGTTCGGCGTTCGTTGGACGGTCTGGCGAAGAGCGAGCAGCGCGTGGACCGCGCCCTGCGCGCGTTGACCGCGACGGCAGCCGAACACGGCCTGCCCACCGAGCGGAACGCGCTCACCGCCGTCCTGGCCGCCCTGGACGCCTTCCGGACCGCGTCCGACGCCTGGATCGACGAGCACGCCGTTCTGCTCGCGGCACGTCGGGAAGCGGACCGGACCGCCGAGCAGGCCCGGCGATCCCGGCTCGCCGCCGAGCAGCACGAGGACGAGGCGGACGAGGCCGAAGTCGTGGCCCGCGGGCTCGACAGCGAGCTGGACGCCGTGGAGGGCACCATCGGCGTCGACTACCGGCAGGTGCTGGACGAACTCGCCGCGCTGCGCGAGCGGTTGGGCTCGACCAGGAGCGAGGCGAGTGCCAACCAGAAGGAGATCGGCACCCTGGCCGTGCGCCTGGGCGAACTCACCGCCCAGCGGGCCACCGACGCGCGTGACCGCGACCGCGCCACCGAGGTGCGCGACCAGGCCGCGGTGCGATTCCGGCACCTGGCCGACGGCAGCCTGCCCGCCGACAGCGGTCTGGACGACCTGTCCGCGTTCAGGCAGGTGCTGACGGCGTCGAGTGGCGTCCGGGCAGCGCTGGACGCGGCGCGGTCGGTCGCGGCGGCGTGGCCGTCACTGCCGCACTCGCCGAAGAACCTCGGCGATGCCGCGCACCGGTTGGCTGAGGAGGTGCACGCCTCCCGCGAGGTGCTGGGCGGTCGCGCCGACCTCGAACTGGACTCCGACGAGGACGTCCAGGTCTTCTCCGCGATGGTGGACGGGGTGCGGATCGGTGCTTCGGCGCTGTTCGACCTGCTGCGGTCGGATGCGGAACGCAGCAAGGAGGACATCACCGCGCAGGAGCGCGAGCTGTTCGACCGGACCCTCACCGGGGACACGCGCCGCCACCTCGCCGCCCGGATCCGGCAGGCGCACGACCTGGTCGACGGCATGAACGCCCGCTTGGAGCGCGTGCGCACCGCCTCCAAGGTGGCGGTGCGGTTGGTGTGGGAGGTGTCGCCGGAGCTGCCGCCGGGCACGAAAGCGGCGCGTGACCTGCTGCTCAAGAACCCGGTGCGGCTGACCGAGGAGGACCGCGAGTCGCTGCACCGGTTCTTCCGTGATCGGGTGGAACAGGCCAAGGGCGACGCGACGGCCACCAACTGGGGACAGCAGCTGGGGCAGGTGTTCGACTACACGGCCTGGCACAGGTTCGTGGTGAAGGTCGACCGCATGAACGGGACGGGCTGGGAGCCCTTGACCAAGAAGCTCCACGGTGCGCTGTCGGGTGGTGAGAAGGCGATCGCGCTGCACCTGCCGCTGTTCGCCGCCGTGGCCGCCCACTACCAGGCCGTTGTCGGCGCGCCGCGGGTCATCCTGCTGGACGAGGTGTTCGTCGGTGTCGACAGCGTCAACCGCGGCCAGGTGTTCGCACTGCTGTCGGCGCTGGACCTCGACCTGGTCCTCACCTCCGATCACGAGTGGTGCACCTACCGCGAGTTGGACGGCATCGCGATCCACCAACTGATCAGCGGTGGCGACGACGACGCCGTCACCACCGCCCGGTTCGTGTGGAACGGCGCCGAGGTGGTCGACGCGGAGGTGGCGGAGGACGCCTGAGCCCGAATCGAGCAGAGGCCATGTCGCCGGCCATGTCGCGGCAAGGCGGAACCGGCCGCATCAGCCAGGGCGCAGCCGCGCTCGCCCGTCGGGCCGAGTGATCCGGTGAGGGGCCCGTGTCGGTCACCGGCTCAAGCGGGTCAGGCGGCGGCATATCGTCGGTGTATCGAAAAACGCATACGGGCCGGCAACACCGTGCTGTCTTGACTGGGGGCATGACCGACAGCGAACCGGCACGAACGTCGGTGCCCTGGGCCTCGTCGGCCGGCCCGATGACGGGGATCACGGTGTACGGGTGCGAGGCGGACGAGGCCGTCCTGTTTCGGGAGGTGGCGCCACGCTTCGGCGTTGTGCCGACAACCACCGGGGATGCGGTGTCCGAGGCCAATGTCGATCTGGTCGCGGGCAACCGTTGCGTCAGCGTCGGCCACAAAGCGCGGATCGCGAATTCCGTGCTGCTTGCGCTCAGCAGGGCTGGGGTGAGGTACATCTCCACGAGGAGCATCGGGTACGACCACATCGACGTGGACTACGCGGCGAGCGTCGGTATTTCCGTGGAGAACGTCGCCTACTCGCCGCACGGCGTGGCCGACTACACGGTGATGTTGATGCTGATGACGGTGCGGAACGTGAAATCCGTCATCACGCGTGCGGTCGTCCATGACTACCGGTTGCACGAGGTGCGCGGGAGGGAACTGCGCGACCTCACCGTCGGGGTGATCGGTACCGGGCGCATCGGTGCGGCGGTCATCGATCGGCTGTGGGGTTTCGGCTGCCAGACGGTGGCCTACGACATCCGTCCCCGGACCTCCGCCGATTACGTTCCGCTGGACGAACTTCTGCAGCGCAGCGACATCGTCACGCTGCACACGCCGCTCAACGCGGACACGCACCACCTGCTGAACCGCCGACGCATCGAGCAGATGAAGCACGGTGCGGTCGTCGTCAACACCGGGCGAGGTGCGCTCCTGGACACCGAGGTACTGGTCTCAGCGTTGGAAAGCGGCCGACTCGGTGGGGCGGCGCTGGACGTCCTCGAAGGCGAAGAGGGCATCTTCTACGCCGACTGCCGGGGTCGGCCCGTCGAAAGCGCACACCTGTCGCGGTTGCGGGAACTGCCGAACGTGCTCATCAGCCCGCACACCGCCTACTACACCGACCGCGCTTTGAGTGACGCGGTCGAGAACTCCATCATCAACTGCCGCGACTTCGAGCGCAGGAAGCAGCACTGGATATGAGAATCGGGATTGTGTTCGGCGGTCGCTCCGAGGAGCACGCCGTCTCCGTCAAATCCGCGCGGGAAGTGGCGAAGCACCTCGACACGGAGAAGTACGAACCGCACTACATCGGGATCACGAAGAGCGGTGCCTGGCGGCTGTGCGACGGGCCCGAAGGGGATTGGGAGAACGGTGGTGGCAGTCCGGTCGTGCTGTCGCCGGACAGCGGGGCGCGCGGACTGCTCGTGCTGGAGCAGGGCAGGTACCGGACGATCGACCTGGACGTGGTCTTGCCCGTCCTGCACGGCAGGTTCGGCGAAGACGGTGCGGTGCAGGGCTTGCTGGAGCTCTCCGGCATCCCCTACGCCGGTTGCGACGTCCAGAGTTCCGCGCTGTGCATGGACAAATCCCTGACGTACCTGGTCGCGCGCGGCGCCGGAATCGCCACGCCGGAGTTCTGGACCGTGCCGGCGGACGAGCACGTCGAACCGGATCGGCTGACGTATCCCGTCTTCGTGAAGCCGGCTCGTTCGGGATCTTCGTTCGGGGTGAGCAAGGTGTCCCGAAAGGAAGAACTGTTCGGCGCAGTGGAAACCGCCAGGCAGTACGACTCGAAGGTGTTGATCGAAGCCGCTGTCGTCGGCAGCGAGATCGGCTGTGCCGTCCTGGGCAACGACGGCGAGCTGTTCACCGGCGAGGTGGACCGGATCGCGCTGTCGCACGGGTTCTTCCGGATCCACCAGGAGAGCGAGCCGGAAAGCGGATCCGAGAACTCGACCGCGATCGTTCCCGCGGACATCCCGGCCGAGTCGCGTTCGCTCGTCCAGGAGGCGGCGAAGGCCGTGTACCGCGCCCTCGGGTGCAGAGGGCTGGCGCGCGTGGACATGTTCCTGAAGGACGACGGAACAGTGGTGCTCAACGAGGTGAACACGTTGCCCGGCCTGACCTCGTACAGCCGGTACCCGAGGATGATGGCGGCTGCCGGGTTGCCGCTCGGCGAAGTGATCGACCGGGTCGTGTCGCTGGCCCTGACCGGGAAAACCCGATGAGAGACGACTTCGTCTTCCTGGACGAGTTCGTGCCCGGCGTTCGCTGGGATGCCAAGTACGCCACCTGGGACAACTTCACCGGCAAACCCGTGGACGGCTACCAGGCGAACCGGATCGTCGGCACGAGAGCGTTGTGCGCGGCCCTGGAGAGCGCGCAGGAGAAGGCCGCCGCCCTCGGCTTCGGCTTGCTCGTCTGGGACGGTTATCGCCCGCAGCGCGCAGTGGACTGCTTTCTGCGCTGGGCGCAGCAACCCGAGGACGGTCGGACGAAGCCGCGGCACTACCCGGACATCGACCGCGCCGAGATGTTCGAGCAGGGGTACGTGGCCGCCAGGTCGGGGCACAGCCGGGGCAGCACCGTCGACTTGACGCTCTACCACCTGGCTACCGGTGAACTCGCACCCATGGGCGGCCACCACGACTTGATGGACCCGATCTCACACCACGGCGCACCGGGGATCACGCCGGTCGAAGCGAGGAACCGGCAGCACCTCCGTTTTATCATGGAGGCCTGTGATTTCAGGGCGTACGAACGCGAGTGGTGGCACTACACGCTCAACGGTGAACCGCACCCGGACACCTACTTCGACTTCCCCGTCACCTGCGCGCGACCGGCAGTCGCACCGTGATGCGAAGCCCTCCGCCGGGCCGCGGGGTGAGGGTGAGGGTGCCGTCGTGGGCTTGGGCGATGCTCTTGACGATGGCCAGGCCGAGCCCGACACCGGCGTGGTCGGCGCGTACGCGTTGGGTGCCGCGCTGGAACGGCTCGGTGAAGGTCGAGATCAGCTGCGGCGTGAGTGTCTCGCCGGTGTTCTCGACCGTGAGCACGGCGTTCTGGGCGTCGACACCGGTCGTGATCCACACGGTGCCTCGATCAGGCAGGTTGTGGACGATCGCGTTGTGCACGAGGTTCGTCGTCAGCTGCAGCAGCAGCGCGTGTGAGCCGCTGGTGGGGCTCAGGTCGCCGGAGGTCTCGATGGTGAGGCCGCGTTTCTCGGCGAGGGGGAGGAGCGTTTCCGCGACTTCCTCGGCGATGAGGGACAGGTCGACGCGTTCCCGGGTGAACGTCCGCTGGTTGACGCGGCTGAGCAGGAGCAGCGTTTCGGTGAGGTCGATCGCCCTGGTGTTGACGAAGTGCAGGCGTTCGACGAGTTCGTCGGCATCGCGGTCCGGGTCGTTGCGCGCGACGTCGAGCAGCGTCTGCGTGATCGCCAGCGGGGTGCGCAGTTCGTGGGACGCGTTGGCGGCGAACCTCCGCTGCTCGGCGTCGTGCGCTTCGAGCCGCGCGAGCATCGTGTCGAAGGCGTCGGCGAGTTCGCGGAACTCGTCCTGGCGGCCTTCCATCGCGATCCGGTGGGAGAGCGATCCGTCCGCGGCCAGGCGGGTGGCGTGGGTGATGCGGGTCAGCGGCGCGAGCATGCTGCCGGCGAGGAGCCACCCGCCCACGAGGCCGAACACCAGCAGGAGCGCCATGACCAGGCCCGCCTTCGGGACGAAGGCCCGTTCCAGGTCGGAGCGGTCGGGCACGGCCGGGCCGGGGCGGAAACTGCCCGGCGGGGACGTGTAGATCACCTCGGGCACGTAACGCAGCAGGAACACCCACACGACAGCGAGCAGCAGGCCACCGGCCAGCATGAGGAACCCGGCGTAGCTGAGGGTGAGCTTGAGGCGAACGCTCACACCGGGCTCCCTAGCCACGGTCACGACTTTCCGCCGTGTCGATGCGGTAGCCGACGCCGGGCACGGTGGCGATGATCCACGGTTCGCCGAGGCGCTTGCGCAGTGCCGAGACCGTGATGCGCACGGCGTTGGTGAAGGGGTCGGCGTTCTCGTCCCACGCCCGTTCCAGCAGCTCTTCGGCGCTGACCACACCGCCCTCGGCGGCGACGAGGACTTCGAGCACGGCGAACTGCTTCCTGGTCAGGGCGACGTACCGGCCGTCGCGGTAGACCTCGCGGCGGAACGGGTCCAGCCGCAGCCCGGCGATCTCCCGCACCGGCGGCCGGTTGTGCGCACGCCTGCGGTCGAGCGCTCGGAGCCGGAGCACGAGTTCTTTGAGCTCGAACGGCTTGGTGAGGTAGTCGTCCGCGCCGAGCCCGAACCCGGAGGCCTTGTCGTCGAGCCGGTCGGCGGCGGTGAGCATCAGGATCGGCAGGCCGCTGCCGGAAGCGACGATGCTCTCGGCGACCTCGTCACCGGAGGGACCGGGAACGTCGCGGTCCAGCACGGCGATGTCGTAGGAATTGACGCCCAACAGCTCCAGCGCCGTGTCCCCGTCACCGGCGATGTCCGCGGCGATCGCTTCCAGGCGCAGCCCGTCGCGGATCGCCTCTGCCAGATAGGGCTCGTCCTCGACGATCAACACCCGCATGTCCTCGATGCTACGGGCGGGTGCATATCGTCGGCATATCGAAAAGCTCGAACGTGACGGCAACACCGCGTCGCGTTCATTTGAGGTATGGGTTACCGCGAACCAGCACGTACAGCGACCCGCCCCACCCGATTGCCGGTGTCTCCGGCCGTTCGGCGCGCACACGGCGCGGTCCCCGTCCCCGTGACGGTCTTCGACGACGGTGTTCCGGCCGTGGCGAATCTCGACCCCGATCTGCTCGCCGCGCTGCGCCAGGCCGCGACCGCTGCGGCGGAGGACGGGGTCGGATTCTTGGTGAATGGCGGTTGGCGTTCTCCGGAATACCAGGAAGAACTGTTCCGGCAGGCGGTGTCGAAGTACGGGTCGGACCTGGCGGCGGCCCGCTGGGTGGCCACCCCGGACAGGTCCGCGCACGTGTCGGGGGACGCCGTCGACATCGGGCCGTCCGAGGCCAGGGCGTGGCTGTCCGCGCACGGCGCCGGGTACGGGCTGTGCCAGATCTACCGCAACGAACCCTGGCACTACGAACTGCGCCCCGAAGCCGTCACCAACGGCTGCCCGCCGATGTACGCCGATCCCACGCACGATCCGAGGATGTGGCGGTGATCAGGACCTGGCCAACGGCCGGCGATTGTCCGGATGGCACTTTCCTCTCGCTTTCACGGCGGTGAAAGTGCCCGGGTTGCCGGGAGTTGTGGCGATGTGAGGACATCTCGGTACCTGACGCGCTAACGTCCGCCCATGATCTTTCTGCGGATTGTCCGGGTCATCCTCATCGTCCTCGGCATCGGCACGGCGGCATTGGGGATAATCCTGATCGGGTTCGACGCCCGAATGACGGGCGGTCCCATCTCGGCGACGTGGAGCTGCAAGTCCGAGGGCAGCGGCGCTTCGGCGCGCATGACGTGCCAGACCGGCTCGGCCACCTACGCCGGGCCGGGTGGGCTGGTCGACACCCTCGGCTCCCTCAGCCTCACGGTCGGCGGCGTCGTGCTCATCGGCGCGGCCGTCGCGATCGGGCAGTTCGACCGGACCCGCATCTCGGCCGCGCCGGCGCAGGGTCCGGCGGGGCCACCGGCCGGCCCGCCACTGCCGCCGTCCGGCTACGGCCCTCAGGCCGCTCAGGGACGGGGTCCCGCCGGCACGTGGTGACGACCCGGCGCCCTGGACGGCCGGCACCCTGACGACGCGCGAGTCCGTCGTCAGGGTGCCGGCCGCCCACATCGGCGATTGTCCACTTTTTGTCCGGTACCGCGCTTATTGCCCACTTTTTTGTCTTTTTTCGACGTCTCGCGGCCACATATCATCTGCCGCGTGTCCGGCTACGAGTTCGACTTATTCATCAGCTACGCCCGTCGCGGCACCGTTCAGCAATGGCTGCTGAACCACTTCCTGCGGAAGCTCAAGGATTGTCTGGCCGACCAGTTCGCGCCGACACCGAAGGTCTACGTCGACCGTGAGATGCCCCGTGCGGTGCACTGGCCCTCCAACCTCCAACACGCCCTCCGGCACAGCAAGATCATGATCCAGCTGCTCAGCCCGCAGTACTTCGCGTCCAGGTGGTGCCTGGCCGAGTGGCACAGCATGTTGGAGCGCGAGAAAATGCTGGGCCTGGCCAGCCCGGAGAAACCGCAAGGGCTGATCTACCCCATCCTGTACTCGGACTCGGACAACTTCCCGCTGGAAGGGAAGACCCGAGCCTGGTGGAACTTCAAGGAATTCGCTTACCCGGATCCGGTGTACCAGCAGACGCACGAGTTCGTCCGCTTCCACCACGAGGTCAACGAGCTGGCCGCCGACCTCGTCGCGTTGCTCCAGCAGGTGCCTCCCTGGCGACCCGACTGGCCGGACGTGGACCCGCCTGATCCCGTGCTCCCGCCGACACCTCCGATGCCGAGGTTCTGATGACCACCGGGACTGTCATCACGTTCTACTCCTACAAGGGCGGGGTCGGGCGCAGCTTCACGCTGGCCAATGTCGCCGTGTTGCTGGCCCGTTGGGGCTTCCGCGTGCTGGCCATCGACTGGGACCTCGAAGCACCCGGCCTGCACCACTACTTCGAGCCGGTGCTGCCCACCGAACCCGAGGGCGGCGTGATCGACCTCGCCCACGACTTCCTCGCGGGCGCGGAAGGTCCTCGCCAACACGCCGTCCGGCTCAACGTCGAAGGAAACACCCTCGCGCTGCTGGCCGCGGGTCGAAATGACGACTCGTACGTGGAGCGGATGCAGAGCATCAACTGGGAGGACCTCTACCGGCGCGGATTCGGTGCCTTCCTGGAGCGCTGCCGGGAGCAGTGGACCGAGGACTATGACTTCGTGCTCGTCGACAGCCGGACGGGCCTCTCGGACATCGCCAGTATCTGCACCGCGCAACTGCCCGACCGACTGGCCGTCCTGATCACCGCCAACGAGCAGAATCTCAAGGACATCGTGAACGTGGTGCGGCGTGCCGACTCCGCTCGGGATCGCCTGCCGTACGACCGGCCGAGGCACCTCGTGCTCCCGATCCTGTCCCGGCTCGACACGAAGATGGAGTACGAGCGGGCCGAGCAGTGGCGGCGCAAGTGCGGCGAGGTTCTCGCGCCGTTGTTCCGCAACTGGCTGGTCAAGACCGTGTCGGAGGAGTTGGCGCTGCGGCACCTCACGGTGCCCTACGTCTCCTACTGGAGCTTCGGCGAGCAACTGTCAGTGTTGGAGGAGGTCGTCCCCTCCTCGGACCAGGTCTCGTTCGCCTTGGAGACGGTGGCGGCGGTGCTGGCGCAGCAGTTCGACCGCACCGACCTGCTCGCCGACAACCGGGACGCCTACGTGGCGGCGGCACGCGATCGGCGGCGGGACTTCGAGCTGGACGTGCTGGTCTCCAGTCCGCGAACCGCCTTGCGCATCGCGGACCAGTTGATCGAGGAGTTGCGCGTCCTCGGCGTGCGGGTCGAGCGGTCGGCGTCCGGTGACCTGGAGATCCTCGACCGGACCAGTGAACTCGCCGAGCACCTGTGCCTCGTGGTGGACGAAGGCTTGAGCCGCTGGCAGGTGACGGAGGTGGAGCGCTTCCTGCGGCACACGATCGGGCCGGACGGTGGTCAGCGGCGGTTGTTCTGCGTGCTGACCGACGGCACCGACCCCGAGAACCTGCCCGGTTTCCTGCGCAACCTGCGGTACCTCGGGTTCGAGCCGGGAGTGCGACCCACTCGCGTGGCACGAGAACTGCACGACCTCATCACCGGTACGCCCGCCGGTGCGGTGGACCCGGATCGGGAAGCCCTGCGCAACGCGGTGTCCGCGCTGCGCGCCGTGCCGGATCGGTTGCCCACCGCCGGGCGGTTGTCCGTCGTGGAGCAGGTGGTGCGCGACATGTCCGCCGCGCTCGACGACGGCGATCTCGCCGCGCTGCGCGACCTGTCGGTGGACCTCGACGTGCTGTCCAAGTCCCACTCGGACGGCGGCTGGTTCGCCCCGTCGAACGGCCTGCGGGCCGATATCCAGACCCTCCTCGACCGGATCGACCGTCGGATCGACGCGTCCACCAACTGAAAGGCGGCGCCATGCCGGAGGAATTCGCCAACGACGAGCGAGCGGCGCTCATCGTGCTGATGCTGGAGAACCGGGACGTGCGCAACCGGGAGCTGACCGAGGAACTCAAGGTCAAGCTCAGCAAGCAGGGCCGTGAGCGGCTGAACGAGATGGGGTTGCTCCAGTCGTGGAAGGAGAAGAACGGGATCCTGCACCGGATCACCGACGAGGGGATCGCGTGGTGCATGGAGGACTTGGCGGCGGGCGGGCCGCCAACGCGGTCGGGTCCGCTGTCCCGGGCCCACTTCGCGGTGCTGAAGCTCTTCATCCGCTACCACCAGCGGCGGAACACGCTGGCGGAGGTGATCCGGTCCGGCGGTGACCTGGAGTCGGTGATCCGGGCTGCCTACCAGGCACTCTCGGTCAAGCCGCAGGACTGGGTCGGCCTGGCCAGGCTCCGCCCCGAGCTCAACGGCGCGAACAGGGACGAGGTGGACAGCACGCTGCTGGAGATGTTCAAGAACGGCGAGATCCACCTGGTGCCGGAATCCAACCGCAAGGCGCTGACCGAGGCCGACCACGCCGCGGCGATCCGGATCGGCAGCGAGGACAAGCACCTCATGGCGATCGAGGAATCATGACCGAGCAGCAACGCGAAGCGCTGGCCGCCCTGCGCTTCAACTCCGCCGAGACGCCGGACGACGTCTGGCACACCCCGCCGTCCCACGTCGAAGGTCTGCACGTCGGCGCCGAGCGCCGCATCCGGGGCGGTATCGCGGACGCCGTCGCGAGCACCGGCTCCAGCCCGATCGGCCTGGTGCTCCAGGGGCAGAAGGGCGTCGGCAAGACGCACCTGCTGGGCTCGGTCCGGCGCATGGTGCAGGGGGAGGGCGGCTACTTCTTCCTGGTCGAGCTGACCACCGGCCCGGAGTTCTGGAACGACGTCGCCGACGCGTTGCGCAGCGAGCTGCGCCGGCCGACCGACGACGGCGAATTGCAGCTGACCGTGCTGCTGCGGCAGCTGTGCGAGCGGGCCGGTGTGCCGGGCATGGTCGCCGGGGCGATCAAGGGCGACGTGCCGCTCACGCCGGACGACCTGCGCAAGTTCCTCCACCACCTGGGCAGCCTGGACAGGTGGGTCGTGGTCGAGTGCGCGGACACGATCCGCGCGCTGGTGCTCTACGCGTCCGAGCACTTCGACGTCGGTCTCGCCCACCTCCAAGGCGTGGTGGACGCCGGCGACGAGCGGCGGTACTGGGGCATTCAGGGCAGGCCGAAGACGCCGCGCGAGCTGGTCCGGGACATCTCGCACATCCTGGCCCTGACCGGCCCGAGCGTGATCGCGGTCGACCAGCTGGACACGCTGGTCAACAAGAGCCAGGACGCCACCGACCGTGGAGGGGCGAACGGCGAGCTGGCGCAGGAACTCGCGCTGGTGTCCGACGGGTTGATGCAGCTGCGGGAGACGACCAGACGGACGCTGTCGCTCGTGGCGTGCCTGCCCCACACGTGGAAGCAGCTGCACGCGATCGCGAGTGACACGGTCTCCGACCGGTTCACCGAGATCCCGTTCCTGGGCTCGATCACGGATCCGCGCATCGGCCAGGCGTTGGTGGCCCGTTGGCTGGGGGTGGTCTACGAGCGCACCGGCTTCACGCCGCCGCACCCGACGTGGCCGGTGGCGCCGGAGGCGTTCGGTGCGGCCTGGCTGCCGCTGACGCCACGACAGATGCTCAGGGCCATCCACGCGCACGCCGAGTCCTGCCTGTACGGGGAGATCCGGGAGCTGGGCTCGTTCACCGAGAAACCCGTCGAGACGCCCGCGCCCCCGCCCGTGCCCGATGGGCCGGAACCCGACTACCTCCAGGAGTTCGACGCCCAGTTCGAGCGGCTGAAGGAGAAGGCGGAAGTGTCGGTGGCGGTGTTGCAGCGGCACAACGAGGATGAGGTGATGCCGGGGCTCCTGGTGGCCGGGCTCAAGTCGTGGATCAACGAGGTCGGTAACGACGACATGGCGTGGCAGGCCGAGCAGTTGCAGGGCGGGAGCGATGTGCACGCTCGGCTGCTGCGCACCGTGAACGAGGACCTGGACACCGACGAGCGCTGGGGTTTCCGGCTCATCGCCAGCGCCCACGGCACCTCCGTGCTGCACCGGATGCGGAAGGTGCGGGACGCGGCGCGGTTCGGGACGCAGAACCGGCACCTGGTGCTGCTCCGCAACGGGCATGTCGGGTGGAAGGGTGCGAAGACCAAGGCCGAGGTCGCGGAGTTGGAGCAGGCGGGTGGTCGGCGGATCGAGATCTCGGACGACGATCTGCGGACGTTGAGCGCCTTGAAGGAGATGTTGTCGTCGCAGACGCACCAGTTGTTGGCCTGGCTGGTGGCGCGGAAGCCGGCCAGTCGGACGACGTTCCTGCGGGAGGTCCTGCCGGGGTCGGCGCGGCCGGAGGCGGGGCACCAGGAGACCCGGCCGCCGCCGGCGGCGGACGAGATCGCGCTCGGCCAGGACGGCGGGATCCGCATCAAGTTGGAGTCGTTGCGCAAGCACGCCATCGTGTTCGCGGGTTCCGGCAGCGGGAAGACCGTGCTGCTGCGGCGGATCGTCGAGGAGTGCGCCCTGAGGGGGGTGTCGGCGATCGTGCTCGACCCGAACAACGACCTGGCGCGGCTGGGTGATGCGTGGCCCCGACCACCCGCCGACTGGCTGCCGGGTGACGCGGACAGCGCCGCGGAGTACCTGGCGAACACCGAAGTGGTGGTGTGGACGCCGGGTCGGGCGGGTGGACGGCCGCTCAGCTTCCACCCGTTGCCCGACTTCGCCGAGGTGCTCGGTGACCCGGACGAGTTCACCGCGTCGGTGGAAGCGGCGGTGGCCAGGCTCGTCCCGCACGCCAGGGTGGGTGGTGGTTCGAAGACCGCCGTCCGCGGCCAGGCAGTGCTGCGGGAGGGCCTGACGCACTACGCGCGCACGGGCGGGCGTGACCTGTCGGCGTTCATCGAGGTGCTGGCCGACCTGCCGGAGGGGGTGAGCAAGCTCAGCACCGCCCGCGCGACGGCGGCGGACCTGGCGGAGACGTTGCGTGCCGCGATGGTCAACGACCCGCTGCTCGGCGGCGCGGGCGAGCCGACGGACCCGGCCATGCTGCTGACCCCGGCGCACGGCAAGCGGGCGCGGATCTCGGTGATCAGCTTCATCGGGCTGCCGTCGGAGCAGCAGAAGCAGGGGTTCGTCAGCCAGCTCCAGCTGGAGGTGTTCGCCTGGATCAAGCGCAACCCCGCGGTGGACCGACCGCTCGGCGGCCTGGTCGTGATGGACGAGGCGCAGACGATCGCGCCGTCCGGCGCCTGGACGGCGAGCACGCAGAGCACGATCATGCTGGCCTCGCAGGCCCGCAAGTACGGGTTGGGCCTGCTGGTCGCCACGCAGGCGCCGAAAGGCGTGCACAACCAGGTCGTCGGCAATGCGACGACGCAGTTCTATGGCAGGCTGCAAACATCGGCGCAGGTCAACGCGGCGACCGAGATGGCGAGGGCCAAGGGCAGTTCGGTCGGGGACATCGCGCGGTTGGAACGCGGTCAGTTCTACGTCACCGGCGAGACGTTCGGCTTCCGCCTGATGCGCACGCCGCTGTGCCTGAGCCACCACCCGCCCAGCCCGCTGCGGTTGGAGGAAGTGCTCGACCGGGCACGCGACGGACGGCACTGAAACCGGCACGACGCGCTCCCCACCCGGACGAGTGGGGAGCGCGTCGCACGGTCAGCCGACGGTTGAGGTGAGCACGGCGTCGATCCGCTGCCAGAGCGCGGTGAACAGCTCCTCCCGGCGGTAGGTCCGCGGTGCGCCACCGCCGCCCAGCACCGAGAAGTCGTGCACCTCCAGCACGGCCGCGCCGACGGCGGTGTCGTAGACCGGACGTGCCCAGCCGTTGGTGAGGGCGACGCCGTCCTGCTTGCCGACCACGAAGTTCACCGTCTCGTCGCCGCCGATCCCGCCGCGCTGGACGTCGAGCGCGTACACGGTGTCACCGGCACGCTCGACCCGCACGGCGATCCGCGTCTCGCCGACGTGCGCGGTGCCGACGAATCCGCGCCGCTCCAGGCTCGGCAGCGCCGCGGCGAACTGCGCGCCCAGGTAGCGCAGCGTCGCGTCCTGCTCGGTGTAGCGGCTGAACGTGACGGGCACGACCGGCTCCGGCTCCTCCGCCACCGCGACGACGCCCTTGGCCCTGGTCACCACCTCGGCGACCGGCGCGCGTTCCCGGCCGACCGCCTCCGCCGCCTCGATCCGGGTGACCAGCGCCTCGGTGAGCTGGTCCGGCCGGTGGGCCGTGCCGCGGAGGTAGGCCACGTGCGGGTGCACCAACCCCGGCGGCACGGTCACCTCGCCGAACAGCACCGGCAGCACGTGCTCGTCCCCGTCCTTGACCGCGCGCAACGCGGCCGTGGTGAAGTCGTCCACCTCCGACACGAACGGGACGAAGAACCGCACCCGCGCGTCCGGCAGGTCGCCGCCCTCCTTGTGCGCCCACCACTCGTGGGTCTGCTCGGGCCCGTGCAGCACGGTCAACCCCCGCTGCTTGAACGCCTCGACCACGCCTTCGACCGCGGAGCGCTGCTCCTCGGCGAACGACACGGCGACGTCGTACTCGCTCACGACCGAACCTCCCTGTTCACACCGGCCCGGTGACCGGCTGTCCTGGTCTGCGGCGCACAGCATCGGCGGCCCGTGTCGACCAGAAGTGGACGAGGAGTGGATGCGCCGGTGTCACCCGTTGCCCGGACCGCTGGGAAACGGGCAACACCTGGTCACCCGCAGGTCGCCGATGAATCATTGTGGTGAGGGCGAAATGGTTGGGTAAAAGCCCTCGATCGCATTCATCGGATACCTGTGGAGGATTTCCCATGGCCAAGACCATGTCCTTTTTCGCGCCCAAGGCCGGTGTGGTGCTGGCCGGTTTGGCCGCCGTCGTCGCCGTGTTCGCGTCCAGTGGTGGTGCCACCGCCGCGACGTTCGAGGAGTGCCCGCCGCCCGCCACCACCACGGTCACCGTCGGCCCCGACGGCAACCCGTGGCACGGCTGATCGCGCGGCAAATGCACGTCCGGCCGTTCGCGAACATTTCGTGAGCGGCCGGGCGATTGCGTCGGATCAACAGCGGTGGTGTACTCGACTTCAGCCGGATCGGGAGGCTCACGTGGGTGGATCGTTTGGTGAATTATTGCGGGAATGCCGGGTCGCCGCGGGCCTGTCGATAGGTCAGCTGGCCAAGCGCGTGCACTACAGCAAGGGTTATCTCAGCAAGATCGAGAACGGCCTGAAGCTGCCGCACGACACGATGGCGCGGCTGTGCGACAGCGTGCTGGGCGCGGGTGGTGCCCTCATCGAGGCGGCTCGCGCGGCACGTGACCAGGTCGCCGAGCGGGCCGCGGACACCGGGCTGGCGCTCGACCGCCGCCAGGTGCTGGTCGCGGGCACGGTGCTCGGCATGGCGCTCGCGGGCGGACCGCGGCCGGTGCCGGACGAGCGGGTGGTCGCCGGGATGCGGACCTCGTTCGAGCACCTGAGGGCCCTCGGCATGCAGACGAGCCCCGTGGTGGTCCTCGAACCGCTGGTGGCCCTGGTCCGCACGGTGCACGCGCTCGCGCTGGAGAACCCGCAGCCGATCAGGACGCGGCTGCTGCTGCTCGCCGCGCGGATCGCCGAGTACACGGGGTGGATGAACCAGGAAGCCGGCGACGAGCAGAGCGCGCTGTCGTGGACCCGGCACGCGTCCGAGCTGGCGCGGGCGGGTGGTGACCGGGAGATCGTGAGCTACGCGTTCGTCCGGGAAGCGGGGCTCGCGCTCTACCGGCAGGACGCGCTCGGCACCATCGACCTGGCCCGGCAGGCGCAGCGGGTCGAGGCGAGCCCGCGGACCCACGCGCTGGCGTCCCGGCGGGAGGCCCAGGGCCACGCGCTGGCCGGTGACCGCGGCTCGTTCGACCGCGCCCTGGACCGCGCCGCCGACCTCCTCTCCAAGTCCACTGCGGACACGCGTGCCTACCCCGCGCTCGGCTCGACCGCGCCGGACCCGGCGGAGCTGGCCAGGGGGTGGTCGTTGTGCGACCTCGGGCGCACGGTCGAGTCGGCGGCCGTGCTGGACCGGGAACTGGCCGGGTTGCCCGCCGCGGCACGCCGTTCGCGGGCCCGGTTCGGTGCCCGCCGGTCGCTCGCGCACGCGCTCGCGGGCGAGGTCGACCAGAGTTGCGCCACGCTCGCGGGCACGCTGGACGACGCGGCGCAGGTCGACTCGGCGACCGTGCGGACGGACCTGCGGGAACTGGCCAGGACCCTCGGCCGGTGGCGCAACCACGGCGCGGTCCGGGAGGTCTACCCCGAACTGCGGCGCGTGCTGCAGCAGCGGTACTGATCCGCCGGTGCCCGGCCGGTCACGCGACCGGCCGGGCACGGCCGCGCGTTCAGCGGCACGCGCAGGTCAGGGCCGCGTGCTCGGCCCGGACCTCGCCCGCCTCCGGTTGGCCGAGCGCGACGAACCCCGCCTCGGCCGCGTCCCAGTGCTCGGCGGCGGTGGTGTGCCTGCCCAGCGCGTGCAGCGTCCGGGCGACGCCGCGGTGGGCGTGGGCGCCGTGGCCGCGGTTGCCGGTGCCCGCCGCCAGGTCCAGCGCGGCGCGGTAGGAGCGCAACGCCCCGTCCCGGTCGCCGGCCGCCTGCGCGGTCGCGGCGCGGTCGAGGTAGAGCCTCGTGCGCAGGTCCGCGTCGGACACCTCGGCCGCCACCGCCTTGGCCCTGTCCTGGTAGCGCGCGGCCTCGGCCAGCCTGCCCCGCGACCGGTGCACGTTGCCGGTGTAGTTGAGCGCGTAGGCCGCCAGGCAGTCGTCGCCCAGCTCGCGGGCCAGCTCGAATGCCTCCGCGTGCGCCGCCAGCGCCTCGTCGGCCAACCCGAGCCGCTGCTGCACCGAGCCCAGGTTGTTCAACGCGTGGGCCAGGCCCTGCCGGTGGTCGACCTCGCGCAGCAACGGCACCGCGGCCAGGTGCCGGCGCAGCGCGACGTCGAGGTCGCCGCGTTCCTCGTTGAGCATGCCGAGCATGCTCAACGCGTGCCCCTGGCCGCGCAGGTCGCCGCACCGCCCGTACTTCTCCAGCGCGACCTCGAAGTGCTCGATCGCCTCGTCGTGCCGTCCGAGTTCCATCAGCGGGATGGCGATCGCGCACAACGTGGCCGCCTCGCCGGGCACGTCGCCGAGCCGCCGCCAGACCGCCAGCGCCCGGGTGGCCAGGTCCAGCGCGTCCGCCAGCCGCCCGACCCGGTCGTAGGCGGTGGCCAGTCGGAGCATCACGTGCGCCCGGCCGTAGTCCTCGTCCGGTTCGGCGGACACGACCCCGTGCGCCAGCTCCATCGTCTCGACCCAGTCCTCGAACCGGCTCGTGGTGTGGAAGTGGCGCCAGATCAGCACCGCCAGCCGCCACGCGTGGCCGGGCAGGTCGTGCTCCACGGCGTGGCGGATGGCGGCCACCAGGTTGTCCCGCTCGGCGGCGATCCACGCCGTCGCGTCGCGCCGGTCGGCGAAGACGGGCACGACCCGGCTGGTGCGGTGCACCGCGGGCAGCTGCGCGCGGTCGAACGGGTAGGCGGTGCCCACCGCGTCCACCAGACCCACCAGGTAGAAGTCGAGCAGCCGCAGCAGGGCGTCCGCGCGCTCGGTCGGCGTGGACGGCGACGGTTCGGCGGCGGCGAACTCCTTGAGCGGGTCGAGCATCCGGTACCGCTCCGGCGCGACCTCCTCCAGCAGGCACACCTCGTGCAGGTCGTCCAGCACGGCACGGACACCGGTCACGTCGCGGTCCGCCAGCGCCGCCGCGCCGACCACGTCCAGGTCCGGCCCCGGCAGGTGCCCGAACAGCCGGAACACCTCCCGCTGCGGCCCGTCGAGCTGCTGGTAGGACACCCGCACCGCGGCGGTGCCGTCCGCGTCGGTGTCCGCGCGCCACGGCCCGCTCTCCTCCAGCAGCCGCAGCAGGTGCTCCAACGGCCACCGGTCGTGCCGCCGGAACACCGCCGCCGCCAGCCGGATCGGCATCGGCAGGTACCCGCACCGCTCGACCACCCCGGACACCCCGGCCGACCGGCCGTGCAGGCGTGACGGCCCGACCAGCGCCCGGAACAGCGCGAAGGCGTCCTCGGGCGGCAACGGCGACAGCCGGACGTGCTCGCCGGTGTCCGGCTCGCCCATCCGCCTGCTGGTCACCACGGCCAGGCAGCCCGACGCCTCGGGTAACAGCGGACGGACCTGCTCCGGTGAGCGCGCGTTGTCCAGCACCACCAACGTCCGCGTGCCGTACAGCTCCGTCTGGTAGAGCGTGAACTTCCGGTTCACCGAGGACGGGATCTGCTCGGGCGGCACGCCCAGCTCGACCAGCAGCTGGGTGAGCGCGTCCGAGACGGTCACGGGCGACAGGTTCGGCGTGAACCCGTTGAGCCGCACCAGCAGCTGCCCGTCCGGGAACCGGTCACGCAGCCGGTGCGCCGCTTCGACGGCCAAGCCGGTCTTGCCGACACCCGGCGCGCCGCTCACCCACACCGCGCGGCGTTCACCCGGTGTCGCCGCGACCGCCTCGATCGCGGCCAGCTCCGCGTCCCGACCGGTGAACCCGCCCGGCCGCGACGGCAGGGAACTGGCCGGCTCGCCGCGTTCCGCCCGCGCGGCGAGCTTGCGCAGCCGCGGCCCCGGCTCCAGCCCCTGCTCGGCGAGCGCGGCCCCGGTGCCGTGGAAGACCCGGATCGCCTCGACCCAGTCGCCGCCCGCGATCAACGCCCGCATGAGCAGCTCGGCGTGCTTCTGGCGGGTCGGGTCGGTGCGCACCACGGTGCGCAGCCGGTCGCGCGCCGACCGGTGGTCGCCCGCGTCCAGCTCCAGCTCGGCCAGGTCACCGACCGCGTCGAAGTAGGCCGGTTCGGGGGAGATCACCTCGGTGCCGCCCACCCGGTCGATGTCGATGTCTTCCAGGAACCCGCCGCGCCACAGGTCGACGGCGTCGCGCAACAACCCGATGGCCCGGCGCGGGTCCTCCGTCCGCACCGCCTCCGCCTCCTCGCGCAGCCGGGCGAACCGGGCGGTGTCGAGCTGGTCCCCGCCGACCCGCAGCAGGTAACCGGTCGGCGTCGTCTCGATCGACACGTCGTCGACCTTCCGCAACGCGGTGCGCAGCTTGCTGATGTAACCGCGCACGAGGCCGCGGCGCTCCGGGTTGCCGCCCCACACGACCTCCGTCAACTTCTCGGTGGACACCGGCCTGTTCGCGTGCAACAGGAGCACGACCAGGACGAACCTCTGCTGCTGGTCACCCAGCTGCAGTCGGGTGCTCCCGTGCCATGCCTCCAACGGACCCAGCATCCGAAATTCCACGCCGCCTCCCGGTTCACGAGCTCGATGTCTACTGCGGATGTCGCACGAAGGGCTGTCCGTGTGTCGGAATCCGCCTCGGGTCCACCTTCGGTAGACAAACACCGGTCACGCTCCGACCTGTCCGCAAAAGGTGTGCGAAGGGTGGAGCCGCATGGTTTCCGATGTGCTGCCGTGCTACGTGGTGTGCGACGTGTCGCTGTCGATGTCCGACCACCTCCCCGAGGTCGACGCCGGCCTGCGCGAGTTCCGCGGCGCCGTGCACGCCGACCCGTCGGCCACCGCGCGGACCAGGGTCTGCGTGGTCGGGTTCGCGGCGGCGGCCACCGTGCTGCAGCCGTTGCGCCCCGCGGCGGAACTCACCGACCTGGCCGTGGCCAGACCCGGCACGGGAACCAACTTCGGCCCGGTGTTCGCCCTCCTGCGCGAGACCATCGCGCACGACGTCCGCACCCTGAAGGCCCGCGACGTCCGGGTGCACCGCCCGGTCGTCTTCTTCGCCTCCGACGGACGGCCGACCGACCCGGCGACCTGGCCCGCCGCGTTCGCCGCGCTCGCGGACCCCGCCTGGCCGTTCCGCCCCACCGTGGTCGCCTTCGGCCTCGGCGCGGTCGACCGCGACACGCTGGACCGCATCGGCACCTACCGCGTCTACCTCGGCCAGGACGGAATCCGCCTCGGCACCGCGCTGGCGGTGTCGGTGACCCGGACGGCACGGCGCCCCGACCGCGGGTAGCACGGCGGGCGGACCATCCACGATCCGTCCACCGCCGGTCCACGGGCCGATCGCACGCTGCACGCGGAGAACACCGTGGAGATCGACGGGGGTGAGCCGATGAACGCCTACGTGGACCTGGTCCGGGAGCTGAAGTCGCTCCGCAAGGGTCGCGGCGTGCTGGCCGGCCGGATCGCGGAGCGGGTCGGCCCGACGCTGCGCGCGACGTGCGGGGTGACCGAGGCCGACGCGCCGGGCGCGATCCGCCGCAAGGTGGCGGACCGGCTGACCGAGCTGGCCGGGCAGCTGCCGGCGGACCTGCGCCTGGCCACGCTGGCGGCGTTCGCGATAGACGACGAGGCGCGGCTGCCGCTGTACCAGGACCGGGTGTACTGGGCGGCGGTCCGGATGGACCGCGACCCCCGCACGGTGCGCCGCCGGGTCGATGAAGCCATCAGCCACCTCGCCGAACTGGCCGCCGACGTGCCGCGCGACCGACCGGACGGGCGGACGGGCGGCTGGCGCACCACCGAACTGCACGCCGTGCTGACCCTGGACCGGCCGCACCCCGAAGTGATCGAGCGGCACCGGGTGCTCGCCGACCGGGACGGCCTGGGCGAGCTGGTCCTGACGCCGCCGCTGCCGCTCGACCGGCCGGACCTCGACGTCCGGGTGCTGTACGGCGGCACCCTCGTCCGCCGCACCACCCCGACCCTGGTGCTGCCGACCCCCGTCCTCGGCGGCCACTCCCACGACTTCGCGATCCGGTTCCGCCCGCCGACCGCGGACGCGACCAGGTCGTACCTCGTCTACGTGCCGCGGCACCCGGTGGACCTGCTCGACCTGAGGGTCCGCTTCGACGGCACGACCGCGCAGCCCCGCGTGTGGGCGCTGCACGGCGCGTACCCGCACGACGGCGTAGACCCGACCCACGGCCACCGGCACCCGGTGGACCAGGCGGGCGAGATCCACCTGAGGTTCCGCGACCTCACGCCGGGCTTGGCGTACGGCGTGCGGTGGGAGGCCCCGGGCTGAGCTTGGCGGCCAAGGTGGCGGCTTGGGGCATGCCCAGGCGGCGGTAGCGGGCCAGGGCGCGTCGCCAGTGGTCGATGGCCCCCTCATGGTCGCCGAGGGCGGCGTGGACGTCGCCGATGCCGGTCAACGCGTGGGCGTACCCGTCCCGCCGGCCGGCTCCCCGGACGGGTTCCAGCGCCTCGCGGTAGAGGCGGAGGGCTTCCCGGTGGTTGCCGGTGGACGCGTGCGCGGCGGCGAGGGCGTTCAAGGAGGCCACCAGTTGGTCGATGTCGCCGACGGCCCGGGCGATGTGCAGCGCCGTGTCGAGGTGGCGCAACGCCTGGTCCTGGTCACCGCAGTGGCGGTGGGCGACGCCGAGGATGCGGGTGGCGCTTCCTTCGAGGCTGCGGTGGCCGGTGGCGCGGGCGATGGCCAGGGCGCGGCGGGCGTAGTCCAGGGTCCGCGCGCACTGGCCTGTCGCGTCGCTGACCTCGGCCAGGCCGCACAGCGCGTTGGCCTCGCTGGTCCGGTTCCCGTTGTCCCGCGAGATGGTCAGCGCCCGCTCGAACAGCTCGAACGCCTCGTCGTAGCGGCCCAGGGCGTGGAGGATCCGCGCGTGGTTGTTGGTGGCGGGCGCGCGCATCCGCTGGTCACCGAGTTCCTCGTAGCCGGCCAGCGCTCGGTGGAAGTGGTCGGCGGCCTCGGCCAGGTTGCCCTGCTGCCAGTGCGCCACGCCGATGTTGTTCACCGTGGCGGCCTGCAACGACCGGTCGCCGACCTGGCGGTACAGGGCGAGCGCGCGTTCCAGGTGCTCGACGGCTTGGGCGGGCAGTCCCACGCGGAGCGTCGCGGCGCCGAGCACCCGTCGCGCGTTGGCTTCCGCGGCGACGTCACCGAGTGCCTCGGCGGCGTGCAGCGCCCGGGTGTGCAGGGTGATGGCGTCGTCGTGGTACCCGCCGATGATGAGGTAGCGCCACACCGTGTCCGACACCTTGACGACGTGGTCGAGCTCGCCGTGGTGGGTGGCGGCGAGCAGGTTGGCCCGTTCGCGGTCCAGCCAGCGGAACGCCGACTCGTAGCTGTCGAACGCCGGTGACCGGGTGCCGGGCGGTGCGACGTCCGGCCGCCGTTCGGCCTCGTGCGGTGCGATGACGTCCATCGCGGCGGACGCGGTGCCGAGGTAGTAGCCGAACAGGCGGGTCAGCGCCGCGGCCCGGTCGCCCGCGTCGTCGGTGCCGGCGGCCAGTTCGGCGGCGTAGGCGCGCAGCAGGTCGTGCGGCTGGTACCGCCCGTCCGGGCTCTGGTCGACGAGGTGGGCGCGCACCAGCACGTCGAGCGCCCGGCGGGCCTCGCGCGGCTCGGCACCGGCCAGCGCGGCGACCGCGTGCACGTCCACGTCCTGCCCGTGGTGCAGGCCGAGCAGCCGGAAGACCCCGGCCGCGGCGGGGTCGAGCCGCTGGTAGGACCAGGAGAACACGGCGCGCACGGCGGTGTGCGGGTCGTCGTCGCCCATCAGGACGTCCAGCGCGTCCTGCCGGTCGGCGAGCTCACCGGCCAGCTCGCCGAGGGCGCGACCGGGCCGGGACCGGACGATCTCGGCCGCGATCCGCAACGCCAACGGCAACCGCGCGCACCGCTCGACCAGCGCGGTGACGGCTTCCGGCTCGGCGTCGGCGCGCGTGCCGAGCAGTTCGCGCACCAGGGCGATCGCGTCGGCCGAGGACAGCCGGTCCAGGTCGATCCGGTGCGCGCCGTAGCGGGCGACCAGGCCCGCCAGCGAGTCGCGGCCGGTCACCAGCGTGAAGCAGGACGAACCGCCGGGCAGCAGCGGGCGCACCTGCTCGACGCTGTGGGCGTTGTCCAGCAGGATCAGCACCCGGCGCTGGTCGAGCAGGGTGCGGAAGCGGGCGGCGCGCTCGTCGAGGTGTTCCGGGATCGCGGCGCCGTCCAGGCCGAGCGACCGCAGGAAGCCCGCCAGCGCGTCGGCGGGCGACACCGGCTCGTCGGGCCCGTACCCGCGCAGGTCGGCGTAGAGCTGCCCGTCCGGGAACCGGTCGCGCACGCGGTGCGCCCAGCGCACGGCGAGCGCGGTCTTGCCCACACCGGCGGTGCCCGCGATGGTCGAGATCGGCACCGGCGGCTCGGTGTGCGGCAACCCGTCCAGCTCGGCGAGTTCGGCTTCCCGGCCGACGAAACCACGCACGTCGACGGGGAGTTGGGCCGGAACGTCCACACGGGACAGTCGCACCGCGGGCGCGTGCGCGGGCAGGTCGTCGGCCAGGATGCGGCGGTGCAGCTCGCGCAGCTCCGGCCCCGGCTCCAGGCCCAGTTCGGACACCAGCGCCTGCCGTGCCCGGCGGTAGGCCTCCAGCGCTTCGGACCGGCGCCCGGCCCGGTACAGGGAGGTCATCAGCAGCCCGTGCAGCCGCTCCCGCCACGGGTGCTCGCGCACCAGGTCGGTGAGCTCGCCGAGCACCGCCTCGTGCAGACCGCAGGCCAGCTCGGCCTGGTACAGCGCTTCGATCGCGGCGAGCCGGCGCTCGGCGAGGCGTCGTGCCCAGTCGGTGAGCACCGGCACCTCCAGGTCCGCGAACGGCGTACCCCGGCACAGCGCCAGCGCGGCGCGCAGCGATTCCACCGCGCGCTGCGGCTCCGCGTCCGCGACACCGGTCTTGACCAGCGCTTCGAACCGCTCCGCGTCGACCTCGTCGGTCCGCGCCCGCAACCGGTAGCCGCTCGCGCCGAACGACAGCCGGTCCGGGGTGTCCAGCACGCCGCGCAACCGGTGGACGTGCAGCTGCAGCTTCTGCGCCGCGCGCGGGTCCGGCCGATCACCCCACAGCGCGTCGGCGAGCACGTCCACCGGCACCGGCTGGTCGGCCCGCTCCAGCAGCACGCCGAGCAGCGTCCGCTGCAGCCTCCCGGACAACACGTCCACGCGGTCGCCGCACCGGACCTCCACCGGCCCGAACACCCGAAACTCCATGAGCCTTCGCCCCCCAGCGCTGCCACGTGACCCGCCGCATCGTAGACATCGCGGCCCTGCCGGGCTTGTCAGGCGTTCACCGGACAGGGGCCAAGTCGGGGACGGCTCAGTCGTCGCCCCGCCCCGGCCGCCAGCGGTCGGCCGAGCCGATGGCCGCCGCCGCCGACCACGACCACACCACGAGCCCGGCGACGAGCGCCGCCGCGCAGCAGACCGCGACGAACGTCGGCGTGACGAGGTCCAGCTCGGTAACGGCCAGGGGACGCACCACGAAGTCGCCGACCACGAGCCCGCCCGCGACCGCCGCCGTCAACGGCAGCAGCGACACGAGAGCCGAAGCGCGCCAGTAGATCCGGCGGTTCCCGGTGAGGACGCTCACCGGCGCGATCGACCGGCCGAAGCGGAGGAACTCGCCGGCGAGCCCCAGCCCGGTGGCCAGGATGAGCACGGCGAGCCCGTACCCGCCGATCACCGCGATCCAGTCCGACTGCTGCAACGGCGGCGCCGCGCCGACGTGCCAGGATTCGCCCGGCACGCTGGTCGCCACGCCGAACGGGAAGGCGACACCGGCGTTGTTCAGCACGCCCGGCGCGATGTCGCCTCCGTCAGGGGTGAAGGCGAGCAACGCGAAGGAGCCGTCCGCCAGGGCCGACGACGGGGTTCCCGGTGACACGGTCAGCGTCGGCTCGCGCCCGCCGCCCGCCGACCGAAGCCAGGCGGCGAACGCGGCCTCGGCGGGGTCGACGCGCACCTGCTGCTCCGCGGCGCACGGCAACGTCAGCGATGCGAGCGTGGCGCAGTCGCCCGTCACGTGGACCTGCGCGGTGCGGTTGGTCCTGGTGACCGTGTAGGCGGCCACTTCGACGCCGTCGGGCACGGCCGCCACGAAGGCGTCCACCGCCCCGGTGGTGGCCGGACCGCGCGGGTGCACGTCCACGAACGAGTGGCCGTGCTCCTCGACGAACCCGTCGGACCCCTCGGCGGTGGCGGCGAAGTTGCCCTGCATGGTGAGGGCGAACAACAAGAAGAGGATGCAGGAGCACACCCCGAGCACCTGCCGGGCGATCGCGTCGGGGCGGTGGGCCATCCGGCGTCCGGAGGTGAGCAGCGCCGGCCGTCCGCGCTCGTGGCCCACCCGGGCCAGCGCGCGGCCCATCGCGCCGACTCCGGCGCCGATCGCGGTCGGCATGGTCAGCACGACGCCGACCAGCCCCGCGTACGCGACGAGCACGTGCACCAGCTCGAAGGGGGAGAACAGCGACGGCCCCCAAGCGGCGAGGAGGGCGAAGCACGGGAACAGCGCGACCCGCGTGCCACGCGTGTGTCCGGCGAGTGCCCGCAACGGCCGGATGACGCCGAACGCGCCGATCGCGCCGCGCAGGACCGCCGCGGACAGCACGAATGCGACGGCCGCGAGCGTGCCGAGCCCGAACGCCCACCACAGGCCGCGGACGTCGGCGCCGGGCACGACGTAGTCCACGAGCGGCAGGCGCCGGTCGGCGGCGGCGAACCAGGCGATCACGCCGACCGCGCCGAGCGCGCCCAGGGAGACCGGCGCCCACGCCTCGCCGAGCGCGATCAACAGGCGGTGCGGCAAACGACCGCCCAGCGCCGTGATCAGGGCGTCCCGTCGATCCCGGGAGTGCGCGGCGACGCCGGAGGCCACCAGGGCCAGCAGCAGTGACGGGACCAGGCCCAACAGCACGAGCAGCACGACCAACGCGTCGGCGGAGAAGTCCTGGTCCGCCGCCAGCCAGTGGATGTTCTCGGCCGGCACCACGCGATCGGAGCCGCCGAAGGCCGACACCGCCGTGCCGACCGCCGGGGGGACGTCCTGCGCGGGTCGGACGTAGGCGAGCAGTTCGGTCGCGTCGGCCAGGCCGGGTGCGCCGATCGTGCCGACGAGCCGGCCGTAGCGTCCGGAGATCCCCTGGTCGGCGCCGTCCCGGAGCAGTTCGGGCGAGACCACGGCGGTGCCCCGCTCGGGCCACGCGGCGAGCCCCGGCGGAAGGGGTGCGTCGTCGCCGGCGGGCGAGAGGTAGGCGACCGTGTACTGCCTGCCCCCTTGCAGGTGGTCGATCACCAACTTGACCCGCACGGTCGATCCCGGAGGGGCCGACGGTGCGGCGGGCACGAGGTGGCCTGCCACCATGCGGCCCGCCCGGGAGGATTCGATCGCAGGCGCGGCGATCACCGCGGCCGTGGCCGAGGCCAGCGAGAGGCTCGCCAGCGCGAGCGCGACGAACCGGATGCCGCCGGACTCGGACCTGGTCGAGGCCGCCCGGCCGATGCCGAGCAGCCGGGACCGCAGGAGTCGGCTCACCGCCTGCCCCCGGCGGCCGTCCGCGGCACGAGGTCGCGGCTGCGGACGGTGAGCACGTGGTCGGCGCGTTGCGCCACCGTTTCGTCGTGGGTGACGACCAGCAGGCCGCACCCGTGCCGCTCCGGCAGTGCGAACAGCAGGTCGGCGACCAGGTCGCGGTTGCGCTCGTCGAGCGATCCGGTCGGCTCGTCGGCCAGCAGCAACCGCGGCCGGTTGATCAGCGCGCGGGCGACGGCGGTGCGCTGGCGCTCGCCGCCGGAGAGCGTGGCGACGGACCTGGACCGGGGCACGCCGAGTTCGCGGAGCAGTTCGGTCACCTCCGCGTCGAGGTCGGGTCCGGACCGGCCGGCGAGCAGCGCGGCGAGCGCCACGTTCTCCTCGGGGCTGAGCTCCGGGAGCAGTTCGGCGAACTGGAAGACCATGCCCACCGACTCGGCCCGCAGCCGCGCGAGGTCTTTCCCGCGCAACGCGGTGATGTCCCGGCCGTCGACCTCGATGGTCCCGGACTGCGGCTTGACCAGGCCCAGCGCGAGGGACAGCAGGCTGCTCTTGCCCGAGCCGCTCGGTCCCAGGACCGCGGTGGACCGGCCCAGCGGGAGCGTCAGGCTCAAGTCCTCGAAGAGCTGCCGGTCGCCGACGCGGTAGCTGAGCCCGTCGACCCGGAGCGCGTGGTGCGCGGTCATGTCGATCCCTTGCCTGGAACGGGGACGGCCCCACCTCCGGGTGAGGCCCGGAGGTGGGGCCGCAGTCGCCGGGGTCGGCTCACCACACCCACTCGTTCCAGGGGCCGCAGCTGTCCACGTGGTTGTTCCAGTCGGTGCACGCCTTGATCTCCAGGACGGCGTTGCCGGTGTCGCCCCAGACCTCGGTGTTGCACCCGTCCCGGTTGTTCTTCCGCTGGATGTCCGGGTCGCCGCTCTCCTTGACCTTGGCGTAGGCGGCGCGGCCGTCGCACTTGGTGTCCTTGACCACCCACGCCCCGTCGTTCCAGCCCCACGCCTCCGAGCCCGTGGTGTCGGAGCCGACTTTGTAGGCGGCGCCGGCCGGCGACGAGGCGCCGACCGCGGCGAAGATGGCCACCGCCGCGATGGCGGAGCGCAGCAGGAACTTCTGCTTCATGGTGGTGGATCGACCTCTCGTGGTGCGGGCTCGGCTGCTGGAGCCTCTTGGCTTCGGAGCGAGGTGAGGTCCCCCCGGACCCTCGACCTCGTGCTCCAGCGTCGGCCGCACGCTTTCGGTGGGCTTTCACCGCGGTGAAAGCGCGACCGCGTCAGTCGAGCACCGCGAACGCCTCCACCTCCACCAGCACGTCGGGCTCGAACAGGTAGTCGACGCCGATGAGCGACACGGGCGGGAGTGGCCGCGGGATGCCCAGTTCGTCGGCGACCCGGTCGATGCCGCCCATGAAGGTGTCCATCAGGTCCGGCCGCCAGCCCGTGACGAAGAACCGGAGCCGCACCACGTCGGTGAACGCCGCGCCGGCGCCGGCCAGGCCGATCGCGGTGTTGCGCAGGGCTTGCGCGACCTGGCCGGTGAGGTCGCCGGTCGCGACCGGGTTCCCCTCGGCGTCCCGCGCGATCTGACCGGCGACGTGCACGTGCCGACTGCCCGTGCCGATCGAGACGTGGTGGTAGGGAACGGGCTGGAACATGCCTTCGGGGGACAGCAGCTGCACGGTCACGGGAGTTCCTTCGCGCTGGTCATGAGTGGTATCCAAGGTCTACCTGGTACACGAAGGGAACTTCAACGAGACTAGGTGTCGTGCAGGAAACCGCCCAGGGCCCCCAGATCACCGCCCCACACCGCGAGCTGCTCGACCAGGTGCTCGACAAGTGGTCGCTCCAAGTGCTCGACAAGCTGTGCGGACAGCCGTTGCGCTTCAACGAGCTGCGCCGCGAGATCCCGGTGGTGACGCAGAAGTCGTTGACCGCGACGCTGCGGCGCCTGGAGCGCAACGGGATGGTCGAACGGGTCGTCACGAACACCCGGCCGATCGCCGTGGAGTACCGCATCACGCCGCTCGGCACGACCCTGCAGGACCTCATCGACGCGCTCCTGCGGTGGAGCACGGTCAACATGGCCGACGTCGAACGCGCCCGCGCGCGGTTCGACGCCGAGGCGTGACGGGTCAGCCGTCCAGGATGCCGCGCCGGTAGGCGGCGGCCACCGCGGAGGCGCGGTCGGTCACCTCCAGCTTGGCGTAGATGTGCAGCAGGTGGGTCTTCACGGTGGCCTCGCTGAGGTAGAGCCGGGCCGCGGTCTCGCGGTTGGTCCGGCCTTCCGCGACGAGCGCCAGCACCTCCCGTTCCCGGGCGCTCAGCCGTGCCTCGGTCAGCGGCGGCCGCGGCCGGATGCGGGAGAGCAGGAGGGCGGCGACGGACGGTGCCAGCACGGTCTCGCCGCGGGCGGCGGCACGCACGGCGCGGAACAGCTCCTCGCGCGGTGCGTCCTTGAGCAGGTAGCCGATCGCGCCCGCCTCGATCGCCGGCAGCACGTCCGAGTCGGTGTCGTGGGTGGTGAGCACGAGGACCCGGGTCGCCGGGACGCGGTCCAGCAGCTGCCGGATCAGGGCACCGCCGCTGGGGTCGGGCAGCCGCAGGTCGGTCAGCACGACGTCCGGCCGGGTCGCGGCGACCACGGTCAGCGCCTCGGTCCCGGACGCCGCCTCGCCGACGACGTCCAGGTCCGGTTGCGTGCCGAGCATGCCGCGCAGCCCGTCCCGCACCACCGGGTGGTCGTCCACGACCACCAGCCGCAGCGTCACCGGTCCACCCCGATCACCGGGACGGTGACGCTGACCGCCGTGCCGCCACCCGGCGCGGACTCGATGTCCACCCCGCCCGCCAGCGCGCGCACCCGCTCGCGCAACGCCGTGAGGCCGAAGCCGCCGGTCCGGCCGGGTGTGAACCCGCGACCGTCGTCGCACACGTCCAACACGACCACGTCCTCCATGTAGGACAGTGTGACGTCCACGCGTCGCGCCCCGGCGTGCCTGCCCACGTTGGACAGGGTTTCCTGGGCGGCGCGCAGCACGGTCACCTCGACCTCCGAGTGCAGCGGCTGGGGCGTGCCGGTGACGGTGAACGTGGCCGGCACCCCGTACTGCTCCCGCCACGTCGTCACGGCCTGCCGCACGGCGTCACCCAGCCTGGCGTCCTGCAGCGGTCCGGGGCGCAGTGCCTCGATCGAGCGGCGGACCTCCACCAGGCTGGTGCGGGCCAGGTCGGCGGCGATCTCCAACCGGGAACGCGCGGGCCCGGGTGGGAGTCCGTCGACCGCTTCCAGCTGCGTGACGATCCCGGTCAGCCCCTGGGCGACGGTGTCGTGGATCTCCCGGGCCAGTCGTGCGCGTTCTTCGGCGATGCCCGCGGCCCTGGCCTGTTCGACCAGGAGCCCGTGCAGCCGGGTGTTCTCCGCGGCCACGGCGACCAGTTCGGCGTTGGTCTCGCGGCGGCGGATCGCCTCCCGCTCCATCGCCCTGACCATGCCGCCGACCAGCGAGGCCAGCACCGTGCCCAGGGCGACGTTGATCAGCTGTTGGCGCAGGTCGTCACCGGAGAGCAGGAGGAACGGGACGTTCGCGGCGACCACGCCCGGGTACGCGCGCCACCCGGGCAGCGCGACGAACGCCAGCACGTAGCACATGGGGACGAACATCAGGAACGCGTCGCTGCGCAGCACCAGGACCGAGCTGAACGCGAGCATGCCCACGAAGTACACGGCCATCGCCCACACCCAGCGGTCCCACCACTGCGGGTGCGCCACCACGAACCACCAGTGCCACACCGCGAGTCCGGCGGCGACGCCCAGCGTGACCGCGTGGCCGGTCCCGTCGCGCGGGTCGGTGACCACCGACACCGCGCACGCCAGGACGAGCAGGCCGAACGGGGCCAACGCCCAGGTCTGGTTCCACCGCCGTTCCCGCGACAGGCCCAGCCGTTCCTCCACCGTCGTCACACCGCCATCTTCGCCGCCGTGCGGCGATAAGTCAGGCGGCGCAGCAACGCCTCCGCGGGTCCGCGCTTCCCGACGTGCCGCAGCAGAACGGCGAGGAACAGGGAAACCAGCCACGTCCCGAGCGCGACCGCGGACAGCCCGGCGGTGCCCAGCGTCGCGCCGAGCCCCAGGGTGTACGGCATCAGCAACGCCACGAACACCACCGACTGGAACAGGTAGCAGCTCAGCGAGTACTGGCCTCCGGCTTCGAGCAGTCGCACCACCGGTCCCCGGCGTTCGCCGACGCGGACCGCCACCAACGCGATGAGCGCCGCGTACCCGAGACCTCCCGCGACACCGGTGACGGCGTGCAGCGCCGCGATGCCCCACAGCGTGAGCGGGCCCGTCGGCTGCCAGAACTCGCCCACCGCCAAGGCGATCGGCAACCCGCCCGCCACGGCCGCCGTCAGCCCGATCACGGCGGTGCGGACCAGCAGGGCACGGTGCGCGGTCGGGTCGGTGAGCACGTTCCGCCTGGCCGCCCACGTGCCGATCAGGACGGCGCTGCCCACGCCGATCATGCCGAACGGCGTCAGCAGCCACTCCGTCGGCCGCAGGGCCGCCGCCGCGACGGGGTCCGCGGTCTCGAAGGACAGGAAGTGGTGCCGCGTGCCGTCCGACGGCGCCAGTTCGGACGCACCCTGCACCAGTGCCACGACGACCAGCCACAGGCCGGCGGCGACGAGCAGCTTGCGGTCCGACGCCCGCAGCCACCCCAGGACCAGGAAACCGAGGATCCCGTAGCTGATCAGGATGTCACCGGGGAACAGCAGCACCACGTGCACCGCGCCGAACACGATCAACCAGCGGCTGCGCCGCCGCAGCAGCCGCTTGGCCTCGCGGTCGTCCGCCCCGGCTTCGCGCTGGCGCCGGTAGGAGTGCACGACCCCGTAGGCGAAGAGGGCGGCGAACATCGGGTACGCGCGCCCGCCGACCGCGGTCACGTTCAGCACGGCGGCGATCCGGTCGAGCAGGCCGTGTTCCACGATGTGCTGGCGCACCCCGTACTGGCGGCCGTAGAGGTACGGCACGGAGTTGGCCAGCGCGATGAGGGCGAGCATGAGGCCGCGGGCCAGGTCGGGCGCGAGCACCCGTTCCCGGGTGGAGACCGGCCCCACCGCGGTAGTCGTCTGAGTCATGGGCTCAGCGTTGTTGTGGGGCACCCGGTCGCGGATCGACGATCCGACCGACTCGGGGCATCCACCCCGGACCTGTGCGGATCAACCGATCGGTCGATGGTGGCGAAGCGCTTCGATGCAGGTCATTGACAAGATCCGGGACGCGTCGCACAGTTTGGGAGCGCTCCCAGATCATCACCGTCGATGAAGGAAACGTCCTATGAGACCGCGTCTCGTCGTGCTCCCGGCGCTCGCCGCGCTCCTGGCCGCCCCAGCCGTGCTGATCTCCCCGGCACAGGCGGCCGACACCCCGGTCACCGTGACCGTCAACACCAGGGCCGGGTTGGAGGTGGTGCACGAGGCAGCGACCGGCGTCAACCACGCCATCTGGGACACCCACCTGGGCAGTGACGCGGTCGCCGACCTGCTCAAGGACGCCGGCGTGAAGGCGATGCGCTACCCGGGCGGCTCGTACTCGGACATCTACCACTGGGCCGACCACACCGCGCCCGGCGGGTACGTGGCGCCCAACACCGACTTCGACACGTTCATGAAGGGCGTGCGGAGGGCGGGCGGGCAGGCGATCGTCACCGCCAACTACGGCACGGGCACGGCCGAGGAAGCGGCGGCCTGGGTGCGGTACGCCAACGTCGAGAAGCAGTACGGCGTGAAGTACTGGGAGATCGGCAACGAGAACTACGGCAACGGGCACTACGGCTCCGGCTGGGAGGCCGACCACCACCCGGACAAGAGCCCGCGCTACTACGCCACCCTGGTCCGCGACTACGCCACGGCGATGAAGGCGGTCGACCCGACCATCAAGATCGGCGCGGTGCTGACCACGCCGGGCGAGTGGCCGGACGGCATCACCGCCGCGGGCGACAGCGGCTCGTGGAACGAGGTCGTGCTGTCCATCGCGGGTCCCGTGGTCGACTTCGGCATCATCCACTGGTACCCGGGCGGTGACACGGCGGCGCAGGTGCTGGCCAAGACCGACCGGGTCAAGGACCAGGTCGCGCTGGTGCGCGAGCAGTCGCGCCGGCTGGCGGGCAAGGACCTCGGCATCGCGCTGACCGAGGTGAACACGTCGTTCGGCCGCAACACCCAGCCGGGCGCGCTGTTCGCCGCCGACGCCTACGCGACCATGATCGGCCACGGCGTGTTCAACGTGGACTGGTGGAACGTCCACAACGGCATGGGCCAGGTGCGCGAGATCGCGGGCCACCCCGACTACGACGACTACGGCCTGCTCTCCAGCGGCAACTGCAACACCGACGGCACGGTGTGCCAGCCCGCGCTGAACACGCCGTTCGCGCCGTACCACGCGATCTCGATGGTGTCGAAGTTCGCCCGGCCCGGTGACCAGCTCATCACGGCCGCGTCCACCGACCCGCTGGTGCGCAGCCACGCGGCCCGGCGCACCGACGGCGGCCTGTCCGTGATGCTGATCAACCAGGACCCGGACGCCGCCAAGACCGTGGACCTGCGGCTCTCGGGCTACACGGCCGCCGCCGACGCGACCGTGCTGACCTTCGCCAACGGCGACACCGGCATCGCGACGGCCACCGGCTCGTCGTCCTCGGTGACGCTGCCGCCGTACTCGATCACCACCGTCGTGCTCAGGCCGCACGGCTCGGCGACCGGACCGGCCGCGCCCGCCCGCCCGGTCGCCGCCGAGGTCACCGACCGCACGGCCGTGCTGTCCTGGCCCGCGCCGCCCGCCGGCGTGAAGTACGAGGTGCACCGGGTCAACGGCGCGAACACCGAGCAGTGGGGCGAGACCACCGGCACCACGTTCACCGCCGCCAACCTCACGCCCGGCACGCCGTACACGGTCAACCTGGTGGCCCGGGACAACGCGGGCAAGGTCTCGTGGTCCTCGCCGCCGCTGACGTTCACCACCGGCACCCCGGCCGACTCGACGTGCGCGGTGACCTACAAGGAGAGCACCAACTGGGGCAACGGCTTCGTCGCCGACCTGCAGATCACCAACACCGGCACGCGGCCGGTCGCCGGGTGGACGCTGACCTACACCTGGCCGACCACCTGGCAGCAGGTCTCCAGCGGCTGGAACGCCACCTGGTCCCAGACCGGCAACCAGGTGGCCGTCGCCAACACCGCGACGCTCGCGCCCGGCGAGTCGACCACGGCCGGGTTCGTCGGCGCCTACCAGGGGCCGAACGTGCACCCCGTGAAGTACTTCCTCAACGGCAAGCTCTGCACCACCCGGTGACGTGACGCCGTCCCCCGCCGGCCGCCGGCGGGGGACGGCTCACCTGAGGTGCAGGTCGAGCCCGCTCGTCCCCTCCGGTTCCAGGTCCGGCAGCAGGCGCATGTCGCGGCCGTAGTCGGTGGTGAGCGACCGGTACGGGACCGGGTCGTCGGTGAACAGACCGGCCAGCCGGCGCCGGTACTCCTCCCGCGCCGCCGCGAACCGCTCCGCCGGCACGTCGACCGACTTGTACACGACGAACGGTTCGAGGGGCACCAAGCCGGTGAACCACAACACGCCGTGCTGCAACGGGAAGAGGACGTCCGCCAGCCGGCCGTGCGCGCCCCGTTCGGAGAACGCCGTCTCACGCGCGCCGATCGTCACCGACAGCAGCGCGCGCCGCCCGCCGAAGGCGGCCTTGTCCGAGTACGGCGGTGGCACGGCCGGTCCGTGCGCGAAACCGTTGGTGAACACGCGGTCGAGCCAGCCCTTGAGGATGGCCGGCACCGAGAACCACCACATCGGGAACTGCAGGATCACCGCGTCCGACCAGCGCACCTTCTCCTGCTCGGCGGTGACGTCGGCGGTCAGCCGGCCCGCCAGGGTGGCCCGCTCGTGCGCGGCCAGCACGTCCAGCGGCCGGTCACCGGTGTCGGCGGGGAAGTCGTCGGCGTCGATCGCGGCCTTCCACTTCATCGCGTAGAGGTCGGACACCCGCACCTCGTGCCCGGCCGCGCGCAGCTCCTCGACCGCGAACGAAGTCAGGGCGCCGTTGAGCGACCGCGGTTCGGGGTGTGCGCTCACCACGAGGATCTTCTTCCTGGTCATGTGATCACGTTCGCGTGAGTCGGACGCGGTAGCCAGCACCCGGTTCAACCGGCGGAACCGCGATCCTGGTACCGCGAGGGCCACGCATACTTGATCCCATGGACCGCGTGGAGATCCGCAGCGACGACGTCGACGGGATCGGTGACGTGGGGCGGGCGCTCGGCGGTTTCCTGCGCGCCCGCCGGGATCGCGTCGCACCGGAGCACGTCGGGCTCGCGGCGGGACGTCGCCGCCGGGTGCGCGGGCTGCGCCGCGAGGAGCTGGCCCAGCTCGCCGGGATCAGCGTGGACTACTACGTGCGCCTGGAGCAGGGGCGGGCGACGCAGCCGTCCCCCGAGGTCCTCGACTCGCTGGCCCGCGCGCTCGACCTCGACGCGGCGGAGCGCAAGCACCTCGCGACCCTGGCCGCCGCCGGGGAGGGCCCCCCGCCGCGGGCCCGCGTCAGCCCGCTGTTGCGGCGGCTCCTGGCCGCGGCGGGCGACTTCCCGGCGTTCGCGACGGACCACCGCCTCGACGTGGTGGCGTGGAACGACCTGGGGTCCGAGCTGTTCGGCGGCCTGGCCGACCCGGGCCGCCGGGACCGCAACAACGCCAGGTTCCTGTTCCTCGACGACGCCTCCCGGGCCGTGTTCCCCGAGTGGGAGCGGCGGGCGGCGGAGGCGGTCGGCCAGCTGCGGGTCGCCGCCGGGCGCTACCCCGACGACGCGGAACTGGCCGCGCTCATCACCGACCTGTCCGCGCGCAGCGCCGAGTTCCGGCGGATCTGGGCCGGTGGCGAGGTGGTGATGTGCGCGGCGGGGCGCAAGCGGTTGCGGCACCCGGTGGCCGGGCTGCTCACCCTGGACTACGAGACGCTGCACGTGCCCGCGTCGCCCGGCGAGACGGGCCTGGTCGTGCACGTGTTCAGCGCCGAGGAGGGCAGCGCGGAGGCCACCGCCCTCGCCCGGCTCCGCTAGGGAGACGCTTTCACCGCCCGTCGCCGCGTCCCCGGTCGTCCAGGACGAGCGGGGCGCGGCCCTGGACGGCGTAGCGGACGTGGGTGACGTCCGGGGCGTGCAGGACGCGGATCGACGTCAGCTCGATGCCCTCCTTGTGGCCCAGGCCGAGGTCGGCGTCCAGCAGGCGCAGGCCGGTGCCGAGGACCACCGGGGCGATGTGCAGGTCCAGCTCGTCCAGCAGGCCGGCGGCCAGGACCTGGCGGACCAGCGAGCCACCGCCCGCCACGGCGACGTCCTTGCCGCCCGCGACGGCCTTGGCCTGCTCCACCGCGCTCGCGACGCCGTCCGTGACGTAGGTGAAGCTGGTGCCGCCCTTGCGCTCCAGCTTCTGCCGCGGCCGGTGGGTCACCACGAAGACGGGCGCGCGGAACGGCGGCTCCTCGCCCCACGGCACCTCGCCGCCATCGGCCATCCGCCGACCCATCACGTACGCGCCGGCGGCTTCGAAGTTCTCCTCGATGACGTCGGAGTTGAGGTCGCGCTCGCCGCCCGCGAAGCCCTGCCGCTCCCGCCACGACATCGCGCTGATCGCCCAGCGGGTGACGCGGAAGAACGCCGCCGCCTCCGCCGAGGCCAGCCAGTCGCCGTCGCCGTCGTGGCGCGGCCCGGCGTAGAAACCGTCGAGGGACACCGACAGCTGCGCGGTCACCTTGGTCATGTGCGTTCCCTTCTCCCGGCGACGCCCGGACGGGGTCGCTCGGGAGGGGATCGGAGCCGTCGGGGTGATTTCTACGTCGACCCGGAAAAATCTTCGGCGGACGCGCAGCGGGCCGCCCGCCGCAGGAGGAACCGCTGCTCGGCGACGTTGCCGGCCAGTCGGGCGGCCTCGCGGAACGCCTCGCCGGCGGCGGCCGGGTCACCCGCCCGCTCCAGGAGGTGGGCCCGCACGGCGAACAGCCGGTGGTGGCCCGCCAGGGCTCCGCGCTCCAGGTCGGCGAGGACGTCCAGCGCGGCACGGGGACCGCGCACCTCGCCCAGGGCCACGGCCCGGTTCAGCGCGGTGACCGAGCTGGGCGCCAGGCGTTCCAGCACGTCGTACAGCGCGAGGACCTGCGGCCAGTCGGTGTCCTCGGCCGTGGCCGCCTCGCTGTGCACGGCGGCGATCGCCGCCTGCACCTGGTACGGGCCGACGGGGTGGGCCGCCAGGCTGCGGGTGACCAGCGCGGTGCCCTCGGCGATCGCCGCGCGGTCCCACCGCGACCGGTCCTGCTCGGCCAACGGGACCAGCATGCCGTCCGCGTCGGTGCGCGCGGCGGCGCGCGCCTCGGTCAGCAGCATCAACGCCAGCAGACCGGCGGTCTCACCGGAGTCGGGCAGCCGGTCGTGCAGCTCACGGGTCAGCCGCAGCGCCTGCCCGGTCAGGTCGGGACGGCGCAGCCGCGGACCGGCGCTGGCGCTGTAGCCCTCGTTGAACAGCAGGTACAGCACGTGCAGCACGACCGCCAGCGCCTTGTCCTGGTCGGCGGGCAGTTCGAACCGGGCGCCCGCCTCCAGCAGCCGCTGCTTGGCGCGGGAGATCCGCTGGCCCATCGTCTTGTCCGGCACCAGGAACGCCGCGGCGATCTCGGCGGTGGTCAGCCCGGCCACGGCTCGCAGGGTGAGCGCCATCTGCGACGGCGCGGTCAGCGCGGGGTGGCAGCACAGGAACAGCAGTTCCAGCAGGTCGTCACGCGCGGGCTCGGCGTCCGGCGGCGGTGCGAGCAGCTCGTCGCGCGGCACGGCGTCGAACAGCGCGTGCTCCCGGCGTTCCCGGGCGGCGTCGGACCGCACCAGGTCGACGTACCGGCGGTTGGCGACCGTCGTGAGCCAGCCGAGGGGGTGTTCGGGGAGGCCGCTGCGGTACCACGCTTCGGCGGCGTCGATCAACGCTTCCTGCACCGCGTCCTCGCACCGCGCGAAGTCGCCGTGCCGGCGCACGAGGATGCCGAGCACCCGCGGCGTCAGGGTGCGCAGGGCTTCCTCGACGGCGGTCAAAGCTCGTCGCCGCCGTGCCGCATGAGGGGCCACACCTCAAGGCCGCCGCCCAGGCCCCGGCTGTAGCGCAGGGCCGGGTAGGACCGCGCGATCTCCAGTGCCCGCTGCTCGCTGTCGACGTCGACCACGAAGTAGGAGCCGACGTACTCCTTGGCCTCCAGGTACGGGCCGTCCGTGACGACGGGTGCCTCGTCCACCACGCGCACCGCCTGCGGGCGGGACACCAGGCCCTGAGAGTCGACGAGCTCGCCGGACTCCCGCAGGTACGCGTTGAACGCGTCCACCTCGGCGACCAGCTTCGCGAACTCCTGCGCGTCCACGCTGTTCCACACCTGCTCGTTGCCGTAGATCAGCATCAGGTACTTCACCGCGGGCCTCCCGCCGTCGACTTCGGACAGTGGGGATTCTGCCGGCAGCTCCCGCTTTCGAAACTTTTGCGAAAGCTGACCCTCTTCTTGTCGGGTCGCGTGTCGGACCTGCGCCTTTTCGGGTGAATCGTTGCAGTTCAGAGCTTCGTTGTGTTTCGTGAGATTTCCGATAGTGTCGGACCGTGAGCGCGCTGAAGATCCTCGAACGCACGTGCGTCGCGCGCCGGGCGCGGAACGACCGGCCGCACCCTCCCGCGCCGGTGGTGGAACTGGTCTTCCCCGCCTTGAACAGCGCGTGGGCCATGGAGGTGATGTGGGGCGTCGTGGACTCCGGGCTCGACGTGGTGATGTCCACGGCGGTCGGTCGCGGCACGTCCTGGGCCGCCGACGTGGTCGAGGCGCGGCGCGCCGGCGTGCTGCTCGTGACGTGCCCGATCAGCGTCGCCGAGGAGCGGGTGTTCGCGCGCGCCGGGGTGCCGCTGGTGCACATCGACCCGGTCGACGCGGCCACGCCGGACCTGCTCAGCGTCGCCGCCACCAACCGGGCGGGCGGCGTCACGGCGGTGAAGCACCTGCTGTCGCTCGGGCACCGGCGGATCGGTGTCGTCGGCGGTCCGCGTGACGTGCTGTGCAGCCGTGCCCGCGTGGACGGCTACCGGTTCGCCCTCGAACGCGCCGGTATCCCGTTCGACACCGCGCTGGTGCGCCACGCGGATTTCACCCGGGAGGGCGGGCGGCGGGAAGCGGCCGAGCTGCTGCGCGGGCCCGACCGGCCCACGGCGGTCTTCGCGGCCAACGACGAGCAGGCCCTCGGCGTGGTCGAAGCCGCCCGCGCCGCGGGCCTGTCGGTGCCCGCGGACCTCAGCGTCGTCGGCTTCGACGACCTCCCGGCGGCCCGCCGCGGCACCCCGGCCCTGACCACCGTGCGCCAACCGCTGGCCGCGATGGGCAGGCAGGCGGGCTGGATGCTGGCCGATCTGATCGCCGGCCACCAACCACCCACCGACCACGTCGAACTGCCGACCGACCTGGTCGTCCGCGCCTCGACCGCCCCGCCGAACCCGTGGTGAAGCCCGCGCCGTCGCGTCAGCCGGTGGTCGTGATCGTGGTCGGCGGGACCGGTGTCGTCGGTGCGGGGGACTGGGTGGCGGACGACGGTGGCGCGGTGGTGGTGGCGGGCGGCACGGTGGGCATGACGACGGTGAACGGGACGCCCGGTTCTTCGCGGCAGCCGCGCTCGTCGTGGACCACGCGGGGGCGGGGGTAGCGGTTGTCGTGGCGGTCGTCGCCGGCGCAGCCGTACCACGGGGCGTTGAGCGGGCGGCCGTCCTCGTCGTAGAGGTGGACGTCGGTCAGCGGCTTGCCGTCCTTGTCGAACACGTAGATGTTCTGGCGGGCAGGCGGTGCCGGGTTGTACGAGACCGGGGCGCTCCTCGGGTAGCGGTCGAAGCTCGTGACCAGTCCGCCGAGGACGGTCAGCAGGACCCCCAGGGCGAACCCGGTCGCGGGCAGGCTGATCCACAGCCAGCGGCGGTCGGTCCTCGCCTTGGGGCCGGCGAACAGCGACAGCGCGGCCAGCACCAGGGCGAGCACGAACATGAGGTCCGGCCGGTAGACCAGGATGCCGCCCGCGGCGATCAGCAGCGCACGGCCGATCCACCACACCGGCTGGAAGACGCGCAGCGACTCGAACCCCTTGGCCAGGTCGGACTCGAGGGCCCGGGTGGACACGTCCTTGATGGCGACGGTCTCCGGCAGCCGCGTGATCGCGGCGAGCAGGTCCTTCTGCCGGAACACCAGCAGGGTGGCCGCCGCGGTGCACAGGCCGACGAGCAGGGTCGCACCCAGGGTGTCCCCGCGGGTGACGGCGAAGCCGAACGCCATGACCGTGCCGGCCAGCAGGCTCCACAGCGCGAACCGGGCCGCGAACGACAGCCGGTCGCCGTCGGTGTCCGGGGTGGTGGACGTGGGGGAGGGGTAGCCGGCCGCGGCGCGCAGTTCCTCGGCGTACGCGCGCGGCGTGCCCAGCCGGTCGATCAGGGCGGCCAGCGAGAACTCGTCGCCCATCTCCTCGGCGACCTCGGCCACGTGCGCGCCGGCGTCGTCCATGATCTCGGCGACCTCGGCGGCGGGCAGGTCGGCCAGCGCCTCGCGCATACCGTCCAGGTAGTGCTTGACCTCGGTGTTCGTCTGCGTGTTCATGCACCCTCCCCCAACAGGTCGTCCAACGCCCGCGCGAACGACTTCCAGGTCTGGCCCGATTCGACGAGCCGTTCCCGGCCCGGCTCGTTGAGGCTGTAGTACTTGCGGTGCGGGCCCTCTTCGCTGGGCACGACGTACGACGTGAGCAGTCCGGCGTTGTAGAGCCGGCGCAGGGTGCCGTAGACCGACGCGTCGCCGACGCCGTCCAGGCCGCCCTGGCGGAGTCTGCGCAGCACGTCGTAGCCGTACCCGTCCTCCTTGCGCAGCACCGCAAGGACGGCGAGGTCCAGCACCCCCTTGAGCAGCTGGCTGGTGTCCATGCGCTTCTCCCCGGTGGTGTGCGATCGATGGTACTACGGAAAGCGGAGTACCGCGTACGGAGGGGTAGTGCGAGGATCACGCCCGTGGCAACGGAGTTCGTGGGAGACCCGTCGTGGGTGTGGGGCCTGGTGTCGTCCGACGACGACGTCCGCCGGCAGGCCCTGGCCCGGCACCAGGCGTCGATCAAGGCGGCGGCGGACGCCCTGCGCTGGTCGAACGACGTGTGGGCGCGGGCGGGCACCCCCGCGCCGAGCGAGCCGCACCTGGCCGCCGAGATGGACCAGGCCCGCGCCGCCTTCCGCTACCACTACGGGCAGACGATCATGGAGCTGACCGCCTCGGCGTGGGGCGACGACCGGGAACTGCGGGACCGCCACGCGCCGTTCGTGCTGCTCTACCTGGACTGGGAGGGTCGCTACCCGGACGAGTGGGGTGCGCCCGCCTCACGGCTGTGGTCGGCGTGGGGTCGCAAGGCGGTGCTGTTGCGCGCGCTGGCCAAGGGCGGCGTGCCGGACACCATCCGGCCGGGGATGACCGACCTGATCGCCGACGTGGTCCGCCGCCGCTACCGCTGCAAGGACTGGCTGTACGCGCGGCTGGTCCGGCACATCGCCGACGATCGGTTCGAAGAGCGGATGCGGGCCCTGCTGGAGCACGACGACCCGGAGGTGCGGCTGCGCGCGGAGTTCCTGCTGCACGTGGCCGAGCACCCGGAGCCGAACGTGCGGGTGACCACCTGGGGCCGGTGGCTCGCCGCCCGCTGACCGGGGCCGTCCCGCGTGGGACGACCCCGGTGACCGGTGCTCAGGACTTGAGCACCGCCGTGCCGCCCGCGGGCACGTGCAGCTCGGACTCACAGTGCGTGCCGGTGAGCAGCTCGGTGCCGGACGCGGCCAGGCGCACGTCGTCGTCGGTGTGGTTGAGCACGAACAGGTAGTCGGCGTCGGCACCGCGCCGGCGCACCACCTCCACATCACGTGGCAGGTCGTCGCGCACCTCCACGCCCGCCGCCGGGTACACCTCGCGCAGCACCCGGTCGAGCGCCGCGCCGCGCAACCGGGTCGAGACGTACCAGGCGGTGCCCGTGCCGAGCCGGTGCCTGGTCACCGCCGGACCACCGGCCGCCGGACCGTCCACATAGGAGTGAACGGCTTCCGCGCCGTCCAGGCGGACGTGCTCGGCCCACACATCACCGCGCAGCCCGCCGTCCAGCGCGACCTCCTCGCCGGCGCGCAGCGGCAGGAACTCCTCCACCTCCAGGCCCAGCACGTCCCGCAACGCACCGGGGTGCCCGCCGGGGTGCACGGCGTCGTTGGCGTCCACGATGCCGGAGAAGTACGAGACGACGAGCGTGCCACCACCGGCCACGTACTCGTGCAGCACCTTCGCCGCCGCCATCGAGGTCAGGTACAGCGACGGCACCACGACGAGCCGGTAGCCGCCCAGGTCGGCCTCCGGTGCGACGAAGTCCACGGTCAGCCGGGCGTCCCACAGCTGCTCGTAGAACGCCCCGACCCGTTCCCGGTAGGACAGGTCCACCGACGGCCGCCAGGGCAGCTCCAGCGCCCACCACGACTCCCAGTCCCACAGCACGGCGACGTCGGCCCGCACCAGGCTGCCCCGCACCTCGTGCAGCGCGCCGAGGTCACCGCCCAGCCGCACGACCTCCTGCCACATCCGGCTGCGCGTGCCGGAGTGGGGCAGCATCGCCGAGTGGAACTTCTCCGCGCCGAAGCGGGAAGCGCGCCACTGGAAGAACATCACCGCGTCCGCGCCGCGCGCCACGTGGGCCAGGCTGTTGCGGCGCATCTCGCCGGGCCGCTTGGCGAGGTTGCGCGGCTGCCAGTTCACCGCGCCGGTGGAGTGCTCCATCAGCATCCACGGCCGACCGCCCGCCACCGCGCGGGTCAGGTCCGCCGACATGGCCAGGTCGATGTGGTTGCGGTCCGCCTCGGCGGTCAGGTAGTGGTCGTTGGCCACCACGTCGACCTCGCGGCCCCACCGCCAGTAGTCGATCGACTTGCAGTTGGTGGTCATGAAGTTCGTGGTGACCGGCACGGTCGAGTGCGCGCGCAGGATGTCCCGCTCGGCGGTGTAGCAGGCCAGCAGCTCGTCCGAGCAGAACCGGGCGAAGTCCAGCTCGTGCGCCGGGTTGCCGGTCGTGCCGGACACCCGCGGCGGCTCGATCTCGGCCCACTCGCCGTAGCGCTGGCCCCAGAAGCTCGTGCCCCAGGCCTCGTTGAGCGCGTCCAGCGAGCCGTGCCGGGCACGCAGCCAGCGCCGGAACGCCGTGGCCGACTCGGGGCAGTAGCACGCGCCGACCGGTGCGCCGTACTCGTTGTGCACGTGCCACAGCGCCACCGCCGGGTGGTCGCCGTAGCGGGTGCCGAGCTGCCGGGTGATCGACGCGGCGGCCTGGCGGTAGGCGGGTGCGCTGGGGCAGAACGTCGCCCGCGACCCGCGTTCCAGCTCCGTGCCGTCCTTCGTGACCGGCCGGATCTCCGGGTGCGCGCGGTAGAGCCAGGCGGGCGGCACGACGGTCGGCGTGGCCAGGTTGACCGCGATGCCCGCGCCGTGCAGCAGGTCGAGCAGCCGGTCCAGCCAGCCGAAGTCGAACTCGCCGGGGCGCGGCTCCAGCAGCGCCCACGCGTGGATGGCCACGCTGACCAGGTTGACCCCGGCCTGCCGCATCAGCTCGACGTCCTCGGCCCACACCTCTTCCGGCCACTGCTCGGGGTTGTAGTCCCCGCCGTAGACGAGGCCGTCCACGCCTACCGGCATCCGCGGTGCGAACGGGTCACCCAGGGCCCGTTCGTCGGCCTGGCGAGGCACCACAAACGTCATGAGCACTCCAGTGGCTGTGAACGTGCACGGTCTGATCGCAGATTACGGTGCAGATAAGAGGGGCCGTCAAGTGGTTGACAGGCGTAACCGTGGTCCAACTACTGTGCACGTTCACAGCGCGGTTCTCGCTGGCAGCGGCGTCAGCGACGCGGAACCCCCGGAGACCTCATGCGACTCGACATCGCGAAGAAGGCCGTGGCACTCGGCCTCGGCCTCGCCCTGCTCGCCGGCTGCGGCGGCGGCACCGAGCAGGCCGCCGACGGCCCGGTCGAACTGTCTTTCTGGGCCTGGGCGCCCAACATCGACAAGGTCGTCGACAAGTGGAACGCGAGCCACCCCGACACCAAGGTCGTGGTGAGCAAGCAGGCCCAGGGTGACGACCTGGTGACCAAGCTCCTGACCAGCGCGAAGGGCGGCAACCCGCCGGACCTGGCGCAGGTGGAGTTCCAGGCGCTGCCGACCCTGGTCAGCAACGACGTGCTGGCCGACATCTCCGAGGGCGCCGCCGCGGTCAAGGACAAGTTCGCGGCCGGCATCTGGGACCAGGTGACGCTGGGTGGCAGCGGTGTCTACGCCGTGCCCCAGGACTCCGGCCCGATGATGTTCTACTACCGCGCCGACCTGTTCTCCCAGTACGGCCTGAAGGTGCCGACGACCTGGGACGAGTACGCGCAGACCGCCCGTGACCTGCGGGCCAAGGCGCCGGACAAGTTCCTCGGCACGTTCTCGGCCAACGACCCGGGCTGGTTCGCGGGCCTCGTGCAGCAGGCGGGCGGCTCGTGGTGGTCGGTCGACGGCGACGCGTGGAAGGTCTCCGTGGACGACGCCGCGACCAAGAAGGTCGCGCAGTACTGGAGCGGCCTGATCGCCGAGGGCGCGATCGACAAGTCCCCGATGTACACGCCGGAGTGGAACAAGGCGCTCAACGACGGCGTCCAGATCGGCTGGCTGAGCGCGGTGTGGGCGCCGGGCGTGCTCAAGGGCAACGCGGAGGGCACGGCGGGCAAGTGGGCGATGGCCCCGATGCCGCAGTGGGACGCCGCCAAGCCTCGCACCGGCAACTGGGGCGGTTCGACCACGGCCGTGACGGCGGGGTCGAAGAAGCAGAAGGCGGCCACCGAGTTCGCCGTGTGGCTCAACACCGACCCGACCGCGGTCGAGCTGCTGGTCAAGGAGAGCGGCATCTACCCGGCGGCGACGTCGGCGCAGGAGGCGCAGGCCCAGCCGCCCGCGTTCTTCCCGAACCAGCCGGACTTCTACACCCAGGCCGCCAAGATCGCCGCCACGTCGTCCGGCTTCACGTGGGGGCCGAACGTCAACGTCACCTACACCGCGTACAAGAACGCGATGGGCGAGGCGATCAGCTCCGGCGCCGACCTGGTGCCCGCGTTGGCGAAGATGCAGGCCGCGACCGTGGACGACATGAAGGCCAACGGCTTCACGGTCGGCGGCTGAACCGTGGCGACTCGTGTGCGGGGCGGTACGGCGCCGAGGCTGGCGCCGTACGCCTTCGTGGCCCCGGCCGTGGTGCTGTTCCTGCTGGTGTTCGCGCTGCCGATCGCCTACACGGTGTACCTGAGCCTGTTCCGCACCGAGGTCAAGGGCCTCGGGCTGGGCAAGGGCAGCCGTTCCGAGGTGTTCGTCGGGCTGGACAACTACGTGCGCGCGCTGACCGACTCCGAACTCGGCGCGGGCGCGTTGCGGGTGCTCGGCTACGGCGCGATCCTCGTGCCGACGATGCTGGGGCTGGCGCTGGTGTTCGCGTTGCTCCTGGACGAGGAGCGGGTGCGGGCCCGCGGGTTCAGCCGGATCGCGATCTTCCTGCCGTACGCGGTGCCGGGTGTGATCGCGTCGCTGCTGTGGGGGTTCCTGTACCTGCCGGGCACCAGCCCGTTCAACCAGGCGTTGCGCGAGCTGTCGCTGCCTGGTGTGGACCTGCTGTCGCCGACCGGGATCTACTTCGCGCTGGCCAACATCGCGGTGTGGGGCGGTGTCGGCTACAACATGGTCGTCCTCTACACCGCGTTGCGCTCGATCCCGCGCGAGCTGTACGAGGCGGCCCGGATCGACGGCTGCACGCCGTGGCAGGTCGCGGTGCGGATCAAGATCCCGCTGCTGGCGCCCGCGCTGGTGCTGACGTCGTTGTTCTCGATCATCGCGACGCTGCAGGTGTTCGCCGAGCCGACCACGCTGGCGCCGTTGACCAACTCGCTCTCGCTCACCTGGACGCCGTTGATGAAGGTCTACCAGGACGCGTTCGGCCGCGGTGACCTCTACTCCGCCGCCGCGACGTCGGTGCTGATCGCCTTGGTGATGTTCGTGATCTCGTTCGGGCTGCTGCGGGTGACGCGGTCGCGGGCGTTCGGGGGTGAGCGGTGAGGGCGCGTCTGGGCGGGTTGCCGACGTTCGTGTTGTTGTTGGGTGCGGCTTACTGCCTGTTCCCGGTGGCTTGGGTGTTGATCGCCGCGACCAAGAGCACCGGTGAGCTGTTCTCCACCTCGACGCTGTCGGTGGGCTCGTCGCTGGTGGCGAACCTCGGCGAGCTGCACGGGTACCGCGGCGGTGTGTTCTGGCAGTGGGTGGCCAACTCGGCGCTGTACGCGGGCGTGGGGGCGCTGCTGTCGGCCGCGTTGTCCGGGGTGACCGGGTACGCGCTGGCCAAGTACGCGTTCCGGGGGCGGGCGCTGATCTTCAACGCGTTGATCGCGGGCGTGCTGGTGCCCGCCGTGGTGCTGGCCATCCCGCAGTACCTGCTGCTGTCGAAGGTCGGGTTGACCGACACCTACCTGTCCGTGCTGCTGCCGAGCGTGATCAGCCCGTACGGCATCTACCTGGCCCGCATCTACGCCGCCGCGTCCGTGCCGGAGGACGTGGTCGAGGCGGCCCGCACCGACGGGGCGAGCGAGGTGCGCATCCTGGGCTCCATCGCGCTGCCGATGATGGTCCCGGGCCTGGTCACGGTGTTCCTGTTCCAGTTCGTGTCGATCTGGAACAACTTCATGCTGCCCTACATCATGCTCGCCGACGACGGGAAGTTCCCGGTCACGCTCGGGCTGTACACGATGCTCAAGCAGGGCAACACCACGCCCGCGCTCTACACCCTGGTCGTCACCGGCTCGCTGGTGTCGGTGGTGCCTCTGATCGCGCTGTTCCTCACGTTGCAGCGATACTGGCGCATCGACTTGCTCTCCGGAGCGGTGAAAGCATGAGGGAGTCATGACCGGGAACAGGGCGCCGCGCAACCGGCCGACCATCCACGACGTGGCGGCCGCCGCCGGCGTGTCGCGAGGCACCGTCTCGCGCGCCCTGAACGGCGGTCGCAACGTCAGCCCGGCGGCGTTGGAGGCCGTGCTGAAGGCCGTGCGGACCACCGGGTACGTCGCCAACCCGGCCGCGCGCAGCCTCGTCACGCAGCGCGCGCACTCGGTGGCGTTCGTGCTCACCGAACCGCAGCAGCGGCTGTTCGAGGACCCCAACTTCAGCATCCTGCTCCAGGGCTGCACGCAGGAACTGGCCGAGGTCGACGTGCCGCTGTTGTTGATGACCGCGAACACGGAGGTCGAGCGCAAGCGCACCAGCCGCTTCATCGCCGCCGGTCACGTGGACGGCGTGCTGCTGGTGTCGTCGCACACGGGCAACCCGTTGCTGGAGGAGCTGCGCGACTCGGGGATTCCCGTGGTGGCCTGCGGCAAGCCGATCGGGCACGAGGGGCAGGTGGCCTACGCGGCGGCCGACGACCGTTCGGGTGCCCGGCTGATGGTCGAGCACCTGCGGTCACGCGGGCGTCACCGGATCGCCACCATCACGGGTCCGCCCGACACGCCCGGCGGTGTCGAACGGCTGGCCGGCTACCGGGACGTGCTCGGCGCCGACGCGTCCCCGGACCTGATCGCGCACGGCGACTACAGCCGTGCCGGTGGTGAGGCGGCGATGGCCTCGCTGCTCTCGCGGGCACCGGACCTGGACGCCGTGTTCGTCGCGTCCGACCTGATGGCGGCCGGTGCGCTGAACGTCCTGCACGACTCGGGCCGCCGCGTGCCCGAGGACGTCGCCGTGGGCGGTTTCGACGACTCCAGCATCGCCACCTCCACCCGCCCCGCCCTGACCACCGTGCGCCAACCGTTCCAGCGCATCACCCGCGAGATGGTGCGCCTGCTGCTGGACCAGATCCAGGGCGAACCGCCGGCGGCGTCGATCCTGCCGACCGAACTGGTCGTGCGCGCCTCGACCTAACGCTCACGCCAGGCGAGCGGCGACAACGTCACCGCCGCCTCCGCGATCCGGCGCGCGGTGTCGGTCTTGAGGCTCTTGCGGGCCGAGTCGATCCACCCGCCGACCCGTTGCACGCCGGTGTCGCGGTATTCGACGGCCTGGAGCAGCATCTCCAGCTTGTCGGCGTCACTCGCGCACCGCGCCTCGCCGGACTCCTTCGCCTCGTACTCCTCGACCGCCTCCCGCACCACCTGGCGTGACCTCTCGGGCAACCGCCCCGTCTGATCGGCCGTGATGGCCCGCGGGTCCGGCTTCACGACGTACCCGCTGATCGTGTGGGGCAGGTCCCCGGTGCGGGTCTCCTGCGTGTCGTGCCACAGGGCGAGGAACGACGCGCGAGCCGGATCGACACCCTCCTCGGCCGCTATGAGCGCCGCCAGCTGGGCGACCCGCATGGTGTGCTCGGCCACCGACTCGGGATCCCGCACCCCCGCGTGCCACCACCCGGCCCGCCGCATGCGCTTGAGCACACCCAACTCGTACCCGAAGGCGGCCAGTGCCGCGGCGTCGTCTGACACTCGTTCTCCTTAGCGACCGAAAATGCGGAGGGCGTACCGGAGACCGGCCACCTGGTCCCGTCCTGTCCGGGTCAGCGAGTCGCCGGAGGCCAGCCGGTCCAGGGACTCCGTCAGCGAGGCGCGCAGCCGCGGCCGACCGTCGAGCAGTTCCGGACGTGAGGCGACGAGGGCGTGCAGCGTGTGCAGGTTGAGCGGCAGGTGGGGCGTGGTCGGATCGAGGCGGTTCGAGAGGTGCGCGAGGAGCACGCTCCCGCTCCACGAGCGGGTGTCCACGTCCCGCATGAAGGAGTCGTCCGTCCGCACGTCGCCGAGTTCGCCGATCCAGTAGGCCCAGTAGTTCAGGTTCGCCACCTCGTCGCGGTCCGACATCCGACTCACGAAGTCGTGGATGTGCTCTCCCTCGCCGGTAGCGGCGAGGGCCACCGAAGCGGAACGTGCTTCGAGCAGTCCGGTGACGTCGTCGCCGGGGATCGTCCGGCGGCCGACCCGATGCCACTCGTCGCGCAGCCAGTCGACCACGTGCGCACGCCGGTCAAATCCGAGCAGGTACACGGCCTGTCGTCGCAGGAGCGGTTCAGACGCGTACCCGGCCCTTTCCGTGACGTGCACCAAGTGATCCAAGAAACGCGTGCGCTCGTCCACGTGCAACAGCGGGCGTGTGGTGACCGGGCCGCGTCGGGGCACCTTGGGGATGAATTCACCCAATTGTGGTGGTGTGCTGCCGGTGAATGGCCAGGTGATCAGGTTGGTGAGAGTCCTGCGGTGCACCGCGGCGGCGAGCGGGTGGTGATCCGGATCGACCCACGAGTCACCGGCCGTGATCCCGGTGGCGAGCACGAGGTCCGCCTCGATCGCCTCACCCAGATGTCGCCCGGTGGACGCCGGCGCACCCGCCCGGGAGAGCCTGGCGCCGAGCTTCAGCAGCTCACCGGCGCCGATGGCGGCCAGCGGGCGTCGTCCGGACTCCCACCCTTGCACGGTGGTGGGGTCGACGCCGAGGAGTTCGGCGAACTTCTCCTGGGTGAGCCCGGCGGCCTGCCGGCTCAGCTTCAGCACGAACCCGGCCACAACGCCCGTGGCACGTGAACCCCGACCACCGGTCAGTGTTGCGGCACCGATCCGCATGGACACCCCCGCGCCGCCGTTCGCCGTGTCGGACGCACTCGCACCATCAGTCAGTTCTCACCGTTCCCCGCCGATCGTAGCGTCTTGGTCGGGCATCAAGAGTTCTGTGGTCCGCCGAATACCGCACGAGGGAAGCGGGCCCGCGTCAAATGCTTGATCTCTGCCGAATGTGTGCGAACCAGGAAACGAGGAAGTGCAGTGCCGGGTATGACATCGAAGTCGCCTATCGCGATCGAGCCCTGGAGCGAGGAGGAGTTCGCCACGGTCATTCACAGGCTCGCGGCAGGTGAGGCGCCTCGGCTGTTCGCCATCGTGGAGGAGTACGGGGAAGCGGAGGACGCCCGCGTCGCGGGTTACGGCCTGGCCTACGCCGACCGCGCCGAGGTCCACGCCGTGGAGGGTGGCTTTCACCTGGGTTCCCGGAGTGCGGAAACCGCCCGGATCCTGTTCGAGGTCAGCTCCCGGTCGGCGGGTACGCGGCGAGCGCACCTGGTGTGGCTCGACGGGACAAGTACCGGCTGCTGGACAGAATAAGCCCAGCAGGCTTGGTGAACGGCGCCAGGCGGACCGGCTGTGCGGTACTCAGCGCGCGATTGCCTCCAGCGCGCTGCGCCGGGTGGTGACGTCGTCCGGGTCGTCGCCGTGGACCAGCAGTTGGAGGGTGCTCCCGTTGGGGTGAGTCGGGACGGTCGCGCCTGCCACACGGTGGTGTGGACGTCGATGCCGTGCGAACCCGCGTGACGCGGGTGTGAGCGGTGTGCCGTGCCGATGGGGCGTTCACCGTCGGCCCGCTCGATGCTCGGGCCCGGATTCGTGAACCGTGCGACCAGCCCGGATGCGGGCTGTGTGCGCTCAGCCTCCCACGCCGCCCTAACCTCACCCAAGCACCCGCCGCGAGAGTTCAACGACTCACGGGTTAGTGGGGGGTGAAGGTCAGGCAGAGGCGGAGGGGGTGTTCGCCCCACGTGTTCATCGCGTACATGGCCAGCATGCCGCCCGCCTCGATCGACTCGCGGGTGGCCGGTGCGGTCAGGGACGACTGGCCCAGCCACATCGGGGTCTCGGCGGGCGGGGTCGGTGCGGTTTGGGCGATCGACAGCTCGTCCTGCACGGCCAGCCGCACGTAAGGCTCGGCCAAGTCATCGGCGTGCGTCCCGGGCTCCACGGTGACGTACTCACCGCGCTCCGCCGCCGCCACGCTCACCCGCCCGATCCAGCGGAACGCCTCCAGCAACGTGTCGGTGGTCAACGCCTCGTGCGCCTCACGCCCGGTCACGCGCGTGAGCCCCGCCACGCCACTGGCGATACCGCCGTCCTCGGACCGGTACCGGTTGAGCAGCATGATCGTGCCCGACGACTCGTCCAGCGCGACCAAGTCGCGGAACCGCCGGTCGGTCAACGGCGTCCGCGCCAGCGCGCCGAGCGCCAACTTGGCCAGCACGGCGTCCGGCTCCGCCATGCGCCAGAACGTGCACTCGTCGTCGATCCACAACGGCAGGTAGCCGCCGATCGGCAGCCCCGGCACGACCGTCGTCAACGTCGAGCCCACCGAGGGCACGGCAGGGGCGGGGTCAGGAGCGGGGACGGCAGCGGGAGCGGGGTCGGGGGTGAACGGCGGCAGGGCGGCGAACCGCGGGTCGACGCGTGCGGTGCGGATGGTGTGGTGCGCCCAGGCTCGCACGCGGGACAGCGGGTGGTCGGCGAACTGCGCGTCGTACCGCGGGTCGTCACCCTTGTGGAACGGCAGCCGCCCCTCCACCTCCGGCGCGTACGGGTGCGGCATCACCCAGCCCTCGAACCCGAGCCGCGCCACCAGCACCGCCTCGCGCATCCCGGTCATCCCCCGCTCCACCGCCTGCAGCTTGAGCACGGCGCTGCTCTTCGCCTTGGGCACGGTGAACGAGCCGATGAACGCCTGCCCGGACGGCTGGTCCGGCAGCGGCACCTTCACCACCTGGAACAACGCGGGCACGTCACCGAGTCGCACGTGGTGCGCCTCGATGAGGCACCCGACCTGGCCGGCGGTGACCGCCAGGTCGTGCCGCAGCTTCGGCAGGTCGTCCAACGACGCGGGCAGGTCCGGGACCAGGTCGAAGTACGTGAGGCTGACCTGGTCGCCGTTCGCCGGGTTCACCCAGGTGGTCTGGTCGTGTTGCTGGAGGCCGGTCGTGTCGAAGGCGATAGGCACCCGTCGACCCTAGTGGGGTGACGCCCGATCGGGTCAGTTCATTGGTTGAGATAGGCCAGTACCGCCCGGACGCGGCGGTGGGTGTTGTCGGCCGGTGGCAGGTCCAGCTTGGTCAGGATGTTGCTGATGTGCTTCTCGACCGACGGCGGCGCGAGGACGAGTTCGGCGCAGATGGCCGAGTTGGACAGGCCCTGCGCCACCAGCGCCAGGACCTCCCGCTCCCGTGCGGTCAGGGTGGTGATCCGCTGGTCACGGGTGTTGCGCGCGAACAGCTGGCGGATCACCTCCGGGTCCATCGCGGTGCCGCCGGCGGCCACGCGTTCCAGGGCGTCGAGGAACTCGTCCAGTGCCGTCACGCGGTCCTTGAGCAGGTAGCCGATCGCACCGTTGCCGTCGGCCAGGAGTTCGGTCGCGTACGTGCGCTCGACGTACTGCGACAGGATCAGGATCGGCGCCTTCGGGTCCCGCTCGCGCACCGACAGCGCGGCGCGCAGCCCTTCGTCCCGGAAACCCGGCGGCAACCTGACGTCCACAATGGACAGATCCGGTCGGTGCTCCAGCACGGCGCGCTCCAGGTCGGGTGCGTTGTCCACGGCCGCGACCACGGTGTGCCCGGTGTCGGTCAGCATCCGCACCAGACCGTCGCGGAGCAGCAGCAGGTCTTCGGCGATCACGATGCGCATGGCAACTCCGCTTGGACGGTGGTGGGCCCACCCGGTGGACTGGTGACCTCCATCGTGCCGTCCAACGCCTCGACCCGGCGCTGCAGCCCGTCCAACCCGGAGCCGGACGGGTCCGCGCCGCCGCACCCGTCATCCCGCACGGCCAACGCCAGCACGTCACCCGACCGGCGCAGCGTCACCACGCACTCGTCCGCCGCGGCGTGCTTCACGGTGTTCGCCAACGCCTCCGCCACCACGAAGTACGCCGCCGACTCTACCGCCGCCGGCAGCTCGCCCAGCTCCGACGCCTCCACCACAACCGTCAGCGGCGCGTCACCGGCCAACGCCGTCAACGCCGCCACCAACCCCCGGTCGGTCAGGATCGGCGGGTAGATGCCGCGCACTAGGTGAACGACAGCAGGGCACTGGCCAGCGTGGTCAGCACCGCCCACCCGAACGAGGCAGGTCCGATCACCAGGCCGGCCACCAGGTGGACCAGTGCCCTGGCCGCTCGCGAAAACACCTGGTCAACCCTAGTGCCGTGACCGGCGGCCTTCACCGCGTCTTCCGGCGCTCGGCAGGGCGCCTCGCGGCACCGGCCCCACGCCCCCATCCGACCAGGATGAGGACGTGGGGCCGGCGCCACGATCCACCCGTCCGACCGTCGGAATACGGGGCAAAGGCCGCCGGTCACGGCACTAGCTCAGGCAATGCGCGGAACCGGACCACCGCACGGGCCGGCACGGCACCGGCCACCAGCCCGAGCACCCCCACCCCCGCCACCATCCCGAGGTACCGCAGGGGATCGGCGAACAGCCGCCACTGCCCGTCCTGCGCCACGCTGAACGCCCCGACCACGACCCCGCTGATCACGCACCCGAGCACCAGCGCGACCACCACCGTGATCAACGCTTCCCGGTCGAGCAGCCGGTGCACCTGCCGTGCCGTCGCACCGGCCAACCGCAACCCGGCGAACTCCCGCCGCCGCGCCCCGGTGGCGATGGCGAACGTGTTCACCACCGCGATCGCCGTGAAGCCGAGGGACACCGCGACCATCAACTCCCACGCCGCCTGCTGGTTCTCCGCCTCCGGCACGGCGCGGGAAGCCGCCACCACCGGGAACCCCGTCAGGTCAGGCTCGCCACGCAGGTAGACCGAGCCGACCAACCCCCGCGGGTCGTGCGCCGCGACCACACCCGCGTCCAGCACCAGATCACCGAACCCGCGCCAGCGCTCGAACACCGCCACCACGCGCAGCGCCACCCGCGTGCCGTCCGCCAGCCAGAACGTCGGCCGGTCACCGAGCCGCCAGCCGCGCTGCCCGGCCAACGGCGCGCTCACCGCCACCGACCCGCGGTCCAAGTCGGTCAGGGTCCCCGCCGTGACGCCCAGGTCGAGCGCGGGTTCACCGGCCGACCGCAGGCCTTGCGCCGGGTAGTCCTCCGGCTTGCCGTCCTGGTCGACCACGACCCGGGTGCCGACCGTGAGGGCGGATCCCGTGACGGACGGCAGGGCCGCCACCCGGTCCGCGACGGCCAGCGGCAGGCCGGGCGCGTTCGACGCCGTGATGCGAGTCGTCGCCGGTGCGCCGCGCGCCGCCTCCTGCTCGGCCGTCACCTCGCCGACGATGTCGCCGTTGACCAGCATGGTCGCGTTGATCGCGAACATCAGCGTCAACGGGATCGCCACGCCCACCACCCGGCGGCTCTCGACCCGGGTCATCGCACCGGCCACCCGGCCGAGCACCCCGGTCAACCCGACGAACCGCGACACGACCGCCGTGACGCCGCCCACCAGGATCGGCCCGAGCGTGGCGACGGCGCAGAGCAGCAACGCGCACGACACGAAACCCATCCCCATGCCGAACGGCCCGCCGAGCGGGACGAGCCCCAGGATCGCCGCCGCGCCCGCCGTCAGCAGGACCGCCGCCACGACCCTCGGCACCCGGCTGCCGCGTGCGTCCGTCACCGTTTCGCGCAACGCCTGCGTCGGCGGGATCCGCACCGCCCGCCGTGCCGCCACGGCCGTGGCCAGCCGGGCCACCAGCAGGCCCAGCACGGCCGAGGCGATCAGCACCACCGGGTTCAGCGCCACGGTGAACTGGGCCGGCACCGCGCCCAGTCCGCCGAACCGACCGGCCACCACCTGCGCCACCAGCACGCCGATCGGCAGCGCCGGCACCGTCGCCACCACCGTGACCAGCGTGGTCTCGGTGCCCAGGAGACGGCGCAACTGGCGCGGGGTCGCACCGGCCGTGCGCAGCAGGGCGAGTTCCCGCAGCCGTTGCCGCACCGCCAGCGACACCGTGCCGGTGAGCACGAACACCGCCGCGAAACCCGTGATGCCCAGGAGGAACCCGAAGATCGAGACGGCCCCGACGTAGTCGGGGACCGCGCCCGGGAGGTCGCCGTTGACCTTCTCGTCGCCGGTGAAGACGTCGGCGTCGAGTCCGGCGAGCGCGGAGACCACGTCGTCGCGGGAGGAGCCGGGTGCCACCCGCACCGCGACGGCCGTGGGGCCGCTCAGCCCGGACCACTCGCGGACCTGTCCGTCGGCCACGAAGATCGCCGCCTGTCCGGGCACCCCGCCGGTCACCACACCCGACACCCGTGCGTCACGCGTGCCCGTTTTCGTGGTCAGCCCCACGGTCTGGCCGACGGTCAACCCGAACTCGGTGCCCACTGCCACCTCGTCGGCGGCGGGCGCGGTCCCGTCACGCAGGACGTACGGGGTCAAGGCGGAGGAGGCCCAGCCGTGCGCCACGACCGCCGCACGCTCCGGTGCGCGCACCGGAACGCCGTCGAGGTGCAACGCCACCGGGAACGCCGAGTCGGCCACCACCTCGCCAACACCGGTCGTCGCCGCGACGGCCGTGACCAGTCCGGCCGGCAACGGCACCGCGCCGGTCAGGCGTTCGGTCTTGGTCTTCTCCTTGACCTCGTCGCCCTTGTCGTGCCTGGTCGTCAGCTCGACCGACCGCTTCCGGGCGACCACGACGTCCACGCTCGCGAACCGGTCGGCACCCGGTCCCGCGGTCAGCACCGAGTACAGCAGCAACCCACTGCCCGAGATCAACGCGACGGCCAGGAACGCCGTCAGGAACGTGCCGACGAACGCGCCCAGCCGTCGTCGCACGCTCGCCACCGCCAGCTTCAGCGTCATCGGGTCAGCTCCGTCATCCGGGCCGCGACCTGCTGCGCCGTCGGTGCGGCCAGCTCACCGGCGAGCCGCCCGTCGGCCAGGAACACCACCCGATCCGCCCACGCCGCCGCGGCCGGGTCGTGCGTGACCATCACGACGGTCGCCGCGTGGGTGTCCACGAACCCGCGCAGCAACCCCAGCACCTCACGCCCGGTCGACAGGTCCAGCGCGCCGGTCGGCTCGTCACCGAAGATCACCTCGGGCCGTCCCGCCAACGCCCGCGCCAACGCCACCCGCTGCTGCTGCCCACCGGACAACTCACCCGGCCTCGACCGTTCCCGGCCACCGAGCCCGACCCGCTCCACCACCTCCCGCGCCCACGCCTTGTCCGGCCGCACACCCGCGAACCGCTGCGGCAGCAGCACGTTGTCCCACACCGACAACGCGTCGACCAGGTTGAACGACTGGAACACGAACCCGACGTGCCGCCGGCGCACCGCGGTCAACTTCGGTTCGCGCAACGCGCCGACGTCCTGCCCGGCCAACACCACCCGTCCACCGGTGGGCAGGTCCAACCCGGCCGCGCAGTGCAGCAACGTCGACTTGCCCGACCCCGACGGCCCCATCACCGCGGTGAAGGACCCTTTGGTGAACCCGACCGTCACCCCGTCGAGCGCCCGCACCCGTCCCGCGTACACCTTCGTCACGTGGTCCAGCCGCACGACGTCCGTCGTCGTCGCCGGCGTAGCCGCCACCCGCGTTCCCGCCCTCAGCACCATGCCGAGAACCCTGCCGCCGTGCCGGCCGCGAACCCACCGGGCGACCTCGGATCTCCACGGTATGGCTGGCCATACCACGGTCACCGGACGAGACCGTGCTCGTACGCGTAGATCACCGCGTGCACGCGCGTCCGAAGGCCGAGCTTGGTGAGGATCCGGGCCACGTGGGTCTTCACCGTGCCCTCCTCGATGGTCAGCGCCGAGGCGATCTCCGCGTTGCTCAACCCGCGCACGACGTGCGCCAACACCTCCTGCTCGCGTGGCGTGAGCTGGTCGACCTCCCGGGGCACGGGCTGTGGTGACAGTTGTGCGAAGCGGGCGATGAGTCGTCCCGTCACCTTCGGGTCGATCAGGCCGCGGCCCTCGTGCAGGCCGCGCACCGCGTCGAGCAGCAGCGCGGGATCGCTGTCCTTCAACAGGAAACCGCCCGCTCCGGCGGCGAGCGCGCCGAACAGGTACTCGTCCAGGTCGAACGTCGTCAGGGCCAGGATCTTCGGCCTCGGCTCCACCTCACCGAGCCGGCTGATCGCGGAAATCCCGTCGCCGTGGGGCATCCGCAAGTCCATGACGACCACATCCGGTCGCCGGGTCAACGCCACGTGGACGGCTTCCGCACCGCCGGCCGCCTCACCGACCACCTCGATGTCCGGTTCACCGTCCAGCACCATCCGCAACGCCTCCCGCACGGCGGCCTGGTCGTCGGCGACGAGCACGCGGATCACCGGTCCGCCCTCCCCGTCGGCAACTTGGCCCGCACCCGCCACCCGCCCGCCTCGCCCGGCCCGACCGCGAGCGTGCCACCGACCTGCCGCACGCGCTCCCGCATCCCGCGGATCCCTTGCCCCTCGCCCTCGACGTCACCGGCCACCGATCCGTCGTCGACCACCGTCACGACCAACCGGCCCCGATCCCGGTGCAACGACACCTCCACCTCGCCGGCGGTCGAGTGACGCGCGATGTTGGTCAACGCCTCCTGCACCACCCGGAACGCCGCGTGGTCGACGCCGGGCGGCACGGCGGCAGCCGGACCGGACCGCCGCACGGTCACCCGGCGATCCGGTCCCGACAGCCTCCCGGCCACGCGGTCCACGTCGGCCAGCCCCATCCCGGGCGGCACGTCGCGCAGCGTGCTCAGCAGGTCCCGCACCTCGTCCAACGCGGACAGCGACAGCTCGGCGATGGTCCCCAGCGCCCGATCGGCGACGGGTGGTGCGCCGGCCAGCACCCGCCGGGCCGCGGTCGCCTGCAGGCGGATCGCGGTGAGGTGGTGGCCGACGCTGTCGTGCACGTCCCGCGCGAGCCGGGCCCGTTCCTCCGCGAGCACGCGATCGGCTTCGGCCCGCTGCACCCGCGAGGCCTGCTCCGCCCGTTCCCGGTGCAGGCGCAACGCGTACCCGGTGGCCACCGGCGCCACCCCCATCACGACGAGGTCCGTGACCGTGAAGACCCGCACCGGGCTGCCCGCGATCATCGCGCTGACCAGCACCCAGCACCCGCACACCGCGAGCACCAACCCCGGCCCGCGCTCGCGGTGGTAGACGGCGGCGGCGAACGCGCCCATCGTCACCAGCATCCCCGGCCACGCGGGCAGGAACCCGAGACCGCCCAACCCCACCACCGCCGACAGCACCGCCCCCGTCAACGGCAGCACGCGCCGCAGCAGCAAGGGCAGGCTGACGAACAGGGAGCCGACCACCGCCCCGGGCGGCAGGTGGCCACGCCCTTCCCAGAGGGTCAGGAGCACCAACACCACCGTGACCGTCACGACGAGCAGCACTTCCCGGACGTGTCGCATGACGGCCATCGTCTACGCCGCGCCGCAGGCCGTTCCGTCGGGTGGCAACGTGCCCGTCGTCAGGTAGCGGTGGACGTGCTCCCGGACGCACGGGTGCCCGCTCAAATACAAGGCGTGCCCACCCTTCACCGGCAGGTACCGCGCGTTCCCCCACTGCGCCGCCACTCGCCGAGCGTCCCGGGGCGGTGTGGTGCTGTCGTACTCGCCACTGGCCACCAGGATCGGCGCCGACCCGGAGACCCGCAGCCGGTGCGGCGGGTAGGTCCCGGTGTCCGGCAGCCCGGCGCAGTGGTAGGCCATCGGCCACGTCGCGACCCAGCCGATGTGGGGCGTGACCCGCCGCAACCCCGCCTCCCACGACTTGAGCACCCGGTAGTCGTCCGGGTAGGGGAAATCGGCGCAGAACACGACCCGCGACAGGTCGGGATCACGCCCGCCGGCCGGCTGCTCGGCGAACCGAGTGGCGTCGCCCGCATGTGCCTCGGCGATGGCCCGCGCCAACTGCGGCCACTCCGCCTCGAACCCGGGATTGGTCCGCGACACGATCCTCGACGCGTTCACCGTCGTGTCCCCGGCGGGGATCGGTTCCCGTGCCGCCCGCGCGAGCACCTCGTCCCAGACCCGCAACACGTCACGCCCGTGGAGCGCGCAGCCCGCGTCCCCGTCGCACCACTGCGCGAACCGCACCATGTTGCGCTCCATGGTCCGCGCCCGCGGCAACAGCCACTCGCTCCAGGACCGGGTCGTGTGGTCGAGCACGCTGTCCAGGTACACCCGCCCGAACCGCCCCGGGAAGAACCGCGCGTACGCCTGGGCGAAGACCGTGCCGTAGGAGTTGCCGTAGTAGTGCAGCCTCGGCTGCCCCAGCGCCACCCGGATCGCGTCCATGTCGTGCGCGACCTGCCGGGAGTCGAGCCGACCCGCCAGCGGCCCGGCGGCCACCCGCCCGCAGTCGACGCCGAACCGCCGGTTCGCCTCCCGGTACCGCTCGTACGCGGCCTGGTCCGGTGACGCCCACTCCAGGTTCTCGGGCAGCGGTGCCGGGTACGGGCAGGTGATCCCGGCGCTCGCCTCGAACCCGCGCGGGTCGGAGACCACGACGTCGAACCACCGCGTCAAGTCCTCGAACGCGCCCTTGGCGACGCGCAGCACCGAGATCTGCTGCGCGGGCCCACCGAGGTTGACCAGCAGCACGCCCTTCTTCGCGGCCGGGTCGCGGGCGGGCAACCGCGCGACGGCCACCGTCACCCGTGCGCCGTCCGGTTCGTCCCAGTCCGCGGGCACGACGACCTCACCGCACTGCAACCCGTCCCCGCAGTCGACCCACGACACCCGCGCCTGCGCTCCACCCACCGCCTGGGCCGCGCCCGGCGCGACGGTGAGCACGCCGATCAGACCCACCACCGCCGCCACACCTTTGATCGTCTTCCTCATGCGCCCAGCGTGCTCACCGCCCGCGTGCCCGCGCGTCTGCCTTTCGACAGATCTTCGGGCAAAAGCGGCACACGTGATTTCTGACCCGACGGACAACACATCGACTCGCGAGATGAACTCGCGATGAGGTGAAATAATCCCGACAACATTGTCGCAGCAGTTACTTGCTGATGGTGTTTCTTCCGCAGTGGTTCGGTGAAGTTCGGAGTGCTCGGGCCGCTCACCGTGTCCGGATCGGATGGTGCGCACGTACACATTCGGGGCCGACGTCTGCGGACCCTTCTCGCTGTTCTGCTGATGCACGCGGGCAAACCGGTTTCGGTCAACCACCTCGTCGACGCGATATGGGACGGTGACCCGCCGAAGTCGTACCTGTCCAACCTGCACACCTACGTGTCACGGCTGCGCGAACGGCTGCCCGGCCTGCGGATCGACCACGTCGACGGCCAGCGGAATGTGTGCGCGGGTGAGCCCGTGGCCCACCGGAATTGCGCGGCGCCGGGCCGTTCGTCGTTTCGGGGAAACGTCGGGGTAAATGACGCACGGGGCGTCGGCGTCGCATAGCCTTGCACGCGTCACCACACGCCCCGCACACACGCCGTGCACAGTTCGAGAGGGGGCGGCTTACCGCGCGGTGGGGTATTCCGATCGGGTCGGCTGGTCGACCTGCGGCAAGTCGTGGCCGAGTCGGTCGCGCTTCGCGGTGAGGTAGCCGATGTTGTGCTGGTTGGGCCGCACCAGGTGCGGCACGCGGGCCGCGACCGCGATGCCTTCGGCCTCCAGCGCCCGGACCTTGTCCGGGTTGTTCGACATCAACCGCACGGACGCGACACCGAGGTGCTTGAGGATCCGCGCGGCGGGGGAGTAGTCGCGGACGTCGACCGGCAGGCCGAGCGTGGTGGCGGAGTCGAGCGTGTCCAGGCCCTGTTCGTCCTGCAGCACGTGGGTGCGCACCTTCGCCACCAGACCGATGCCGCGCCCCTCGTGGCCGCGCAGGTAGACCAGGATGCCGCCGCCCTCGGCGACGATCCGGTCCAGCGCCGCGTCCAGCTGGTCGCCGCACTCGCAGCGCATCGCGCCGAAGAGGTCGCCGGTCATGCACTCCGAGTGCACGCGCACGAGCACGTCCTCGCGCGGTCGAGTGGTGCCGTAGACCAGCGCCATGTGCTCGTGCCCGTCGGCCTTGAACGCCACCGCGCGGAACGTGCCGCGGCGCGTGACCAGCTCGGACTCCGCCACGTCCTCGTCGTCGAACCCTTCTTCGCGCATCCGGCCCCCTCGTCACCCGACACCCGGCCCGTTGTTCACTACGCTCGGCCGGAGCCGCACCGTAACTCGCTCACTCGGCGGAGGTCACCCTGTTCAGCATCACCGTCCGCGATCACGTGATGGTCGCCCACAGCTTCCGCGGCGAGGTGTTCGGTCCGGCCCAGCGCCTGCACGGGGCAACGTTCGTGGTCGACGCGCGGTTCAAACGGGACGCTCTCGACGCCGACAACATCGTGGTCGACATCGGACTCGCGACCGAGCGGCTGCGTGCCGTCCTCGCCGAGCTCAACTACCGCAACCTGGACGACGTGCCCGAGTTCGCCGGGGTCAACACGTCGACCGAGTTCCTGGCTAAGCACATCGCGGACCGGCTCGCGGACGCCGTGCACGCGGGATCGCTCGGCGAGGGTGCGCGCGGTCTGGCCGGGATCGAGGTCACGCTGCACGAGTCGCACGTCGCTTGGGCGAGCTACGAACGCCCGCTGTGACGGTCCACTTCGTCCTGCCCGGCGGGGTGGACGACCCGGCGTCGCCCAGCGGCGGCAACGCCTACGACCGGCAGGTGGCCCGACGGCTCGCCGTGCGCGAGGTCGCGGTGCCCGGCGCTTGGCCGCAACCCGATCCAGGCGCACGCGCGGCGTTGGACCGGGCGTTGGGCGGGATCGAGGACGACTCGGTGGTGCTGCTCGACGGGCTCGTGGCGTGCGGTGTGCCGGAAGTCGTCGTGCCGCACGCTGGTCGGTTGCGGTTGGTGGTGTTGGTGCACCTGCCGTTGGCCGACGAGACGGGCTTGTCGCCGGCCGTGGCCTCGCGGCTCGACGCCGCCGAGCGGGAGTGCCTGCGTGCCGCCCGGGCCGTCGTCGCGACCAGCCCTTCGGCGGCACGGCGGCTCGCGGAGCACCACGGGTTGGCCCGGGTCCACGTCGTCCCGCCGGGTACCGACCCCGCGCCCTTGGCCACGGGTACGGACGGTGCGTCCCGGTTGCTCTGCGTCGCGGCCATCACGCCCCGCAAGGGGCACGACGTGCTGGTGCGCGCGCTGGCTTCGGTCGCGGACCTGCCGTGGACGTGCGCGTTCGTCGGGCCGCGGCGGTGGCCGGTCGGTGAGCTGATCTCCCGGCACGGGCTCGCCGGGCGCATCGAGCTGACCGGTCCCCTGCACGGTCCGGCGCTCGATCGCGCGTACGCGACGGCGGATCTCTTCGTGCTGGCGTCGTTGGCCGAGACGTACGGGATGGTGGTGACCGAGGCGTTGGCGCGGGGCTTGCCGGTGGTGGCGAGCGCCGTGCCGGACGCGCTCGGTGCCGGCGGGGTGCTGCTGCCGCCGGGCGACGTGGCGGCGTACGCCTCGGCCTTGCGGCGGTGGCTGACCGATGACGACTGGCGGCGTGACCTGCGTGACCGTGCCGCGCGGCGGCGTGGTGAGCTGTCCACTTGGGACGAGACGGCGGCCGGTTTGGCGGGTGTGCTGGTTAGTCTGCGGCCATGAGCACCTTCGCACCGGAATGGCTGTCCCTGCGCGAGAAGGCCGACGCGGAGGCCCGCGCGCTCGACCTGGTCGACCGGCTCCGGGAGATCGATCTGAACCGGACACCCCTCGTGGTGCGTGATCTCGGGTGTGGGACGGGATCGTTGGGACGGTGGCTCGCCGGACGGCTGGGCGGTCCGCAGCACTGGGTGCTGCACGACCGCGACGCCCGGCTGCTCAGCATCGCGGCGGCGACCATGAGCGGGGTGACGATCGAGACGCACGAGGGCGACCTGACCTGTCTCACCGCCGCCGACCTGGCCGGTACGTCGCTGGTCACCGCGTCGGCGCTGCTGGACCTGCTGACGGCGGAGGAGGTGGACGGGCTGGCGGGCGCGTGCGTGGGCGCGGGCTGCCCGGCGCTGTTCACGTTGTCGGTGGCGGGTCGGGTGGAGTTCGCCGAGCCGGAGGCTTTGGACGCCGAGTTCGAGGCCGCGTTCAACGCGCACCAGCGGCGGGTGGTCGACGGGAGGCGGCTGCTGGGCCCGGACGCCGTGCCTGCCGCGGTGGAAGCGTTCGAACGGCGGGGTGCTGAGGTGACCACGAGCCCCAGCCCGTGGCGGCTCGGCCCGGAGCAGGCCGCGCTGGCGGGGGAGTGGCTGCGCGGGTGGGTGGAGGCGGCGGTCGAGCAGGAACCCCGCTTGGCCGCCGAGGTGCCCGGGTTCCTGCGGCGGAAGCTCGAACACGGGCCCGGTGTGGTGGTGCACCACACCGATCTCCTGGCGGTGCCCCGGTGAGGCGGGCTTGGCCGTGGCTCCGGTTGGTGGGCGCGGTGGCCATCCTGGTGGCGTTGGGTCGGCAGCTGGGTGCCGAGGCGTTCTTGGCCGGGGTGCGCGCGATCGACGGCTGGGCGGTGGTCGCCGCGTTGGGCATCGGGCTGGTGACCACCGTGGCGAGCGCTGCGCGGTGGTGCCTGATCGCCCGCCGGCTCGGGTTGCCGCTCACCCTCGGCACCGCCGTCCCCGACTACTACCGCGGGCTCCTGCTCAACGCCGTCCTGCCCGCGGGCGTGCTGGGTGACGTGCACCGGGCCGTGAGCCACGGGCAGCGGAACGGTGACGTGGCGCGCGGGGTCCGGGCGGTGGTGTTCGAACGCGCCGCCGGTCAGGTGGTGCTGGTCGTCCTCGGTGTCGCCGTCCTGTGCACCGGTTCCCTGCCGATCGACGTGCCGGGTCTCGACGTGCCGGGTCTCGGCGTGCTGGGGCTCGGTGTGCTGGGGCTCGGTCCGCTGGTGGCCGCGTTGTCCGCGAGAGTCCGCCGAGCCGTGCGGACGACGTGGGCAGACGCCCGCACCGGCCTGCTGGACCGCGAAGTCCTGCCGAAGGTCGCCCTGCTCTCCACCGCGGTGTTGGCCGGGCACGTGGCGTTGTTCCTGGTCGCGGCACGGGCGGCGGGCAGCGGGGCGCCGATCAGCCGCCTCGTCCCGCTGGTCGTGCTCGCGCTGCTGGTCATGGCCGTGCCGCTGAACGTCGGCGGCTTCGGGCCGCGGGAGGCGTTCCTGGCGGTGGCGTTCGGCTCGGCCGGGCTCGGTGCCGCGCAAGGGCTCACCACCGGTGTCGTCTACGGCGTGTTGGCGCTGATCAGCAGCCTGCCCGGCATCTTCACGCTGGTCCGGTGGCCCTCACAGCACCGCCAGGTACGGCCCGAACGACTCGACCAGCGCCGCGAGCACGTCCCGACCCTTGTCGGCTGACGCCAGCGACGGCCGCCCCACCACCCCTGACGACGTGTACGGCGCGAGCCCCAGCGTGAGCAGGTGCGGCCGGTCGTCGGCCAGGTGGTCGCTCGTCTCGTAACCGGGCCGCACCAGCTCGGGGTGGGCGTGCAGGAGGATCGACGTCTCCAGCTCACCGGCGTGCATGTCGCTGCGGGACGTCGTCGCGATCCCGGCGGCGTCCCGTGCCGCGGCCCAGTCGCCGCTGCCCGGGAACAACGCCATCCCCTCCGACTCCTGCACGACGTTCGCCAGCACGTAGTTCCCGCCGTGCCCGTTGACCAGCACCAGGTGCGATACCCCGGCCCGCCGCAACGAGTCCGCCACGTCCCGCACCACCGCGTACAGCGTCCGCGCCGAGATGCTCACCGTGCCGGGCCAGGCGGCGTGCTCCTGCGAGCACGAGATCGTGATCGGGGGCAGCAGTTGGACCGGGTGGGCGTCGGCGATCGCCCGCGCGATCGCGCAGGCCACGACCGTGTCCGTGGCCAGCGGCAGGTACGGGCCGTGCTGCTCGTGGCTGCCGACGGGCAGCACCGCCACGGTCGCCGCCCGCGCCCGCACGTCCTCGGTGGTGTCAGGCAGGTACATGCCCGGCACCGTAGTCAACGCGGTGGCACAGCGGCGGCAGCGTGCCGGCCAGCACGGACGGCAGGTCCTCGAACCGACTCTCGCCGGTGATCAGCGCGTCGAACGCGGGATCGGCGAGCAGGTCCAGCGCCAACGCCATCCGCTCGCGGTAGGTGCGGTCCGGCCGCGCGACCACACCCACCTGGCTGCTGCGCAACCGCAGTCGTCGGGAGTGGAAGAACTCGCCCAACGGCACCGACACGCGCCGGTCGCCGTACCAGCTCAGCTCGACCACCTGGCCTTCCGGCGCGAGCAGCGCCAACGACCTGGCCAGCCCTTCCTCGGACGCGCTCGCGTGCACGACCAGGTCGCAGTTCCCCTGGGCCTGCGTGGGCGACGCGAAGTCCACCCCGAGCGCGGCGGCCACCGCCGCACGGTCCGGGTCGGCGTCCACCAGTTGCAGCCGCACGCCGGGGAACCGGGCCAGCAGGGCGGCCACGCTGCACCCCACCATCCCGCCGCCGACGACCGCGATCCGGTCACCGATCAACGGCCTGGCGTCCCACAGGGCGTTGACCGCCGTCTCCACCGTCCCGGCCAGCACCGCTCGCGCCGCAGGCACCGAGTCCGGCACCGGTGTCACGGAGTCGGCGGGCACCACGTAGTGCGTCTGGTGCGGGTAGAGGCAGAACACGGTGCGGCCGAGCAACGGTCCCCGCTCCACCACACCGACGTTGAGGTAGCCGTACTTGACCGGCCAAGGGAACTCGCCGTCCTGGAACGGCGCCCGCATCACGTCGTGCTGACTCTCCGGCACCCCACCGCGCAGGACCAGGCTCTCCGTGCCCCGGCTGATCCCCGAGTACAGGGTGCGCACCAGCACGTCGCCGGGTCCGGGGTCGGCCAACGGCACGGTCCGGATCTCACTTTTTCCCGATGAGGTGAACCAGAGGGCCCTCGCAGAGCGTGTCATCTGTACAACCTCCCGACGACGAGGGGCACGATGACCACACTTCAGCACAGCGCGCCCACCACCACCGAACCGTCCGCGTGGGCCGGCCTCCAGGTGATCCTGCTCGGTGTGCTGGAGGGCACGGTCGGGTTGGGGACCGCCGGGTGGCTCGCGGGCATCGCGTACGCGGTGGGCACTCAGGCGTTGCTCAGCGGTGCGGTGCAGCGGTCGGCGCAGATGTCGGCGCAGATGTCGGGGCGCGGGGTGCTGGGGCCCGCCGACCGGGTCACGTCGGCTAGGGGGCTGCTGGTCGGCGCGGTCACGGCGTTGGTGGCCGACGGCAGTGGGGAGACGGTGCTGCTGGTGGCGCTCGCGGCGGTCGCGTTGGCGTTGGACTTCGTGGACGGGCAGGTGGCCCGTCGCACCGGCACGGCGTCGGCGATGGGCGCGCGGTACGACATGGAGGTCGACGCCTTCCTGATCCTGGTGCTGAGCGCGCACGTCGCGTTGGGCGTCGGGCCGTGGGTGGTGGTCATGGGGGCGCTGCGGTACGCGTTCGTGGTGGCGTCCTGGTCACTGGTTCGGCTGCGTGGCGCGCTGCCGCCGAGTTATGCGCGCAAGGTGGTGGCTGCGGTGCAGGGAATCGCGCTCGTGGTCGCCGCGTCCGGTCTGGTGCCGTACCCGTCTGTCCTGGTTGGACTCGCGTTGGCGGCGCTCGTGTGGTCGTTCGGCCGGGATGTGGTGTGGTTGTGGCGCAATGCGCCTGAAAGCCTTGAAAAGCTTGAAAAGCGTCCTCGCCGGATGGGCAGATCAGCAGGATGACCTCCCGTTCGTCCCGTCTCGGTCTTGTTCCGTCGGGGATGTCCTGTTGCGTCGTGGGCCGGGGTACGTGTCATCCCACCGACCTCCCTCCGGGCTACCACACGCGTCAAGGGGGCCTCGAAGTTGGAGTATGAGGCAGCGCTTGCACGAGGCCCCCTTGACACGTGCGGTAGGGCTGCGCCAGGTCGGCGGGATGACACGAACCCCTCCCAATGAAAAGCGGGAGCAACGCCGCCGCACACGCCCCGGGCCCGTTCGTCCCCGCGCTCGTCGGCGCCGCTCGGCTCGTGCCACTGGCGGCGCTGTTTGCCCTTCCAAAGGTAGGGCTTCGTGTCATCCCGCCGACCTGGCTTTGCCCTACCGCACGTGTCAAGGGCGGCGCGTCCAACTTCGACTGTCACTTCACTGGGACCGCGCGCCGCCCTTGACACGTGTGGTAGCCCGGAGGGAGGTCGGTGGGATGACACGGAGTCCGGGACCACGACCCAACAGGGGGTTCCCAACGGGACAAGACGGAGACGGAACCGGGGGATGTCATCCTGCTGATCTGCCCGTCCGGCGAGGACGCTTTTCAAGCTTTTCAAGCTCTTACCCCCAACACTCAAGGAACCAGCCATGTCTGAGGCAGCTCAACCCAACCTCGCCCGCAATGTCGGCAACATCGCCCTCTGGGCGTTGCAGGTGCTGCTGGCCGCGTACTTCGCCTACAGCGGGGTGTCGCTGCTCGGTGACGACTTCGTCGGCAAGTTCGACAAGATCGGCTTCGGCCAGTGGCTCCGGTACGTGACGGGGGTGTTGGAGTTGGCCGGCGCGCTCGGCCTGTTGATACCGAGGCTGTGCGGCCTCGCCGCGCTGGGCCTGGTCGGCGTGATGTCGGGAGCGGTCGCTACGGAGTTGGTCATCCTGGGTGACTCGGACGGCGCGGTCTTGCCCGCACTGCTGCTCGTCCTCGCCGCCGTCGTGGCGTGGTTCCGCCGCGACACGATTCGGGCGTTGCTTCAGGCCTTCGGGAAGTAGCGCAGCACGGCGACGTCGCCCAGCTTGGTCACGTCCTCCAGGTGGAAGCGGCGGGCCGGGCCGCCCGGGAACTCGGCCGGGTTGAGGAATCGGGGCGCGGCGGCCTGGCCGATCAGCATCGGCGCCACCGCCATCCGGATCTCGTCGGCCAGCCCAGCCGACAGGAACGCGGTGTGGATCGTGCCGCCTCCCTCCACCATGAGCCGGTCCACGCCGCGTGCGCCGAGGTCGTCCAGCAGCGCGCCGAAGTCGACGGCCGGGCCGAGCGGCACCACGTCCGCCAGGTCGCCCACTGCCGCGACGGCACGCCCATGCCCGGACGACGAGGTGTAGACGAGCTTGTCGCCGCCGTGGTGCCAGAACGCGAGCGCCGGGTCCAGGTCGCCACTGCCGGTCACGGTCACCTTCACCGGGTACTCGGGGCGGCCCCGTGCGACCCGGGCGGCACGGCGGTGCGCGTCGTTGACCAGCAGGCGCGGGTTGTCGCGGCGGATCGTCGCGGCGCCGACCAGGATCGCGGCGGACTCCGCGCGCGCCTGGTCGACGTGGTCGAAGTCCTCGGCGTTGGACAGCGGGAACCGTTGCGCGCTGCGGTCGTCGATGTAGCCGTCCACGCTGACGGCCACGCTGAGCAGGACGTACGGGCGGGTCACGAGGCCACCGTACCGACGCCCACCAGACCCGGGTCCGTCGTACTTTAAGCCGATCCGACGCGGGCTCGGCGCTCGTACGATCAGCGGGTGCTCCCAGTCCTCCGCGCCGCCTGGGGTGAACCCCGGCCACACCAGCCGCCGCCGCGGGTGTGGCGTGACTGGGTGCTCGTCGGCGTGCTCGTGTCGCTCGCCGTGCTGGAAGCGGCCCTCCGGACGGACTTCCCGTGGCGGTGGTTGTGGGCGGTGGTGGTGATCGGCCTGGTGCCCGCGGTGCTGTGGCGCCGGACCCGACCGCTGCCCGTGCTCGTCATCGCCTTCGGCGTCACGGGCCTGGTGTCGCTGGCCATCGGCCACGACCGCGACGAGCCCCACACGGCGGCGTTCGTCCTGATCCTGGTGTACGCGGTGGTCAGGTGGGGTTCCGGGCGTGAGGCCGTCCTCGGCCTGGCCTTGGTGACCGGCGCCGCGACCCTGTCCATGGTCCTGCGCGACCTTTCCTTCGCCGACGCGATCGGCGGGCTGACCGTGCTGTTCGCGGCCACGGCCCTCGGTGTCGCCATGCGCTACCGGGCCCGGTTGCGGACCCGTGAGCTCGACCGGGTCAAGCTGCTGGAACGGGAACGGCTGGCCCGGGACCTGCACGACACGGTCGCCCACCACGTGTCCGCGATCGCGATCCGCGCCCAGGCCGGTCTCGCCGTGGCGCAGCCGGACGCCGCGACCGACGCGTTGCGCCTGATCGAAGCCGAGGCCACCCGCGCGCTCACCGAGATGCGCGCGATGGTGCGCGTCCTGCGGCGCGGCGAATCGGTCGACCTCGCACCGAGCCCCCGCATCGCCGACCTCGAACAGCTCGCGGCGGCGCACCGCTCCGGCCCGGCCGTCGAGGTGGGCATCACCGGCGACCTGGACGGCGTGCACCCGTCGATCGACGCGGCGGTCTACCGCCTGGCCCAGGAAGCCGTCACCAACGCGCAGCGGCACGCCCGGCACGCCACCCGCATCGAGGTCCGCGTCGCCGCCGACGACACCTCGGTGCACCTGCGCGTGAGCGACGACGGCGAGGGCTCCGCGCAGACCACCCCCGGCTACGGCCTGATCGGCATGTTCGAGCGCGTCGACCTGCTCGGCGGCACCTGCGCGGCGGGTCCCGACCGCGACCGCGGCTGGACCGTGACCGCCACCCTGCCCCGGACGGGATCGGCCGCGTGAGCGTCCGCGTGGTCGTGGCCGACGACCAGGAAATCGTGCGCACCGGCCTCACCATGATCCTCGACGCCCAACCCGGCATCGAGGTGGTCGGCGCGGCGGCCGACGGGCGGCGGGCCGTGGAACTCGCCCGGCGCCTGCGCCCCGACGTGTGCCTGTTCGACATCCGCATGCCCGGTGTGGACGGCATCGAAGCCACCCGGCTCCTGGCCGGGCCGGACGTGGCGGACCCGCTCGCGGTCGTCGTCATCACCACGTTCGACCTGGACGAGTACGTCTACGCCGCGCTGCGCGCCGGTGCCGTCGGCTTCCTGCTCAAGGACGCCGGACCGGCGCTGCTCACCCAGGCCGTCCACGCCGCCGCCGAGGGCGACGCGCTGATCGCACCGAGTGTCACCGCCCGGCTCCTCAAGACCTTCGCCGCCGGCGAACCCGCGGCGTCACCCGCGCAACCCCTCGAACCGCTCACGGACCGCGAGGAGCAGGTCCTGGCGACCGTGGCGCGGGGACGGACCAACAGCGAGATCGCCGCCGAGCTGCACATCACCCTGAGCACGGTCAAGACGCACGTCGCGAGCCTGATGACGAAGCTGGGCGCCCGCAACCGGGTCGAGATCGCCCTGTGGGCCTACGAGACCGGCCGGAAGTACTAGCCCGCACCCGGCCGCCGGTACCGCCCGGCTCCGGCCCTTCTCCCGATGTCCCGCGCCGCCCCGGTCCGCAGACTCGGACCGGCACCCGGACGCGAAGAAGGGCCTCCACCATGACCTCCTCCCGCAGCTGGCTCCTACCCGCCGCGCTGATCGCGCTCACCCTCATCCCGATGGCGGGCGGCGCGCTGCGCCTCACCGACCTGGCCGGCGGCGAGGTCACCCCGGAGAACGCGAGGTTCTTCGCCGCACCCGTGCCGGTCGTGCTGCACATCTTCGGCGCCGTCGCGTACTGCCTCGGCGGCGCCTTCCAGTTCTCGCCCGGGTTCCGCAGGCGCAAGCCACGCACCCACCGCTACCTCGGTCGGATCCTCATCCCCGCGGGCCTCCTCATGGCCCTCACCGGCCTGTGGATGACCGTCTTCTACCCCTACCCGGAAGGCGACGGCGACCTCCTGGCCGCGTTCCGCCTGGTCACCGGCTCGGTCACCACCCTGGCGCTGGTCCTCGGCTTCCTGGCGATCCGCCGCCGCGACCTGCCCCGCCACCGCGCGTGGATGATCCGCGGCTACGCGCTCGCCCAAGGCGCGGGCACCCAGGCGCTGGTCACCGTCGCGTGGATCGTGCTCGTCGGCCCGGCCACCGGCTTGACCAGGACACTCCTGCTCGGCCTCGGCTGGATGATCAACGCCGCCGTCGCAGAATGGGTCATCGCTGAACCGCGCCGCCGCCGGCGCACGTTGTACCGGGCAAAGCGAGCAGAGAGGACCGCATGACCGTCGCAGCCTGGGCACTCGTCCTGCTCGCCCTGCTCATGCCCGGCGACGTCGACTCGCTGACCCCGGCGACGTTCCTGCGCCTGCCGGTCGAGGCGCTGCTCGCGGTCGTAGTGGTGCTGGTGCTGCCGGAACGGGCGCGCCACCGGGCGGCCATCGCGGGCGGCGCGGTGCTCGGCGTCCTGCTCGTGGTCAAGGCCCTGGACCTGGGGTTCGACGCGGTGCTGCACCGGCCGTTCGACCTGGTGCTCGACTGGCCGCTGCTGGTGCCCGCGGTGGACTACGTGGACGCGACGGCGGGCCGGTTCGCCGCCGTCGCGGCCGTCATCGCCGCCGTGCTGCTGGCGGTCGCGATCGTCCACCTGACGGCACGTTCCGCCGCACGGCTGACCCGCGCGGTCGGCCGTCACCGCCTCGCCGTCACCCGCACGGTCGCCGTCCTGACCGCCTGCACCTTCGCCGCACCCACGCTGGCCTCCCACGACACCACGAGGTTCGTCCACGACCAGGCCGTCCGGGTCCAGGACAGCCTGCGCGACCGCGCCGAGTTCGCCGCGGAGTCGGCCGTCGACCCGTTCGCCACCGGCGAGCTGCTGACCGCGTTGCGGGGCAAGGACGTCATCGTGGCCTTCGTGGAGAGCTACGGCCGTTCCGCCGTGGAACACCCCGACATCGCGCCACGCGTGACCGCCGTCCTCGACGCGGGCACCGAACGCCTGGCCGGTGCCGGTTACGCCGCGCGCAGCGCGTTCCTGACCTCCCCGACCTCCGGCGGCGGCAGTTGGCTGGCCCAGGCCACCCTGTTGTCCGGCCTGTGGATCGACAACCAACAGCGCTACCGCACCCTGCTGACCGGTGACCGGTTGACGCTCGGCAGCGCGTTCCGCCGTGCGGGCTGGCGTTCGGTCGGGGTCATGCCGGGGATCACGAAGGCGTGGCCGGAAGGCGAGTTCTTCGGCTACGACCGGATCTACGCGTTCGACGACCTCGGCTACCGCGGCCCGCGCTTCGGCTACGCGACCACGCCCGACGAGTTCACCCTGGCCAGGTTCGAGCAGTTCGAACGCGGCGACGGGCCCGTCATGGCGGTCATCCCCCTGCTGTCCAGCCACGCCCCGTGGTCACCCGCGCCGACCACCGTCGGCTGGCCGAACCTGGGTGACGGCTCGATCTACCACTCCATGACCTCGGGCGAGGCACCGGCGGAGGCCATGTTCGGCCGCGACCCGGCGCTGGTGCGGGCCGACTACGCGCGGACGGTCGAGTACTCCCTCAACACCCTGGTGTCCTACGTGGAGACCTACGGCGACGACGACTTGGTGCTCGTGTTCCTCGGCGACCACCAGCCCGCGCCGTTCGTGACCGGTCCCGACGCGGGCCGCGACGTGCCGATCACCATCGTGTCCCGCGACCCCGCCGTTCACGCCAGAACCGCCGACTGGGGCTGGACCGACGGCCTCGAACCGGGCCCTCATGCACCCGTGCGCCCCATGAACACCTTCCGCGACCAGTTCCTGACCGCGTTCCGCTAAGCCAACCGCCGAACCGGTTGGCGGAGCACGGTCTTCAGCTTCGCCGGTTCGGTCCGGCGCGGGTCGCCGAGGTAGACCTCGTGGTGCAGGCCCGCCAGGGTCAGGCCGTTGCCCGGCACGTACTCGTCGTGGAGTTCGGCGAGCAGCGGGGTTTCGTCGTCGTACGAGCCGATGTGCAGCACCTGCGCGCAGGTGCCTTCGGTCAGGGTCTCGTGGCGGACGTCGGCGATCGTGGGCTGCTTCTTCTTCGCCGACGCGGTGGCGACGGCGTCGGTCACCTGGTCGGTGGTCACCCAGTCCGGCAGGCTGATCAGCATCCGCCAGTGCCACGACTCCTTGGCCCGCGCGGTGAACACGCTCGGGTCGTCTGCCCACCACAGGCCTTCGAGCGGGCCGACCACGAAGTCACGGCCGGCGCGCTTGCTCGCGAACTTCAGCGTGTACGCCACCGCGTACAACGCCTCCACGGCACGCGTGTAGTCCGGTGACGTGTTCGGGTCACCGGCGCCGTCCACCGCCAGGAACCGCTGGGTCGGCACCTCCACCAGCGCCCACGCGCGGTTCTTCGGCGCGTACAGCTCTTTCAGCTCACGCTTCACGTCGTAGGGCATCGAGTTCCTCTCGGTACGCGGCGAGCCACCGCTGTTCGGCTTCGAGTTGGCCGAGCGAGTAGTCGAAGATCGCGCGGACGAACGGCGGCGCGTCCGGCCGTGCGGCGGCCCGGACCTCGGCGACCTTGGCCGCCAACGCCTCCGCCCGCCGTGCCAGCGCGGCGCGCAGCCGCTCCGGCGGGATCACCGGCTGGTTCGCCAGGCCGACGAGCACCGGCGGGAACACCGGCCGGAGCGCGGCGACGGCCTCCTCGGCGGCTCGGGCGCAGGCACGGACACCGTCCGGGGTCGGGGCGAACACCTTGCGGGCCTTGCCGCGCGCCGGCCCGTCCGACCCCGCCTCGGCGATGAGGCCGCGGTCGCGGAGCTTGCCGAGCAGGTAGTAGATCGAGCTGAACCCGATCTCGGTCCACTCCCGCAGGCCGCGGGCCGTGATGACCTCCTCCAACTCGTAGCCGTGACGTGGTGCTTCCACGAGCAGGCCGAGGAGCGTGAGTTCGGCGGGGGTCAGGTCCACGGCGCTATTCTAGCGCTAGAATACGAGGTGCCGCACGACGGCGTCCGATGCACTACGGTCGGCGACGCAAACGGATCACTTCATGGGGGAGCGCAATGAGATCCTTCCGACGCAGGCTGCTCGCCGCCACCGCCCTCACGGCAACCGCGGTGCTGGTCAGCTCGGTGACCACGGCGACGACCGCGGGGGCGGTCGCGCAGGACGTCAACGTCCTGCTGGCCGAGCAACTGCGCCAGGCCGTGGCGGCGCAGAACTTCCGGGACGTGCTCGACCTGACCCCGCCGGAGCTGGTCGCGGCGTCCAAGGCCGGTGCGCCGGAGAAGTACGACCCGCTGTCCGCCGCCGAGGCGGGCACCGCCCGGTTCGACGCCGCCGCGGCCAGGCCGCTGCACCAGACGCCGAACCTGGACATCGCGGTGATCGAGCTCGACCGCTTCGGCCGGCCGAGCGCGATGGCCGACGTCCTGCTCAGCCCGCAGTACCCGAACGGCGTCGTGGTGCCGCTGGACCAGCGCAAGCTGTCCACCGACAAGGTGCGCTACCGCTGGTGGGACGACACCGAGTGGGACGTCAACGGCGGACGGGGCACCCGCGACGTGCTCGCCGGCCGGGAGGGCGCGCCCATCGACTTCTCCTCGCCCTACCCGGCGTCGGTGCTCAAGCTGATGGTGGGCTTCGGCGTGCTGCGGCTGGCCGACCAGGGCCGGGTGAACCTCGACGCGGTCTACGACTACGTGCCGGTGACGCCGCACCCGGTGTGCGGTGCCGCGTCCAGCAAGGTGATCCGCCAGCACTTCGACGAGATGATCACCAAGTCGCAGAACGAGTCCACCTGCGCGCTGATCAAGATGATCCACGACCTCGGCGCGTGGGACGAGATCAACCGCACGTTCGTCGAGCTGGGCATGCCGACGCTGATGGTCACCGGCACCAACCCGGAGAACGGCGGCCGGTGGATCGGGTCGAACATGAGCAGCATCGACACCGCGAAGCTGCTCCTGCTGGTCAACGGCGCCACGGGCACGCTGTGGACGACCGACGCGGGCAAGGCGGTCACCCGTGACGAGCTGAGCCTGGCGTCCCGGGTCCAGTTCCTGAAGTCGCTGGCCGGTCAGGGTCACAACGAGATGCTGTCCACCACGAACCACTGCGGTCGCGCCTACCCGGTGCAGGGCATCGCGCAGCGGACGCCGCCGCGCTGGGTCCAGCCCGACGGCACCATGAAGGTCGGCGACGCCGTGTACGACAGCGACGTGCGGCCGTGCGACGCGGTCGCCGAGGTGACGTTCGGCCACAAGACCGGCTGGGTCGACACGACCGGCAGTGACGCGGGCATCGTGAAGGCACTGCCCGGCAACGGCAGGCGCAACTACATCGTGGTCGTGTTCTGCAACCTCGGCACGGACTACGTCGACACCTACCGGCCCGCCAACCGCCCCGGCGTCTTCCCGGTGCTCTACACCGAGAAGTACGCCAAGCTGGGCGCGGCCGTGGACGACATCATGACCGCGCTGCAGGCGGTTCCGCGGATCGTCGCCCGCCCGGCTTAGTCGGCCGTGGGTGGCCACTCGGCGCAACGCCTGCCGAGTGGCCACCAGGGTCATCGCGCCGGCGCGTCCGCCGTGACGTACCGGCCCAGTCGCCAGGTCAGCCGGTGCCGGCCGGATCCCAGGTCTCGGGTGCCGTCCGGCCGGACCACCTCGGCCACCGCGTTCACCGGCACCTCCACGTCCAGCACGAGCGTGCCGCCGTCACGCCGCCAGGACACGCCGACCCGGCCGCGCACGGTGTCGAGCGTGGCGCTCGCGCTCGTCAGCACGGGCGTCGGCGCGACCCGGAACCGTGCCCACCCCGGTGCCAGCGGCTCCACCCCGACCACCCGTTCCACCAGCCACGACACCGGTGAGCTGAGCGTCGGGTCGTTGTGCCCGCGCGAACCCGCCTCCCACGACTCCCAGAACGTCGTCGCGCCCAGGTCGCGCAGGTAGCCGTAGGACGGGTAGTCGCGCTGCCCGAGCACGAGGTGCGCCAGCTCGGCCCGGCCGTGGTCGGACAGGGCGTACGGGAGCGCGCCGACGCCCAGCGCGCCCGTGTCCAGGTGCCGCGTGGCCTCGACCTCGGCGGCCAGCCTGGCGGCGACGGCGGCCGTGCGGCCGGCGGGCACCAGCCCGAACGCGAGCGGCACGGCGTTGCTGGTCTGGCGGTAGCCGGTGGGCACGTCGGTGCGGTAGGCGTCACCGTGCAGGAACACCTCGTTGAACCGCCGCGTGAGCTGCTCGGCCTGCGTCGTCCAGGCGGTGGCCTGCGCGGTGTCGCCGACCACCTCGGCCACCGCGACGGCGTCCCGCAGGGTGCTGATGACGTACGCCGTGCCGACGAGCGTGTTGCCCTCCGGCGGACGCGGGGTGGGGCCGGGCCGGGGCGGGTACCAGTCGCCGAACTGGTCGTCGGCGATGCCGTCGCGCAGCTTGCCGAGCAGCCAGCCGACGTAGTGCCGCACGGGCTCGTAGTGCTTCTCCGGCACGGTCCGGTCGCCGTAGGTGAGCCAGTCGCCAGGTGTCCGGGTCCCCGGAGGCGATGTACTCGTCCACCTGGAACCGGCCGTCGACCATCGAGTTCTCCAGGCCGCCGGGGGTCTGCACCTCGATCCGGCCGCTCGCGCCGAGCTTCTCGCTGTGCAGCAGGCGGATCGTGGTGCCCGCGGGCAGGGTCGCGGTGAACGACGTCCAGCCGGACAGGACCACGCCGAAGTCGTACAGCCACGCGTCACCGACCCGGGTCACCGCTTGGGGCTTGACGACGCCGCCCGCGCGCACGGGTGCGCCCACGTACGCCTCCAGCCTGCCGCCGGGCCCCTCCAGGGCGGAGCAGCGCGGTGACGTCGTGCGTGGTGTAGAGCGAGCGGACGTCGAAGTCCGTGCTCGACGGGGACAGCTCGCCGTCGCCGACCCTGGTGCCGTTGACCAGGGCGACGGCGTGACCCAGGCCCGCGAGGTAGAGCCGGGCGGACGCGACCGGCGCCGGGACGTCGAACTCGTCGCGCAGCAGCGGTTCGGCGGGCGGTGCGGGCGGGATCCCGCACACCCAGCGGTCACCGGTGTCCGCCCGGCCGTCCACGTGGGCCGTGCCGTGGGGGTAGGCGTCGTAGGGCAGGCCGTACCAGCGCACGTCACCGCTCGCGGCGGACAGCTCCACGTAGTACGGGCCGGGTCCGAGCGGTTCCGGGAAGTCCAGCCGACCGTGGGCCTGCCCGTAGCGGTCGGGGGTGAGGCCGTCGAGCCTCTTCGTCGCGACCACCGTCCCAAGTGGACCGTCACGGTGCAGCGCCATGGTGCAGCCGGTGGTGCCGGCCACCTTCAGCAGCACGGTGAGACCGGTGAGCGGGCCGTCCGACCGGAACGTCTGGCCGAGCGTGTGCCCGGCCTCCACCGGTACCGCGGCGTACTCGCGCGGCGGCAGCACCCGCAAGGCGGGCGGTACCGCGGCTCCGGTGCCGATCCAGTCGGCGGACCAGTCGTCCTCGGCGAGCAGCGCCGTCTCGAACCACCCGACCTCGCCGTGCCCCGGCCGCCCGGCCTCGTCCCACACCCGAACCGTCCAGTGGTACCGGGTGCGGCTGCGCAGCGGCGGCCCGGCGTAGACCCGCGCGGTCTGCTCGCCGGACCGGACCTCTCCGGAGTCCCACACGTCCGGCGTGCCCAGCCGTTCCGGTCGACTCGCCACCAGGATCCGGTAGGCGCTCTGCGACCGACCCGTCCCCGACGCGGCCAACCGCCAGGAGAACCGCGGCGCGCCCACGTCGATGCCCAGCGGGTCGACCACGTGCTCCACGGTCAGCCGCCGGGCCCGCATCTCGGCCGCTTCGGTCGCCTGTCCCCGCAACGGCGCGACCGTCAGCGCCGCCGCACCCGCCATCCCGCCGAGCACGACCCGGCGCGTCACCTCTGCCATGACCTGACCCCCTGACCTCGGACGTCGGCCCATCGTGGCGGCCACGCGCCGGTACCCGCGTCGGCCCAGGAGCGGCACTCCCGCGTACGCGGACCGACGTACACCCGATCGGAAAACCGGTTGGCGTGGTGCGGCGGAATCCGGTGCACTTCCGGTCATGAGCGATCAGCCCCTGGTGAGACCGGTGCCCGTCGGCGGCTTCCCCGAGTGGCTGCCGCATGTGCGCCTGGTCGAGCTGCGGTGGCTGGACCGGATCCGCGCGGCGTTCGAGCGGTACGGGTTCTGCTCCGTCGAGACGCCCGCGGTCGAGCGCATGGAAGTGCTGGTGGCCAAGGGGGAGACCTCGAAGGAGGTCTACGCGCTCGGGCGGGCGCAGGGCGCGGAGGAAGGGCAGCTCGGGCTGCACTTCGACCTGACCGTGCCGCTCGCGCGGTACGCGGCGCAGCACTTCAACGAGCTGGTGTTCCCGTTCAAGCGGTACCAGGTCCAGCGGGTGTGGCGCGGCGAACGGCCGCAGGACGGGCGGTTCCGCGAGTTCACCCAGTGCGACCTCGACGTGATCAACGTGGACGACGTGCCGCTGCACTTCGACGCCGAGCTGCCGCGCATCGTGCACGAGGTGCTGACCTCGCTGGACCTGCCCGCGTGGACCATCAACGTGAACAACCGCAAGGTGTTGCAGGGCTTCTACGAAGGCTTGGGCATCGCCGACCCGGTCGACGTCATCCGCGCCGTGGACAAGATCGACAAGATCGGCGCGGACGGTGTCGCGGGCCTGCTGGCCGACCGGCTGCGACCCGGGCAGGTCGACGCCGTGCTGGAGCTGGCGCGGTTGCGGGACGTCGAGGCGGTGCGGCGGCTGGGCGTGCGGTCGGCCCTGCTGGACGAGGGCCTGGCGGAGCTGGACTTCGTGCTGCGGGAGCTGTCCGACCTGCCCGAGGTCGTCGTCGACTTCTCCATCGCGCGCGGCCTGGACTACTGCACCGGCACCGTCTACGAGGGGAAGTTCGTGGACTGGCCGGAGTACGGCGCGATCTGCTCCGGCGGTCGGTACGACGACCTGGCCGGGTCGTTCATCCGGCGCAGGCTGCCCGGCGTGGGCATGTCGATCGGATTCTCCCGGATCTTCGCCAAGATGCTGTCCGCCGGGCTGCTCGACACCGGCCCGAGCACGCCCGCCGACGTGCTGGTCGTGCTGCCGAAGGACCGGCGGCGGGCGGCGACCGGGACGGCGAAGGCGTTGCGGGACAGGGGATACAACGTCGAGCTGTACCACCAGGAGGACAAGGTCGCCAAGCAGGTCCGGTACGCCTCGCGCAAGGGCGTGCCGTTCGTGTGGTTCCCGCCGTTCGAGGACGGTCGGCCGCACGAGGTGAAGGACCTGGCCACCGGCGAGCAGACCGCGGCCGACCCGGCGACCTGGTCGCGCGAGCGGGACTGACGCCCGCGCGACCGGACGCCGGGGTCAGCGCGCGGCCAGCCGGTTCGGGATGGGGGCCAACGGGTAGGCCTGCCAGAAGAACCGGTCGGCCGCGTGCTGGTCGGCGGCGAAGTTGACCGCCTCCACGATCCGCCGCGCGCGGATCCGGAACGCGAGCGCCCACGTGATGTCCAGGCCCGCCGGCCGGGTGCTCCAGCCGTGGTGCAGGTCGACCACCCAGTCGCCGTCCGCGGCCAGGAAGATCGGCTCCGCGCGGAAGCCCGCCTTGGCGAGTTCGGCGAAGAACGCCAGCACCTCCTCGACCCCGACCTTCGTGCCGGACAACGGGTGGTGGCCGGGGATCGTCCACCGGATGTCGGCGGCGAAGAACCGGCGCAGGGCGGCCACGTCACCCGAGCCGTAAGCCGCGTAGTAGTCCTTGATGAGCATCACGTTCGGGTGGTCGGCAGCGGCGGACGCGGTGCCGGTGCCGAGCAGCGAGCCCGCCGCCACGCCCACCGCCGTCGCACCCAGGCCGCGCAGCACGTCGGCCCGGGACAGGTGTTCGGTCATGTGCACTCCAGATGCCGATCGAGGGGGATCAACTGCTCCACTTGGTGCTCGCGCCCGCCGTCACGTCGAGCACGGTGCCGGAGACGTACCGGGCGCGCGGCGAGGCGAGGAACGCGATCGAGTCGGCCACGTCCTCCGGCTCGATCAGCCCGACCGGCTGCGTGTGGTAGGCGCGCAGGGCCTGCTCCAGGTCTTCGACCGTGGTGCCGCCCGCCCACCGGTAGGTGGCCTCGTTGAGCACCATCGGGGTCCGCACACCGGTCGGCGCGACGCCGCTGACCCGCACGCCCGCCGGCCCCACCTCCGTCGCCACGGCCTTGACCAGGCCGATCACGCCCCACTTCGCCGCCTGGTAGTGGGCCAGTCGCGGTGCGCCATGCCTGCCCTCGCTGGACGACACCACGATGATCGAACCGCTCCCGCGCGCGACGAGGTGCGGGATGGCGGCACGCATGGTGTTCGCCACGCCGACCAGGTTGACGTCGATGACGTCGGCGAACCGGCGCGGTGACAGGGCGTCCAGCGGCGCGTACGTGGTGATGCCCGCGTTGGCGACCACGATGTCGAGCCGGCCGAACTCGCGGACCGCCTGCCGTGTGACGTCCTGCAGCCGTGCGGCGTCTCGCACGTCCGCCTTCACCGCCACCGCGCGCCGACCGGCCGAACGCACCGCGCGCACCGTCTCGTTCAGCTCGTCCTCGCTGCCCAGCGGGTAGTCGAGCGCGATCGCGCGCGGTGACGCGATGTCCAGCGCCACCACGTCCGCGCCCGCCTTGGCCAGCGCCAGGCACGTTGCCCTGCCGATGCCCCGCGCCGCGCCGGTGACCAGCGCGACCTGACCCCGCAGTTCACCTGGGTCCGGCTGTTCGTGTTCGGGTTGCGCTTGGGCCGTGCCGATGCTCGCGGCGACCAGACCCGCCGTTCCGGCGCCTGCCAACAACGTCCGCCTGCGCACGCTCTGACCGTCGTCCATGGTTCCGATCGTGGGCAGCGGACGGGTGGGGTGTCCAAGACCTGTGCCCATGCCGTCTGGTTATGACCCGAAAATCGGGCGGCCGGAAAGGGCGGGGTGCGTCACGATGCGGGGGTGGAAGAACTGGAACGGCTGCTCGACCAGCCGCACCGCGTGGGTTGGGACGAGGTCGACCCGGTGTTCTTGTCGCTCGCCGCGATCGAGGCGTCGGGTGACGAGGCGGCAGGCTTGGCGGCGTTGGCGACGCTGGCCCGTCGGCCACGTGAGCTGATCCGGCTGGACGCCGTGGCGCGGCGGGTGCGGTGGTGGAGGTGGACCGCGCGGCCTGAGGTGTCGAAGAGCGTTTCCCGGATCGGCAAGGGGATCGCGTCGCCGTTGGGCATCGCGCTGGCGAGCACGCACGGCGACGGGCGGATTCGGGAACGGGCCGTCCGGGACATCATCGCCCGACCGCTGCCCGAGCTGGTGCCGTTCCTGGTGCTGCGGACCGGCGACTGGGTGCGCGAAGTGCGTGCCGTGGCCGGTGCGGGGCTGGCCGAGGTGCTGCACGACGATCCCGCGCGGAACCTGCCGGCCGCGTTGGGAGTCGGTCTGCGGGTCGAGCGGTGGTTGCGGGGGTCGTTCGTGCGCAAGCAACTCCTCGCCACGGCGGTGGACGCGCGGGCGCCGTTGGAGTCGTTGCTGGAGTCGCCGGACCGGGAGGTGCGCGCGTTCGCGTTCGGAGCGGGGACGTGGCGGATGGACCGGAAGGTGTCGGTCGCGTTGACGGCTCCCGACGTGCGGCTGCGGTCGTCGGCGGCGGAGGCGGCGGCACGGGACTGCGTGTGGACCGGGCGGGTGGAGGTGCTGCGGCGATTGGCCGCGTCACCGCACGCCGAGGTGCGGGTGCAGGCGTTGACCGGGTTGGTGCGGTCGGGGCGTGACGCGGAAGTGGTGGCGTACTTGGACGACACGTCGTCCCTGGTGCGCGCGTTGGCGCGGGTGGCGGCGTCACGGGAGGGCGTGGACGTGCCCGCCTACTACCGGTCGCGCGTGACGGCGGGCGCGATCGACGGGTTCGCCGAGGTGGGTGGCGACGGGCGGCACCTGGTGGAGCTGTTGGCGCACCCGTCGGCCACCATCAGGGCAAGGGCGGTCCGGGCGTTGCGGTTGTTGGACCAGGTGCCCGACGACCGGGTGCGGCCGATGCTGCGCGACCCGTCGTCGGCGGTGGTGCGTGAGGCGACCGTGGCGGTGCGGTCGGTGCCGGAGGAGTTGCCGTGGGAGTTGCTGGCCGACGAGCGGCCCGCCGTGCGGCTGGCCGGGTATCGGTTGGCGCGGCGGTTCGGGCCGGTGGCTGAGCTGCGCGCGGCGTTGACGGTGGTGGTTCGCGCGGACGAGCGGTTGGCTCGGCGCGGTCGTGCGGATGCCGCGCGGATGGCACGGTCCCTGGAATCGGTGCCGTGGCGGCGTCGGACCGTCGAGCCGTTGGAGGTGAGGGCGGCGGAGGCGCCGGTGCTGCGGGCGTTGCTCGAGCGGGCCGCGGTTGAGCTGGATGAACAAACCGGGTATCTACTGCGCAAGCACTTGGCCCGAGCACCTGGCTGAGCACCTGGCTGAGCACATGGCTGAGCACTTGGCCTGAGCCGGTGTGCCATGCTGTCGGCCGGCCTTGGGGGAGGAATCGCAGTGGAAGGCTTGGCACCGCCGGAAGTCCGGGACGCCGCCGAGTTCACCGCGGCCCTGCGCGAACTGCGGGTGCGGACGGGGTTGAGCTACCGGCAGTTGGAGCGTCGTGCGGAGCGGGCGGGGGATGTCCTGCCGGCGTCGACGCTGAGCACGGCGCTGTCGCGCAACACCTTGCCGAGGCAACAACTGCTGAGCGCGTACATCCGGGCGTGCGGTGGTGACGATCAGGTGGTTCAGGCGTGGACGGATTTGCGCACGGCTCTCGCGGTCGCCACGGTGAATCCGGTCGACGGGGCTACGGGCGTGGAGCGCGTCGCCGATCCCGCTCTCGATCCCGCTCCTGATCCCGCTCCTGCTCCCGATTCCGAAACCGCTCGTGATCCCGCTCCGGCCCATGATCCAGCGTCGGCGGGGTCCGCCACGTTCACCCGGCGGCGGTTGACCGTGGTGGCCGGTGTGCTGGCGGTGGTGGCGATGGTGGTGTTCGCGGTCGTGCTCGCGGACGGGAACCAGGCGCCGGCGCAGAACAACGCCGCCCCTACCAGCGCGACCACGACGACGGCCGAACCGGCACTCGCGCCGACGTCCACCGAACCGTCGTCCCAGCAGCCGCCGACGACCACCAGCGCACCACAGCCTCCCCCGCAGGCCCCACCCGTCACGACGACGACCACGAAGGTCGTCGCGCCCCAGCCACCCCCGGCGCAGGGGCCGAAGGACGGTGTCCAGCGGATCCGGCTCGCGCACTCCGGTCTGTGCGTCGGTGAAGGCCCGGAGCCGGCCAACCCCGACCGGATCGTCCTCGGCCAGTACGACTGCGCCGCGGCCACGCCGCCCACCGGGTTGGAGCGCCTCGCCGACGGCACCTACCGCATCAAGCTGCACAACGTGGAACACGGTCTGGGGTGCGCGACCGTGGACTACGGCGGTTCGGGGAACGGACTGCTCCTCGCCGGCGACTACTGCGACGAGAACCGGCCCGAGCAGCGGTTCACCCTCGAACCGGCCAATGGCGGCTATCGGCTGCGGTCGGTTCCCGGGGCGGCGTCGTGCATCGGGATCCTCGGGGGTCGTACGGGGTCGGGGGTCCAGCTCATCCAGAATCCGTGTGACGGTCAGGCGAGTCAGTCGTTCGTGTTCGGGTGAGGGGTCGGTGTTCCGGTCCGGCTCGATTTGACATGGGGCCCCTTACGGGTACTCCAGGCAGGCCGAAGCCGGGCAGGCCTGGCGGATAAAGCGCCCGCCAAGCCTGCCCGGCTTCGACCAGCCTAAAGCACCCGAACCCCATGTAAAATCGGGCCTTCTGCGGTTGGTTGCGGGTCCGTTGTGGGCGCGTTTGGATGCCTCGGCGGTTGGTTGCGGGTTCGATGGGGTGTCGTTCGATTGGGCGATAGATGCAACCTTTGACAACCTGAATCGCATTTCTCACGTTAGCCGGAGAAAACGGCCGGCCCGGCGGCGGGGAGGCGTGGGCAGGTGTGGTTGGGGTGGTGGTCAGGTGCGCATTTCGCGGGTTCGCCAGAGCACGAGGACGAAGTACGGGGTGCCGATCAGGGCGATCACCAGGCCTGCCGGTACCTGCGCGGGGGCGATGACGGTTCGGCCCACGGTGTCCGCGGCGCTCACGAGTATCGCGCCGACGGCTGCGGCGACCGGGAGGACGCGGCTGTGCCGGCCGCCGACCAGGGATCGGGCCAGGTGTGGTGCGACCAGGCCGACGAATGCGACTACGCCGATGGCCGACACGGCGGTGGCCGCCAGCACGCCGGCTGCCACCAGGATGACCAGGCGGGAGCGTTCGACTCGCATGCCGAGCACGCGTGGCGTGTCTTCGTCGAGGCTGTGCAGGTCCAGTTCGCGGTGTCGGGCCCACAGGAGGGGGGTCAGCAGGAGGAGGGCCAGTGCGGTGGGTAGGACCTGTTCGAGGGTTCGTCCGTAGGTGGAGCCGGACATCCAGGTCAGTGCCTTCGCCGTGTTCCACGGGTCCGAGGTCACGATCAGGAGCGTGATCAGCGCCATGCCGGCCGACCACATCGCGATCCCGATGACGACCAGTCGGTCCGAGTCCAGGCCCGACCGCCACGCCAGGCCGTAGACCAGCGCGAACGCCACCATCGCGCCGACGCCGGCGGCACCGGCGATGTGCCAGGCGCCGGCCATCGGCACGGCCGTGATCAGGGTGATGGCACCCAGGCCGGCGCCCGCGGTGATGCCCAGGAGGCCGGGTTCGGCCAAGGGGTTGCGGCTCACCGACTGGATGCCGCAGCCGGCCACGGCCAGTGCGGCGCCCGCCACCAGCGCGGCCAGCACGCGGGGCAGGCGTTGGTCGACCACGAACGTCAGCGCGGTGCCCGTGCGGCCCGCGAACCAGTTCGCCAGGTCGCCCAGCAGGACCAACCGGTCGCCGAGCATCAGGCCGGCGGTCGGTGCGGCGAGCAGCAGGACGGCCAGGACGGTCGAAGTGATCAAGAGGCGGCGGGAGGAGGTGGCGACGCCGACGCGGCCGGCCGGGGCTTGGCGCGGCGTGCCGCTGGACCGGCCGCGGCGCGCCAGCCAGATCAGGACGACGGCGCCCAGGATGGTGGTCATGACGCCGGTCGGGACGCGGACGGCGGCGGCGGAGCCCATGATGGCGCGCAGGAGCACGTCGGCGCCAAGGACGATCACGACGCCGACGAGGCCGGACACCGGCAGCAGTGCCCGGTGCTTGCCCAGGCCCGGGACGAAGGGCGTGAGCAGGCGGGTGATCACGGGGGCGCTCAGGCCGACGAAGCCGATCGGGCCGGCCACCGTGACGGCGGCGGCGGTCAGGGCGACGGTCAGCAGGACGGCGCCCACGCGCGTTCGTCGCACCTTCAGGCCGAGGACGGTGGCGTTGTCGTCGCCGAGGGCCAGGATGTCGAGGGACCGGCCCATGACGATCAGCGCGGCGACCGCCACGAGGACGACCGGGGTCATCTGGGCCGTCGCGTTCAGGTCGCTCACCGTCAGCGAGCCGGAGCCCCAGGCGAACAGGCCCGTGGTCTCCTGCTCGTACATCAGCAGCAGCAGGATGGTCGCCGACTGCAGCGTCAACATGACCGCCGAGCCGACGAGCACGAGCCGGGGGCTGGTCGAACCGCCGCCGGACAGCCCGAGCACGATCACCGACGAGGCGAGGCCGCCGACGAACGCGGCACCGCCCGCGGGCAGCGTGGGCAGGCTCAGCCCGAACGCCGCGATCGAGACCACGGCCAGGTGCGAGCCCGCGTTCACGGCGAGCGTGTCCGGTGAGGCCAACGGGTTGCGCGCCACCGACTGCATCCCCGCACCGGCGACGCCCAGAGCGACACCGAGCAGCAACGCGGCCAGCAGGCGCGGCACGCGCGAACCCTCCAGCACGGCGAGGGTCTGCGCGTCCCCGTTGCCCACCAGGGCTTGGAGCACGTCGAGCACACCGGTCGACGCGGTGCCCTGGGTGAGGTGGACGGCGGAGAGCACGGCGATGAGCGCCACGATCCCCGCCGTCACGACGGCGGTGCGCATCATCAGGCGGTGGCAGCCTTCACGAACTGCTCGGCGACCTTGATGACCGACTTCGGCCCGCCGAACGTCCACGTGCCCGGCTCCAGCTTGACGACCTTCTTGTTCACCACGAACGGCAGGCGCTGCCACACCGGGTTGGCGGCGAGGCCGGTGGTGAACACGTCGTCCTCGGAGGCGCTGTAGAACAGCATCGTCTTCGGGTCGGTGAGCGCGGTCAGGCCTTCGACGTCGGTGGCGCCCAGGCCCCACTGCGGGTCGACCTCGCCGGTCCACGCGTTCTTCAGGCCGACCGCCTCGGCGGTGTCGGAGACCAGCGAGCCCTTGCCGAACGGGCGGATGTTGACCGTGCTGCCCTGCAGCCAGCCGTCGGCCATGACGAACGGCGTGCCGGTCGCGCCCTTGGCCTCGACCGCCTTCTTGCCGTCGGCCAGCGCGGTGTCCAGTTCGGACAGCAACTTGTCGCCCTCGGCGGCCTTGCCGATCGCCTGGGCGATCAGCTTGGTGTCCTCGCGCAGCCGGTCGAGGTTGCGGGAGGCGTCGCTGGCCTTGGTGACGATCACGGGGACGTACTTCTCCAGCTGGCCGACCAGCGTCTCGCCCCGCCCCTCGGCCATGATCACCAGGTCGGGGTCGAGCGCGACGATGGAGTCGACGCTGGGCTCGTTGCGCTTGCCGACGTCCTTCACGTCACCGGTCAGCGGCACCGCCGAGTCCCACGTCTTGTAACCGGCGGCGTCCGCGACACCCACCGGCATGACACCCAGGGAGGCGACGGTCTCGGTCTCGGCCCACTCCAGCGTGACGACCTTCTTGGCCGGGGAGTCGAGCTTGACCTCCTTGCCGCGGGAGTCGGTCACCGTGACCGGCCCGCCGGCGGACTCGGTCGGCGTGGTCGTCGGCGTCTCGGTCGTGCCGCACGCGGACAGCAGCACGGCCGCCGTCACGAGGGCAGGGGCAAGCAAGCGCATCGCTGGTACCTCTCAGGGGTGAAGGGGGAAGTCGGATCAGACCGGTCGCGGGGTGTGCCTGCCCAGCGGGCGGCAGTGGATCGCGCCGGTCACCGGGTCGTCGGCGACGTGCACGGTGACGCCGTAGGCCCGGGTCAGGTGCTCGCCGGTGAGGACGTCGCGGACCCCGCCCGCGGCGACGACCCGGCCCTCGCTCAGCAGCACGACCTCGTCGGCGATGATCGCCGCGTGGTCGAGGTCGTGCAGCACGACGCCGACCGCCACGTCGTGGTCGTTCGCCAGGTCGCGCACCACGTCGAGCACCTCGACCTGGTAGCGCAGGTCGAGGTGGTTGGTCGGCTCGTCCAGCAGCAGCACGGAGGTCTGCTGCGCCAGGCACGACGCCAGCCACACGCGCTGCAGCTCGCCGCCGGACAGCTCGTCCACGCCCCGGTCGGCCATCGCGGTCACGCCGGTCAGGTCCATGGCGCGCTGGATCGCCGCGCTGCCCTCCAGGTCGACCCCGCGCCACCCGGTCCGGTACGGGTACCGGCCGTAGGAGACGACGTCGCGCACCGACACGCCCGACGGCGTCGGCCGCTGCTGGGTGAGCAGGGTGACGTTGCGGGCGAACTCCTTGCCGGACAGCGGGGAGTGCCCCCAGACCGACCGCTCGCCCACCCGGACGTTCCCCTCGCGCGGCCGGTGCAGTCGCGCCAGGGACCGCAGGACGGTCGACTTGCCGGACCCGTTGGGCCCGACGAGCGCCGTCACGGCGCCCGCGCGGAGTCCGAGCGAGACACCGTGCACCACCGCGCGGTCGTGGTGCGCGAGGACCAGTTCCTCACCGGCGAGCAGCGCGTCTCCCTTAGACATGAGGGGAGCCTAACCTAATCTCGCGAATCACCCATATGGGCGTGATCTACTGCACTTCTCGGCGTAGAAAGTAACGCTCCGCAAGCACGTTCAGGTGCTGAAGTGCCGCCTCGTGTCGGCGACCAGCGAGCCGAACACCACGGCGTTCAGCCGCGCGCCCACCGTGAACGCCGGCTCGTAGGCGAACGTCCACGTCAGCCGGCAGCCCTCGCCCGACCGCTCCACCAGGTAGTCCTCGCCGAATCGCCGGAACACCGGCAAGTTCGCCCGATCCACGGCGAACGACTGCCGCCGCCCCTCGTCCCACCGGATGAACACCTCGCGCAGCCGCAGCACGCCGAGCACCGCCGCGGTCCGCGTCGTACCCACCCCGAACGGGCGAGGGGAGGTGTACTCCACCGACGACAGCAGCCGGCACCACCACAGCGGGTTGGAGGCGGCCAACCCGCGCCACACACGTTCAGGTGACACCGGCAGGTCCAGCACGTAGCTGTGGCGCTGCGGTGCCGAGTCGAAGAAGTCCACGTCGAACGGCTCCAAGCGGGGCACGTCGTCCAGTGTGCAGCCTGCGTGGCGGTTTCACCGCTCGTCGCGTGCTCATCCGGGGCCCGCCCACCCGGCGACCACCCAAAGCAGCACCGCGTTGATCCGGTCGGGCGGACCCGGTGCCCGAACGTGTGGATCAGCACCGCGAGGTCTTGGCCGTCACGCCCCGGCACTGGTTGCGTACACCCGGTACACCCCGGTAGGTGACCGATGAGAGGTGCGAGCCGATGGCGCAGCCGTTCCTGCTGCCGGATTTCTACCTGCCCCACCCGGCACGGCTGAACCCCAACCTGGAACGGGCGCGGGCGCACACGAAGACCTGGGCGTACGAGATGGACATGATCGACGTGCCCCAGCACGGCACGGTCATCTGGACCGAGCGCGACCTCGACTCGCACGACTACGCCCTGCTCTGCGCCTACACCCACCCGGACGCCTCGCCGGAGGACCTCGACCTGGTCACCGACTGGTACGTGTGGGTCTTCTACTTCGACGACCACTTCGTGGAGCTCTACAAGCGTCACCCGGACGTGGCGGGCGCCCGGGCCTACCTCGACCGGCTGCCGCTGTTCATGCCGGTCGACGGCGCGATCACCGAGGAGCCGACGAACCCGGTCGAGAAGGGCCTGGCGGACCTGTGGCAGCGCACCGTCGGCAGCCACTCGGCGGACTGGCGCCGCCGGTTCGCCGACAACACCAAGCACCTGCTGGACGAGTCCATGTGGGAGTTGCTGAACATCTCCGAGGGCAGGCTTAGCAACCCGATCGAGTACATCGAGATGCGCCGCAAGGTGGGCGGCGCGCCGTGGTCGGCGAACCTGGTCGAGCACGTCACCGGCATGGAGGTGCCCGCCCGGATCGCCCTCACCCGGCCGATCGGCGTCCTGCGCGACACGTTCGCCGACGCCGTGCACCTGCGCAACGACCTGTTCTCCTACGAGCGCGAGGTGCTGGACGAGGGCGAGCTGAGCAACGGCGTGCTGGTGCTGGAGAAGTTCCTGGACATCCCGACCCAGGAGGCCGCCGAGGCGGTCAACGACCTGCTCACCTCCCGCCTGCACCAGTTCGAGCACACCGCCGTCACCGAGGTGCCGCTGCTGCTGGACGAGCACGCCGTCGACCCGGCGGGCAGGCTCGCCGTGCTGGCGTACGTGAAGGGCCTGCAGGACTGGCAGTCCGGCGGCCACGAGTGGCACGCCCGCTCCAGCCGCTACATGAACGAGGGCGCGGTCACCGCCGGCCCGGTGCTCGGCGGCCCGACCGGGCTGGGCACGAGCGCCGTCCGCGCGTTCGCCGCCACCGCGCCGCAACGACTGCGCGGCTTCAGCCACGTGCCGTTCGAGGAGGTGCCCCACCTGGAGTGGCCCGAGATGGCCATCCCCTACCCGCTGACCCTGAGCCCCCACTGGAAGGACGCGCTGGAGCACAACGTCGAGTGGTGCCACGAGATGGGCTACTACGACGACGTGCCGCGCATCTGGACCGAGGAGAAGGTCCGCGGCTTCGACTACGCGCTGTGCTCGGCGGGCATCGACCCGGACGGCTCGCCCGAGCAGATCGAGCTGTCCGCCGACTGGCTGGCCTGGGGCACCTACGGCGACGACTACTACCCGGCGGTCTTCGGCCGCGGCCCGGACCTGACCGCCGCGCGGGCCCTGACCGAACGGCTCAAGCAGCTCATGCCGGTCGAGGGCGGGGCGCCGATCACGCCGGTCATCCCGCTGGAGGTCTCGCTGGCGGACCTGTGGCGCCGCACCGCCGGCCCGATGCCGCCCGACTACCGGCGCGACTTCAAGCACGCCGTGTCGGAGATGCTCGACGCGTGGCTGTGGGAGCTGCACAACCACGCCCTCAACCACATCCCGGACCCGGTGGACTACGTGGAGATGCGCCGCCGGACCTTCGGTTCCACGTTCACCAAGAGCATGGCGAAGTTCGGGCACGGCAACGCGGTGCCGCCGGAGATCTACCGCACGCGGACCATCCAGAACCTGGAGAACACCGCCTCGGACTACACGTGGATGGTCAACGACCTGGTGTCCTACCGCAAGGAGGTCCAGTACGAGGGCGAGCTGCACAACCTGGTGCTGGTCGTGCGGAACTTCCTGGACACCGACCTGGACCGGGCCTACCGGGTCGTGCACGACCTCCAGGCCGCCCGGATGAACCAGTTCCGGCACATCGTGGACATCGAGCTGCCCGCGTTGTTCGAGGAATTCGGGCTCGACGACGACGCGCGGGCCGTGCTGACCCGGTACGTGACCGAACTCCAGGACTGGATGGTGGCCGTCCGCGAATGGCACCTCAAGACCTACCGCTACAGCGACGCCGCGCTGGAGGAGCACCACCGCCCGCAGTCCGTTGCGCCGCAAGCGTTGCGCGGGCCGACCGGTCTCGGCACGGCGTCCACCCGCGTTTTGGTGAACAACGGGTGACGTGCGGCTTAATGAAAACGGTCGGAATATCGAACAACGGGTCGAGGTGATTTACGAGACTTTTCCCTCCTGAATTCGCGGAATTCGGTGGCAGGATGAAGTCCGTGGTCGAGGGGGGAGTTCGCTACCGGTTGCTGGGCCCGGTGGCGGCGCACCTCGACGGCGAGCCGGTCCGGCTCGGCGGGCCCAAGCAACGCGCGGTGCTGGCCGCGTTGCTGCTCAACGCCAACCGCGTGGTCTCCGAGGAACAGCTGATCGGGCTCGTCTGGGACGGCGAGCCGCCGATCAGCGCGCGCGGCCAGCTCCAGGTGCGGGTCTGGGAGCTGCGCAAGCTCCTCGGCCGGTCCGCGATCGTGCGCCGCTCACCCGGCTACCTGATCGAGGTGGCACCCGGCCAGGTGGACGTGCAGGTGTTCGGCGACGCGGTCGCGGCGGCCCGGGTCGACCTGGCCGAGGGACGGCTGGACGCGGGCGTGGCCCGGCTGCGGGACGCGCTGGCGCTGTGGGAGGGCCCCGTGCTCGGCGGGGTGACGGAAGCGTTGCAGGACCGCGAGAGCCGGTTGCTGGACGAGCGGCGGCTGGCCGCCGTGGAGGACCTGTTCGACGCCGAGCTGCGCGCCGGGCGGCACGCGGACGTGATCGGCGAGCTGCGCCGGGCCGGTGGCGAGTACCCGTTCCGGGAACGGCTGCAGGCCGCGTTGATGCTGGCCCTGCACCGGTCGGGCCGCACGTCCGAGGCGTTGGCGGTGTACGCGCAGACGCGGCGGCGGTTCACCGAGGAGCTGGGCATCGAGCCGGGGCGCGAGCTGCAGGAGCTGCACGTCCAGGTGTTGCAGGGCGGAGCGCCGGCGGATGACGAGCCGGTGACCGCGTCGGTGTCTGCGCCGGTGGTGCGTCCCGCCCAGCTGCCGCACGACGTGCGCGGGTTCACCGGGCGGCAGGCGGAGCTGGCCCGGTTGGACGACGCCGGCATCTGGGTGATCACGGGTGCGGCGGGGGTCGGGAAGACCGCGCTGGCCGTGCACTGGGCGCGCCGGGCGCGGGACCGGTTCCCCGACGGGCAGCTGTACGTGGACCTGCGCGGGTTCGACGCCGACCACGAGCCCGTGCCGCCCGCCGCGGCGCTGGCACAGTTGCTGCGGGCGTTGGGGCAGCAGCGGCTGCCGTCCGGGGTGGATGAGCTGGCCGCGCTGTACCGGACCGTGCTGGCGGACCGGGACGTGCTGGTGCTGCTGGACAACGCGCGTGACGCCGACCAGGTCCGGCCGTTGCTGCCACCGTCCGGGATGGTGCTGGTGACCAGTCGGCACCGGCTGGGTGACCTGGTCGCGCGGACCGGTGCGCGGTCGCTGCCGCTGGCCGTGCTGCCCGCCGCCGACTCCCGGGCCCTGCTCACCGGGGTGCTGGGTATCGGGGCGTCCGACTCGCTGGACGAGCTGGCCCGCCTGTGCGGCCACCTGCCGCTGGCGTTGCGCATCGCCGCCGCGAACCTCGGGCCGGACGGGTCGGCGCACCGGGTCGACGACCTGGTGGCCACGCTGCGGGCCGACCCGTTGACCGGGCTGACCGTGGACGGTGCCGCCGAGAGCCCGCTGACCAGGGCGTTCGTCGTGTCGTACGCGGCGCTGGAGCCGGGTTCGCAGCGGCTGTTCCGGCTGCTGGGCCTGGTGCCCGGCGCCGATTTCACGCCGCGGGTGGCGGCGGCGCTGCTGGACGTGCCGGTGGCCGAGGCCGGGCGGCGGCTGCACCGGTTGGCCGCGGCGCACCTGGTGGAGCGGCACGGGCCGGGACGGTTCCGGTTCCACGACCTGGTGCGTGATTACGCGCGGACGTTCGGCGGCGAGGACGGGGCGTGGGAGCGGTTGGTGGAGTTCCACCTGGCGGCGGCGGACGCGGTGGACCGGCACTTCAGCCGCCACCCGCTGCGGCTGCCCCGGCACGCGGACCCGGTGTCCGAAGTGGACTTCGCGTCGTCCGCCGAGGCCGTGGCGTGGCTGGAGGCGGAGCACGCCAACCTGACCGCCGTGCTGCGGCACGCCGCCGTGCACGGCCCGCACCCGGCGGTGTGGTACCTGGCGGACGCGATCCGGTCGGTGTTCCTGCACCGGGGGCTGCGGGCGGAGTGGCTGGACGTCGCGTTCCCGGTGCTGGAGGCGGCGCGCGGCGTGCCGCGGGTGGAGGCGTTGATGCGGCAGGGCATCGGCGCGGCGTGCGTGCACCTCGGGCGGCGGGACGAGGCGATCCGGCACCTGGAGGCGGCGTTGCTGGCGCACCGCGAGGCTGATTGGCCGGAGGGCGAGGCGGCGACCGCGAACAGTCTCGGAATCGCACTGCTGGCGTCCGGCCGTTTCACCGAGGCGAGTGAACTGTTCACCCGGTCGCTGGACGCGGGGACGCGAACCGACCGGATGATGGCGTTGAACAACCTGGGTTTCGCCGAACGCCAGTCCGGCCGGCCGGACAAGGCGCTGGAACACCTGAGCCGCGCGCTGTCCATCAGCACCGAGGACGGCTCGCAGTGGGGTGAGGCCGTCGCGCGGGTGAACCTCGGGCACGTGCTGCGGTCGTACGGTGACCTGGCGGGTGCGCGTGAGCACCTGATGGCGGCGTGCGCGCTGCACCGGCACCTCGGCAACCGCTACGGCGAGGCGTCGGCGTTGATCGGCTTGAGCCTGGTCGACACCGACGCCGGCGAGCCCGACCGGGCGCGGTGTGCCGCCACCGAAGCCCTGGCCGTGGCCCGGCGTGAGGAGAACCGGGAGACCGAGGTGGGCGCGCTGATCGCCCTGGGCAACGCCGAATCGGCCGCCGGCCACCACCGCGCGGCCGCGTCCCACCACCGCCAAGCCGTCACCCTGGCCCGCCGCTGGTCCTCACCCTGGCAGCTCGCCGAAGCCGAAGCCGCCCACCGCACCACCCGCTAACCCGCGTGTCCTACCTCCGGAACGCGCGTGTCCTACGTTCGCGCACCCCGAGTTGAACATTCAGAACAAGATCAACTGTTCTGAACGTTCAACTCGGCTGTTCTGAACGTAGGACACGCGCGACGTGAACGTAGGACACGCGCGGTGGTGGAAGTGGAACGGAAGTCAGGTGGAAGTGAGAGTGCTTAGCGTCCCCGTCGGCCTGCTGGAGTCGACTGGGGGAGCGGTATGTCGTCGCGTGTGCGCAAAGCCGGGCTGCTCGGAGCGCTGTGGGCGTCCGGCCCGGCGAAAGTGGTCGCCGTCGCCGCGGTGCTGGCGGTCACCGCGACCAGCGGCGGGGACGCGGTCAACGGCTGGGGGCGGTCGGAGACCCATGCGGCGGACACCGCGCTCGAACCAGGTCCGGCGCAGCGGTGGGGTGAGGCGCAGGCCGACCCCGACCACCTCGAAGGCGCACCCGGCAACAACACCGTCCCCGAGTCGCTGAGATCCCGCTACCCGAAGGTCCAGTGGGACGTCCGGCCGCACAACACCGCCTCGGTCGAAGCGCCGCCGGTCATTGAGACCAAGGGCTTCGAGGAGGGCAAGAGCCAGGAGAAGCCCGAGGCGCGCACCAAGTACGAGAAGGTCTACACGAACCCGGACGGCACCGAGACCACCGAGTTCTCCGCCGGTCCCGTCAACTACCGCGACGGCGACCGCTGGAAGCCGATCGAGCCGCACCTCGTCCCGGACGACCAGGGCTGGCACAACGCCGCCGACGAGGTGGACGTCCGGGTGGCCCGCCGGGCCGACGCCGAACACCTGACCACGCTGCGAGTCGACGCCGACCACGAAGTCTCCTACGGCCTGGCCGGTGCCAGGAAAGTCGACGGCGCCGCGAACGGCACCACGGCCACCTACACCGAGGTGCAGCCCGGCGTGGACCTGGAGCTGGAGTCGCAGCCGGGCGGCGTGAAGGAGACCCTGGTCCTCACCCGCCCCGGCGCCACCACCTTCACGTTCCCCCTCACGCTCAAGAACCTCACCGCGCACGTCGAGCACAACCACGTGCTGCTCAAGGACCGCGCCAACACCACCAGGGCGGTCATCCCGCCCGGCGACATGGTCGACGCGAACGGCAACCGCTCCACCGCCGTCACCTACGCCCTGACCAGCCACAACGGCCGACAAGCCCTCCAGGTCACGCTCGACGGGGGCTGGCTTGCCCACGCCGCCTACCCGGTCGCGGTCGACCCCACCGTCCAACTCCCGGTCACCGGTGAAGCCGCCGACAGCAGCCTGTACGTCAACGGCACGTCGTCGTCCCCCGGCGGCAACACGCTCGTGGTCGGCCCCAACGCCGCCTCCTACCTGCGGTTCGGCAGCCTGGTGGACAAGCTCCGCCACCACACGATCTTCGGCGCGCAGCTCTGGCTGGTGAACTACGACGCCGACTCGTGCCGCCCCCGCGCCGTCACCGTCCACCCGGTCACGCAGAGCTGGGCGTCCAGCGACGACGTCGACTTCCCGGGCCCGGCCACGGGCCGCCGGCTCGCCGAACGCTCCTTCGCCCACGGCCACATCGCGTTCGGCCAGTCGTCCTCCGCCTGCCCCACCGCGGGCGAGCTGATCAACCTCGGCGGCGGTGGGCGCGACCTGGTGCAGAAGTGGGTGAACGGGGAGCAGGCCAACCACGGCATCTCGCTGCGCGCGAGCGGCGACGGCTCGGGCAAGAAGTTCACCGGCCCCGCCACCGCCAACCCGCCTCGCCTCTACGTCACGCACAGCCCGTACAACGCGACGTACGCGCTGGCCAACCCGGTGCCGAACCCACCGGTCCTGCAGAACCAGGATGGCAAGGTCAAGATCGCGGTCACCAACAAGAGCGCCTCGGCCTGGGCACCCGGCGACTACTACCTGGCCTACCGCGCCTACAACGCCAAGACCGGCGCGTCGGTCGTCCAGCAGCGCTCGGCCAACCTGACCGCCACGGTCAACCGCAACCAGCGCGTCACCCTCGACGCCACGGTCAAGGCGCTCCCGCCGGGCAAGTACTTCCTCGACTTCACCATGGTCAAGACCGGTGGCCCGGTGTTCACCGACCACCAGGTGCCGCCCGGCCGGATCGTGCTGGAAGTCTTCGACATCCCGCCGGTCGTCCAGGAGCTGTACCCGCCGAACGGCTACCAGACGCCCACCCTCACCCCGCAGCTGTGGGCCCGCGCGCTCGACATCGACGCGCCGCCGAGCGTCACCATGCAGTTCAAGTTCGAGGTCTGCGAGCGCGACGCCGCGAACAAGCCGGTCAACTGCGTGAACTCCGGCTACCAGGCCAAGACCGCCTGGACCGTCCCCGCCGGCACGCTCAAGTGGAGCAAGGCCTACGACTGGCGCGCGTACGTCAAGGACGCCACCAACGAGATCATCTCGCCGTACTCCACGATCTTCACCAGCGTGCCGCAGCCGGAGATCACCTCACGCCTGGCGGGCGGCCCATACGGCACGAAGGACCAGGAGTTCGACCCGCAGACGGGCAACTACTCCACCGCCGCCGTGGACGCCTCGGTCACCACGGTCGGCCCGGAGCTGCGCGTCGTCCGCACGTACAACAGCCTGGACCCGCGCCGGGACGGCCTGTTCGGCGCCGGCTGGTCCACCCGGTACGACATGAAGCTCGTCCCGGACGACGACGGCTCCGGCAACGTCGTGATCACCTACCCGGACGGGCAGCAGGTCCGGTTCGGCCGCAACCCCGACGGCACGTTCGCCGCGCCGTTCGGCCGCCAGGCCAAGCTCACCGTCGACACGACGGCGTGGCGCCTGCTCGACCTGTCCGGCACCACCTACCAGTTCTCCCTCAACGGCAGGCTGAACCGGATCACCGACAGCGCCAACCGCGCGGTCGTGCTGACCTACGACACCACCACCGGCAAGCTGCTCAAAGCCCAGGTGTCCAACAGCCAGACCAACACCGCGGGCCGGTTCGTCACGTTCACCTGGACCGGCAACCACGTCACCGCGGTGCAGGCCGACCAGACCACGTGGAGCTACACCTACACCGGCGACCTGCTCACCAAGGCCTGCGCCGGCACCGCCTGCACCACCTACGAGTACGCGGCCGGCTCGCACTACCGCACCACCGTGCTGGACTCGCGCCCCGAGTCGTACTGGCGGCTCGGCGAGCCCGAGGGCACGGCCGCCGCCGGCGAGGTGTCGATCAACCTGGGCAAGGACACCGGCACCTACAAGAACGTCACCCTCAACACGCCGGGCATCAACGCCACCGACACCGCCGCCTCCTTCAACGGCACCACGTCGTCGGTCGACCTGCCCAAGGGCACCCTGAAGAAGAGCCGTGACGGCGCCGTGGAGCTGTGGTTCAAGTCCTCGGTCACCGGCTCGGGCGGTCCGCTGCTCGGCTACCAGGACAAGGCGCTGGGCAGCGCGTCCACCACCGGCGTCCCGATCCTGTACGTCGGCACGGACGGCAAGCTGCGCGGCCAGTTCGGCGTCGGCGCGGTCGCCCCGATCACCAGCGGCACCCTGGTCAACGACGGCAAGTGGCACCACGTCGTGCTCAGCTCGATGGGCACCACGCAGACGTTGTTCCTGGACGGCGCGAAGGTCGGCGAGCTGACCGGCAAGCAGGTCGACCACGAGAAGCTGACGTTCAACCAGATCGGCGCGGCCCACGCGACCGGCACGTGGCCCGCCTGGGGCACCACGCCGCAGCGCCACTTCGCGGGCGTGATCGACGAGGTCGCCGTCTACTCCGGCCCGGTCGGCCCGCAGTCCACGACCGCGCACCGCAACGCCAACAACCAGGCCGACCTGCTGTCGAAGATCACCCTGCCCAGCGGCAAGGTGGCCGCCTCGATCGCCTACGACACCACCCGCGACCGGGTGAAGGAGCAGACCGACGACGACGGCGGCACGTGGCGGATCGGCCCGCCCGCGGTCTACGGCGGTGACGACGACCTGCGCCGCACGGTCGAGGTGCTGGACCCGGCGAACCGGCCGAGCCTGTACGAGTACGACGCGCTGGGCGGCTGGCTGCTGCGCCTGGGCCAACCGCTCGGCCTGGAGGCACGCTCCGAGGACCGGCCGGGCGAGCCGACCACCACGCCCACACCGCCCGCGGAGACGTGCGGCAAGCCCGACCCGAACGACCCGTCGTTCTGCACCGTGATCCCGGACGGCTCCGGCGGCCCGGTGTTCGTCCGCTACGGCGCCGAGGGCATGAGCATCCGCTCGTACTCCTACGACGACAAGGGCCAGCTCAGCGTCGTCACCGACGAGAACGGCGACACCGTCACCCTCGGCTACGACGCGCGCGGCAACATCACCTCGCAGAAGACCTGCCGTACCGCGACCGAGTGCCACACCACCTACCAGACGTACCCGACGACCGTCACCAACGAGCACGACCCGCGCAACTTCCTGCCGGTGGAGACGCGGGACGGCCGGTCGGCGAGCGCGACCGACCCCACCTACCGCACCTCGTTCAGCTACCACCCGACCGGCCAGGTGCTGCAGGAGACCGCGCCGGACGGCAGCTTCGTCAAGCACACCTACACCAACGGCGCCGAGGCGGCCGTCAACGGCGGCGCACCGCCCGCCGCGCTGCTCGCGTCCACTGTGGACGCACGCGGCAAGACGACCCGGTACGCCTACTTCAACAACGGCGACCTGGCCCGCGTGACCCAGCCGAACGGGCTGGTCGTCGAGTACACCTACGACAACCTGGGCCGCCGCGCGTCGGTCAAGGAGATCTCCGACAGCTTCCCCGCCGGCGTCGTCACCACGTTCACCTACGACGCCATGTCACGGCCGCGGACCACGACCGGCCCGCTCACCACGGACGCGGTCACCGGTGAGAAGCACCAGCTGCGGACCACGAACACCTACGACGTGGACGGCAACCTCACCCGGGTCGAGGAGACCGACACCCAGGGCAACGACGAGCCGCGCGTCACCACCTACGACCACGACCAGCACAACCGCGTGACCCGCGAGGTCGACGCCGAGGGCAACGAGACGTCGTACGAGTACGACGCGTTCGGCCACCGGACCTCGCAGACCGACCCGAACGGCAACCGGGTCGACTTCGCCTACACCAGCCGCGGCGCCCTGGCCGAGGTGCGGTTGCGCGACTGGCGCAGCGACCCGGCGGGCGCGCCCGCGCCGGCCAACGGGTACCTGCTGGTCAAGTCGCTGTCCTACGACTTCGCGGGCCGGTTGGCCGGCGAGACCGACGCGATGGGCCGCCGCACCGAGTTCCAGTACTGGGGTGACGGCCTGCTGCGCCGCAAGGTGCTCAAGGACTTCGACAACCCCGATGGCGGCAAGCGCGACTTCGTGCTGGCGGACAACACCTACGACGGCGCCGGCAACCTGACCCGTTCGGTCACCGCCAACGGCAAGTCCGTCACCGAGCACACGCACGACCGGCTCGGCCGGGTGGCGACGGTCGTGGTCGACCCGGCGGGCCTGCGCCGCACCACCACGTACTCCTACGACGGCGGTGACAACGTGACCCGCACGGTCACCGGCGGCAAGGCGTCCAACGTGCCCTGGGAGGTCTCCGAGACCCCGGAGACGGTGACCTACCGGCACGACGACGTGGGCAACGTGGCGGAGGAGACCGTCACCGACGGCATCACCAACCGGGTCAGCAAGTTCACCTACGACCAGCGCGGGCACCAGACCTCGGTCACCGACCCGCGGCTGAACACCACCACATACGGGTTCGACGAGCTGGGCCGCCAGGTCACGGCCACGGGCGCGGCGGTGTCGGTGGAACGCGACGGCGGCGCGCCGACGTCGGCCAAGCCGACCACGAAGACCGGTTACAACACGTTCGACGAGGTCGTGGCGTCCGCCGACGAGCTGGGCAACGTGTCGACCACCGAGTACGACCGCCTCGGCCGGGTCGTGGCCACGACATCGCCGACCCACCAGGGCATCACGCCGAGGGTGACCGCGTCCTACGACGGCAACGGCAACGTGAAGGAGGTCGTCAACGCCCGCGGCCACGCCACCAGGTTCGCCTACGACCAGCTGGACCGCCTGGTCGCCTGGGACGAGCCCGCGCACACCGGCCGCGCGATCTGGCGCTTCACCTACACCCGGTCCGGCCGGGTGCTGTCCACGACCGGCCCGGACGGCGCGCGGACCGAGGCGACCTACGACGACCTCGACCGCGAGATCAGCTCGACCCAGTACGAGCGCAAACCCACCACCGGCACGTTCACCGCGTGGCAGCGCTACGACGACCTGGGCAACGTGCTCTCGGCCGTGGCACCTTCCGGTGCCGCCTCGGCGTTCACCTACGACACGCTCGGCCGGTTGACCAAGGAGACGGACCCGGCGGGCGTGGCCACGCACCACGGCTACGACGCGGCGGGCAACCCGGTGCGGGTCACCGACGGCCTCGGCCGCACCACCCGCCAGGCGTTCGACCTGTTCGGCGACCAGGTGGCGCAGTCGGAGCTGAAGCCGGACGGCACGGTCCTGCGCACCACGAAGGTCGGCTACGACCCGGCGGGCAACCTCACGTCCGTCACCGACGCCAAGCTCAACACCACCACGTTCGAGTTCGACGCCGGGAACCGGCTGGTCAGGCAGGTCGAGCCGGAAGGCGTGGTGCAGGAGTTCGGCTACGACGAGGCGGGCAACCTGACCCGCTACACCGACCCGCGCGGGCACCGCACGATCACCACGTACAACCCGTGGGGGCTGCCGGAGAAGGTGATCGAGCCCGCGACCGCGGCGCACCCGACCGACCGCGCGTGGACGTCGGAGTACGACGCGAACGGCAACGAGGTGAAGCTGACCGCGCCCGGCGGCGTGGTGCGGACCCGGACCTACGACCCGGCCGACCAGCTCACCGCCGAGACCGGCAGCGGCGCCGAGAAGCCCACCACGGCCCGGGACATCGTCTACGACCTCCTCGGCCAGGCGACCCGCGTCGGCGCCGACACCTACACCTACGACGACCGCGGCAACCTGCTCACCACGGCCGGCCCCGGCGGCACGGCGGAGTTCGGCTACGACGCCGACGGCAACCCGACCACCCGACGTGACGCGGCGGGCACCGCGAACTACACCTACCTGAAGGGCCGGCTGAACACGGTCTCCGAAGGACTGGCGGGCCTGACCCAGACCTACGGCTACGACGCGGCCGGCGCGGTGAAGACCATCGGCTACGGCGCGGGCCGCACCCGCACCTACACCTACGACGACTACGGCCGACTGCAGACCGACGTCCTCACCGGTTCGACAGGCCAGGGCATTTCTGCTGTCGCCTACCACCGCGACGAGCTGGATCTCGTCACGAGCAAGACCGAGAACGGCGTCGAGACCGGCTACACCTATGACGCGGCGGGCAGGCTGAAGTCGGCGACGACCGGCGGCGTGACGACGGCGTACGAGTGGGACCCGGCGGGCAACCGCACCAAGGCGGGCGCGAAGACCGCGACCTACGACGAGCGCAACCGGCTGCTGTCCGACGGCGACTACACCTACACCTACAGCCCGCGCGGCACGATGGCGAGCCGCACCAGCTCCGGGCACACCGAGCCGTTCGCGTTCGACGCGTTCGACCGGATGGTGGGCGCCACCGGCCAGACCTACACCTACGACGGCCTGGACCGGGTCGCCACCCGCAACGGCGCCGCGTTCACCTACGCGGGCCTGGACGACCAGGTGGTGTCCGACGGCACCGCCACGTTCGCCCGCGGCCCGGGTGACGAGGTGCTGGCCACGAAGAAGGGCGAGACGTCACGCGTGCCGGTGACCAACGGCCACGGCGACGTGATCGGCGGCATCGCCCCGGACGGCCAGGCGCTGGCCGACCGGACCTCCTACGACGCGTTCGGCAGGGTCACCGCGAGGAGCGGGGACACCGGGCCGCTGGGCTACCAGGGCGACTGGACCGACCCGGCCACCGGCCAGGTCGACATGGGCGCGCGCTGGTACAACCCGTCGACGGGCGTGTTCGACTCGCGTGACGACATCCCGTTCCAGGGCGGCGACGGCATCCGCGCCAACCGCTACACCTACGGCGCGGGCGACCCGGTCGGCCAGGTCGACCCGGACGGGCACTGGTCGTGGCCGTGGGACTGGTTCGACGACGAGCCCGAGTACACCCCGCCGACCTACTGCCTCTCCCTCGATCCCAACGGCTGCAGCCCGTGCACCTTCACCTGCTACAACGACGACATCGCCCGGGCGATCCAGGACCAGGCGGACCGCTTCGCGGGCAAGAAGCGCAAGAAGCCGTCCGGCGCGAACGGCACGTACCCGGACTACGCGCCCGGCCCGGCGTACCGGGGCAGCGGTGGCAGCGGCCGTAGCTGCGGCGCCTGCTACAACGCGAGCGCGGCGGCCCGGGCGGAAGCGGCCCGGCGGGCGGAGTACGACCGCAAGCGGCGGGTGACCGCGCAGGCCAAGTCGGCGGCGCAGTACTCGGCGCGGCACACGCCCAGGACCGTGTCGGGCGCGGCGCACGCGCCGGTGACGAACATGCCGAAGACGGTGTCCTCCAACCCGAAGCTGCCCGCGAACCAGGTCGGGGTGAACCGCGACGTGGTGGCCGACGCCAAGCGCGGCACGGACCAGATTTACGACGCGGCCGTGCAGAAGGCGGGCAACCCGGTGAGCAACACGTCCGCGGCGAGCAAGTCCGGCTCGGGCGGCGGTGGCTTCGCGTGGAAGTGGCCGAAGTGGCAGGGCTGGAAGGCCGAGGGCAAGGCCCTGCTGAACGGCCTCGCCGAGATCAGCGGCTACAACGACGGCAAGCGGTGCGTCACCGAGGGCGACACGGAGAGCTGCATCTGGGCCGGGGTGACCGCGCTGTCGATGTTCGCCGGCCCGTACGGCGTCGGCGTGGTGCGCGCGGCCAAGGGCGTGCGGATGGGCGCCAAGCACGGCGACGAGATCGTGGGCGCGGCGTGCGCGCTGGTCGCGTCGAACAGCTTCACCGGTGACACGGCGGTGCGGATGGGCGACGGCTCGACCAAGCCCATCGCGGACGTCCGGGTCGGCGACCAGGTCGCGGCGACCGATCCGACGACCGGGCAGACCGGCGCCTTCACCGTGACCGACCTGATCGTCGGCACCGGCGTCAAGCAGCTGGTCGAGGTGACGGTGGAGGCCGAGGGCCGCACGTCCACCCTCACCGCCACCGACGGCCACCCGTTCTGGGCCGACGGCAAGTGGGTCGAGGCCGGTGACCTCGTGGCCGGGCAACGACTCTCGGAAGGCGCGGTCGTCGGCGTCCGGTCGTGGTCGGAACAGCGGACCGTGCACAACCTGACCGTCGACACCGTGCACACCTTCCACGTGGTGACCGGCGCCGCGGACGTGCTCGTGCACAACGCGGGCAAGTGCGGCAAGGCGCTGGCCAAGGTGCGCGCGGGCGTCACCGCGGTGAAGAACGGCGTGGTCGGCGGTGCGAAGGCGGTCGGGAACGGCGCCCGTGCCGTCGGGCGTGGCCTGCAGGCGTTCGGCCGCGGTGTGGCCAACCTGGGCAAGACCGTGGCCCGCAAGGCGCGCATCGAGGTCAAGCGGACCGGCATGTACGTGATGAACAACGCGGGCCGCGCGGTCCGCAAGTGCATCATCGGTCCCGCCGCCGCGCCCCTGGCGGGCGCGCTGGTCGACAAGACCCAGTACGGGATCGGTCTCGGGATCGCATGGGCACTTCGTTGCGCGGTCGACATGTCGCACGACGCCATGAAGACCAACAAGAACCACCGGTAGTTCCGAAGTTCCGAGTGAGGGGAAACGAGTTGTCCAAGAGATCCGGCGTGGGCTTGCTGGCGGTCGCCGCCGCAGTGCTCGCGATGGTGGTCGCGCCACCGGCCCAGGCGGATTCGTCCGGCGGCGGCGGGGACTACGTCTCGCTGAACGGGCACGCGCACGTGCTGGACACCCGTGACGGCACGGGCGGCGTGACCGGCCAGCGCGGCGCGGAGACCACCACGACGTTCCCGGTGCTCGGCGTCGGCGGCGTGCCGACCAGCGGCGTCGGTTCGGTCATGGTGCGGGTGGCGGTGCTCGCGCCGACCGCGGAGACGTGGCTGGAGCTGTGGCCCGACGGCACGTCCCGCAACGCGGACGCGACCGCCGTCACCGCCCGGCCGGGCGAGGACCTGTCCGCGTTCGTCGCGGTGAAGGTCGGCGCGAACGGCAAGCTCGCGGTGTACCAGGCGGCGGGCAAGGCGCACATCGTGGTCGAGGTGCACGGCTACTTCAAGTCTGCGCAGGGCACTAACGGCGGTGGGTTCGTGCCGGTGGCGCACACCCGTACGATCGACACGCGCAGCGGTCTCGGCGTGGCCACCGGGATGATCCCGGCGGGCGGCAGCCGGACCGTGACGCTGACCGGCGGGCTCATCCCGGCCGGCGCGTCCGCCGCGTACGTGAACCTGGCCGTGCCGGGCGCGTCGGCGAAGGGCTGGATGACCTACGCGCCGTCGGGCAAGGCCACCCGGCCGGTGCTGAACTACATGAGCGGCACCACTCAGCAGGCCGCGGTCGTCCAGCTGAGCGCGGACGGCAAGGTGACCTTCACCAACAGGGGCACCGCCGCCGCGCACTTCATGCTGAACATCGAGGGCTACTTCACCGGCTCCGCCACCACCGGCAGCGGTTTCCGCGCCAACGACGGCCGTTTGATCAACACCCGCACCGCGGGCGCCGGCCTGCCGATGGCCGCGAACAGCACCCTCGACGTCCAGGTCGGCGGCACGTTCGGGCTGCCGACCCGGGGTATCGCGGGCGCGTTGCTGTCGATCACGACCACCTCGGAGGCCGCCGGCTACGTCAAGGCGTGGCCGGTGGGCGAGGCCGAGCCGGGGCTGACGATGATGGACCACGGCATCAGCCGGCGGACCAACTCGATCGTGCTCAAACCCGGCACGGACGGCAAGATCCGCATCCGCAACGGCAGCTCCGACACCATGCACGTGATCGTGGACCTCCAGGGCTGGTTCGCCGAACCGCTGCCCACCGTGGCCACGGTGCAGAACAGCCGCACGACGGTGTTCCAGGCCGCGCCGGTCGTCGGTGCGCGCGTCGGCACGCTGGAGTACGCCTACACCGACAACGCGGGCCGGGTCGTCTACGGCCACCAGTCCGATGTGGACAACTTCGGCTCGATCCAGTGGACGGTGATCTCGGGCAACGAGGCGTTCACCGGCCAGCCCGCGATCGCGCAGCTGTCCGACGGTCGCATCCAGGTGACGGCGCAGCGCCGTGACGGCGATGTGTGGGCGGTGACCCAGACGGCGGCCGGCGCGGTGACGTGGGGCGCGTGGAAGGACTTCGGCGGTTCCATGGCCGCCGCGCCGACCGTGGCGAAGCCGGCCGACGGGACGCTCGCCCAGTTCGCCGTCGACGCCGACGGCAAGCTGTGGGTGTACCAGCAGAAGGGCACCGTGCCGTTCTGGCGGAACCTGGGCGACCAGAACCTGGTCGGCGCCCTGACCGTGGTCACGGTCCGCGACGGTGTCCGGGTCTTCGGCCTCGACGGTGCCGGTGTGGTCAAGAGCGTGCAGTTCTACCACGACGGTTCGGTGTCCCCGTGGACCAACCTGGGCGGTGCCGGCTCATCCGGCGCACCCGCCGTGGTCGTCAGGCCGGGCTACCAGCTGCAGGTCTTCGTGCGGGGCGCGGCGGGCACGATCGTCACCAAGCTCCAGGACGCCGCCGGCACGTGGCCGGGCGACTGGAGCGAGGTCGGCACCGGCACCGTGGCCCCGGCCGGTGCCCCGTCCGCCGTCCTCGACCCGGCCCTGGGCCGAGTCGCCGTCGTGGTCCGGGGAACGGACAACGAGATCTACCGGGTCTGGGAGACGGCGGTCGGCTCCAACACCTGGGGCGACTGGGGCTGGCTGATCGAGGGCATCTCGGACCCCTCGGCCACCGACCCGACCGCCGTCCCCTTCGCCAACGCCAACGGCGAATCGTGGCTGGTCACCTTCCGCAGCCCGAACGGCACGCCCCGCTTCGTGGACCGTCGGATCTAGCCGCTTTCCGGAAACGGGCCGGGGCACCACGCTCCGGCCCGTTTCACTTGCTGCGCAGCACCGATTGAACCGCGTCGGCGAACCCGGGCGCCGTCTTGGCGAACCGCGCGATGAACTCCTGTGCGGTTGTCTCCGGGTTGCGGTACTCGGCGATCTGCTAGTGCAAGCACCGGATCGTCAGAGCCGGGTACAGGTCGAGTTGGTCGAGCAGGAAGTCGTCGGGGTGCACGGCGTCGATGTCGTACGGCTTCATGGCGTCCGGGGGGAAGTCCTTGGTGTTCGCGGTCACGACCACTGCGGCGTCACCGCGAACGGCCGCCGCGAGCACGTGGCGGTCCTTCGGGTGGTTGGTCATCGATTCGACCAGTGACTCGTACCCGGTGACCAACGCGTCCGGAAAGGACTGTCGCATCAACGCGACTCGGCGGCGCGCGTTGGCCTCCGGCACACCGAGCTTGGGCAGGGTCCGCTCCACCTCGTCGAGCACCTGCCCGGACCACAGCAAGCGGTAGGTGCCTGCCTCGGCCAGCCGCAGCAGCAGGTCTGCCAGTCGGATCGGCACCAGTACGCAGGCATCGAGGAAGGCGGGGAAAGCCACCCGCTCAGTCTGGCGGAGAACTCACCGGGTAGGTGTGAACCCGTCCACCGTGTCGTAGGACTCGTCCTCCACGGCGAGGCGGGTCATCTCGTTCAACGCGGTTCGACGCTCGACCCGTGCGCGTTCGCGATAGGCCACCACATCGGCCACGCGGACCCGGCGGTGCCTTCCACGCTTGTCGAACGGGATCTCACCGTCTTGAAGGTGCCGTCCAGCGCGACGGTGGCGCCGCCGGTCGTCCCCTGGACCCACGCGACCAGCCGTCCCTGCTGGATCCGCGCCCACACCTGGGGCACGTCCGCGCCTTGCCCATAGGCCCAGAACAACGCCTGGTTACCGCTCGACCCACCGTGCCGGAACGAGGTCTCGACGGTGAAGTCCCGCGCGCCGACGTCCAGCGACCGCGAGTACGGCACGTCGGCGAGCCCGGTCAAGCCCGCGATCACCGTTCCGCGCACGTAGGCGTCGTTGGCGTGCACCGTCGTGTCCGGGGACGTGGGCCCCGCGGTCGGCGTGGCCTCGGCGGACGGGTTCGTGCCGCCCGGGATCTGCGCCTGCTGCGTGGTGAACCGGTTGAACCGGATCTCGTCCGCCGAGAACGACTCGCCGCCCTCGTAGAGCAGCCCGATCTCGCCGGTCGACAGCTCGGCCAGGTCCGAGTACCCCGCCCGGCCGGCGTGGATCAGGCCGCCCGCGGTCCAGGTGACGCCGTTGTCCGTCGAGTACCGGATGCGCATCAGCTCGCGGTCCCGCGGGTCGGACGGGCCGGAGAACAGCAGCGTGCCGTTCTTCAACGCCAGCACCGCACCCTGCACGGTCGGCGTGACCAGGCTCGGGATCGGGGTGGAGGCGGACACCGTCGTGCCGCCGTCCGTGCTGATGGCACGGGTGCGGTGGTGCCCGCCGTCGATCTCGTTGCGGCCCAGCACCAGCACGTCGCCGTTGGCCAGCTCGGCGACGGACATCTCACCGGGCCGGACCTGGCCCTCGACGTAGGAGTCGGGCGTCTGGCTGGCGTACCAGTTCTCGCCGTGGTCGGGGCTGTAGAGCACACCGGCCTGCACGACGTTGCCCACCGACTGGTGCGCGCCCACGACCAGCCGCCCGTCGCGCAGCTGGACGCCGTGCGACGGCCCGGTCGCGAACCAGCCGCGCGTGGTCCCGTCGAACGACGCCGGGATCTGCCGCGCGGGCGACCAGGTCACGCCGTCGTCGTCGCTGTGCTGCACCCACGGCAGCCGCGCACCGCCGGGCACCGCGGGCAGGGCCTCGTTCGACGTGGACAGCAGGAACACCCGCCCGGTCTCCCGGTCCACCACGGGCGCCGGGTTGCCCCTGGTGAACGGCTTGTCCAAGTCGTCGGACACCCCGCTCAACACCACCCGGACGGGTCCCCAGGTCCGCCCGTCGTTGGTCGACCGCCGCACCACGATGTCGATGTCACCGCGGTCCGCGCACGACGGCGACTCCCTGGCCTCGGCGAACGCCAACAGCGTGTCCGCCGCGGTCCGCACCAGCGCGGGAATCCGGTAACACCCGTACCCGCCGGTACCGGCCTTGAACAAGACGTGCTCGACACCGATGGACGACGGCGAACCCGGCACGCCGCTGCCCAACGCGGGCACCGGCGTGATCAACGCCAGCACCAGCACCAACCCCAGGAGTCTGCTCACCGAAGCAGGCTAGGCAACCCCACTTCCAAGCCGCTTCCACGCCACTTCGGCCGTCACTTCACCTCGGCCGGACACGGGGACGGCCGCCCCCAGGTCGGCCGTCCCCGTGAGCGTGAGGTGACCGCGTTCTCCCGAGAAGGGGGCGGACACACCGCGGCGTCCCAACCGGCAGGGGGAGCACCGGTCGGGACGTCGACCCCTCGAAACCGGCGGGGGGTGTGGGGCACTCCGCCGGGTTACTTCACCTATCCGCGGTCATGGGTACACCCTGCTGGGGCGAACGTGAGCGAACCTAGGATGAACCTTGAACCGGCTGTTCGAGGGGGATGGGCGTGGACTTCGGGCTGCTCGGCGGTGTCCGGGCTCGCGTCGGCGACGCCGACCTCGACATCGGTCACACCCGTCGGCGCAGCGTGCTGGCGGCGTTGCTGCTGGAAGCCGGTCGGCCGGTGCCCGCGGAACGGCTCGTCGACCGCGTCTGGGGCGATCAGCCGCCGTTGCGGGCGAAGGAAACCCTGTACGGGTACGTGTCCAAGCTGAGGTCGGCCGGGATCGACATCCAGCGCCGGCCGGGCGGCTACCTGCTGGAAACCGACCGGATCGACCTGGTCGAGTTCCGCGCCCTGGCCAAGCGGGCCCGCACCGCGCCGGACGACCAGGCCGCCGAGCTGTACGACCAGGCGTTGCGGCTGTGGCGCGGCGAGGCGTTGGACGGGCTGGACTCGCCGTGGTTCGCCCAGGTCAGGGAGTCGCTGCAGGCCGAACGGACAGCCGTCGAACTCGACCGCAACGACGTGGCGATCCGGCTCGGCGACCACACCGCCCTGCTGCCCGCCCTCCGCGACGCCACGCAGGCGCACCCGCTGGACGAACGCCTCGCCGGTCAGCTGATGCTCGCCCTGCACCGCAGCGGCCGGTCGTCGGAGGCGTTGCGGCACTACGACGCGTTGCGCCGCACCCTCGCCGACGAGCTGGGCACCGACCCCGGCACCCCACTGCAAGACCTCTACCTGCGACTTCTGGGTCAGCAGGCACCGTCGGAGACCACGAAGGCCGTGCCGCGGCAGCTGCCCGCGCCGCAACGGTGGTTCACCGGGCGGGAGAAGGAGATCGCCGACCTCGCCGAGCCGTCGTCCACCGTCGTGATCACCGCGATCGGCGGGGCGGGCGGCATCGGCAAGACGGCGTTGGCGCTGCACTGGGCGCACCAGCACGCGGACGACTTCCCGGACGGCCAGCTCTACGTCAACCTGCGCGGCTTCGACCCGGTCGGCGACCCCGTCACGCCGCAGAACGCGCTGCGCGGCTTCCTCGAAGCCCTCGGTGTCGGCGATCCGCCCGCCGACCTCGACGCCCAGGCCGCCCTCTACCGCAGCCTGGTCGCCGACAAGCGGATGCTCGTCGTGCTGGACAACGCCCGTGACACGACCCAGGTCACGCCCTTGCTGCCGGGTGGCGCGCACTGCACCGTGCTGATCACCAGCCGGCTGCAGCTGCTCGGCCTGCTCACCGCGCACGGCGCGCGTTCGGTCGTGCTGGACGTGCTGGACGAGCACGAGTCCCGCGCGTTCCTCGTCTCCCGCCTCGGCGCGCAACGGGTCGAGGCGGAGCCGGACGTCACCCGTGAGCTGCTGGAGCTGTGCGGCGGGCTGCCGTTGGCGTTGAGCATCATCGCGGCCCGTGCCGTGACGCAGCCGGACCTGCCGCTGTCCGCGCTCACCGAGGAGCTGAAGGACCAGCGGCTCGACGCGCTCGACGACCTCAGCGCCGACCTGCGCACGGTGTTCGCCTGCTCGTTACGGGTGCTCAGCCCCGAGGCGAAGCAGCTGTTCGGGCTGATCGGCCTGACCTCCGCGCCGGACCTGAGCCTGAAGGCGATCACCGCCCTCACCGGCCGGGCCGACACGCGCCGGCTGCTCCGCGAACTCGAAGCCGCCCACCTGGTGCAGCAGCACCGGGTCGGCCGCTACCGCATGCACGACCTCGTCCGCCTCTACGCGGCCGAGGTCGGGCCCGCGCACGCCGACGCGAACCTCCAGGCGTTCATCGGGTACTTCGCCGCCACCGCGCACGAGGGCGACCGGCTGATCGAGCCGCACCGACCGCCGATCACCCCGCCGGACGGTGACCCGGCGCCGCTGGCCGACGTCACCGCCGCGATGGACTGGTTCGACGCCGAGTACGAGTCGCTGCTCGCCGCGCAACGGCTGGCCGGTGCCCACCGCTGGCACGACGTCGCCTGGCACCTGGCGTGGGCGTTGACGAACTACCACCTGCGCCGTGGTCACGCCGCCGAGGACATCGAGGTCTGGGGTGCCGCGCTGGTGGCCGCCGACGCCCTCGGGGACCGGTTCAAGCAGGTCTCCGCGCACAAGTTCCTCGGCATGGCGCTGACCGACGTCGGCCGTTACGACGAAGGCGACCACCACCTGCGCCGGTCGTTGGAACTGGTGGAGGACGACTACGGCAAGGCCGCCGCGCACCGCGCCATGGCGTGGGCGATGGAACGCCGGGGTGACGTCGCCGGTGCGCTGGAGCACGCGCAGGCGCAGCTGGAGCTGTTCCGCGCGCTGGACATCCCGGTGCGCGTGGCGGAGGCGCTCAACGACGTCGGCTTCCGGATGGCGCGGCTCGGCGACTACGTGCGTGCCGAGGAGCACTGCCGGGAAGCGTTGGCGCTCAACGAGGAACTCGGCCACGTCGAGGGTGAAGCGGCCACTTCGGACAGCCTCGGCTACATCGCCCACCACCACGGGCGTGACGCGGACGCGGTCGAGCACTACCGGCACGCGTTGAAGCTGTACCGGCAGCTGGACAACTCCTACGAGGAAGCCAGCGTGCTGCGGCACTTCGGCGACGTGCTCGCCGCCGTGGGCCGGCACGACGAAGCGCGCGACGCGCGGCAACGAGCCCTCACCCTGTTCCGCGCCCAGGGCCGCGTCGAGGACGCCGACGAAGTGCTGGCGTTGCTGACCTGATCGTCGCCGCGCCACCCGATCGTGTGCTCCTGGTCCGGTCGCCGGCGGCGTCGGCGGGCCGACCATACGATTCGGCGATGTCCACTGGGAGCGGCACGCCACTGCAGGTACCTCCCGGGTACGACCTGGGCCTCGCCCGGACGTGCTCGTTCGTGGTCAACGTCGCCTGCGACATGTGCGAGCAGTGGAAGTCGGCCGGCTGCCCGCCCAACGGCCTCTTCCAGTGGCTGCCCGCGGACACGTGCCCCGTCACCAACTCGGTGTTCGACGTCGCCGACTTCACCTTCTCCGGTCCGATCTGGAGCAACTTCACCCTGGACGACGCGGTGGTCAGCGAGCCGTTCGGCATCCTGGCCCGCAGCAAGAGCGACCCGCAGACCCTCCACCTCGCCTTCCGCGGCTCGCAGACGAACGCCGACACGCGGATGGACCTCCAGACCGAGCTGGTGGACTACACACCGCCCACGGACCCGACCGCCGGCGCCAAGGTGGAGCGCGGGTTCTACGGCGTGTTCAGCGGGATCGACCGGCAGTTCCTGTTCCGGATCTTCCTGACGGCCTCGGCCACGGGCAGCCGGGTGATCGTGAGCGGGCACAGCCTCGGGTCGGCCCTGGCCACCCTGGTCGTGCCGATGGCCCTCGCCAACGGGATCACCAGCGCGAACACCCTCCACTACAACCAGGCCGGCCCCAAGGTCGGTGACCGGGGTTTCCAGAGCTACTACGACAGCCTGGACGTGACGACGTTCCGGCTGGTGAACACCTACGACGTCGTGCCGAAGTCACCGCCGCCGCCCTACGTGGCCGTCGGTGTGGAGGCGCCCTTCGGCGCCGACTACGACTCCGAGGCGGAACGCCACAACCCGTGCTGCTCCTACTCCTACGCCCTGTTCAACCCCACCGCGCCCGTCAACCCGGGGATGGGCGCGTGCATGGCCGCGTCGAAACCCGAGCTGCACGTCCCCTGAAGCCGCTCACCGGGGCCTGCCCGCCGCCAGCGCCACGACCCCCGCCACGGCCACCGCCGCCAACACCGCGACACCCGTGCGGAACCCGGCATCACCATCGCCCGCCCAGCCCGCCGCCAACGCCGCCACCGCGGGACCCACCGTCGTGCCGACCATCCGCGCGGTCGCGCTCAACCCGCCCGCCGCACCTTCCACGCCTTCCGGCGCACCGGCCATGACCAGCGTGTTCATCGCCGTGTTGAACAGACCCTGGCCGACACCGAGCACACCCAGCCGCCAGCACAGGTCCACCAACCCCGTCACCGGCAGCATGAGCAGCCCCAACCCGAGCGCGCTCACCACCGACCCCGCCATCGCCACCAGCCACGGCCCGTACCGGTCGGTCAGCGAACCCGACACCAGCGCCAGCGCCGCCACCCCGGCCACGAACACCAGCAGCGCCACCCCGACGTCCTCCGGCGAGCCGCCCAGCACGTCCGCCACGTGGTAGGGCACCAGGAAGAACATCACCCCGGCCAACGTCGACACCAGCGACAACGTCAGCAGCGGCAGCCCGAACAACCGCCGCCGCACCAACGTCAGGACCGGCCGTGACGCGGGCAGACGCCCCCACCAGACGGCCAGCACCAACCCCACCCCGAGCAGCCACACCCGGTCCTCGAACGCCAGCAGCACCGACGTGACCGCACCGCCCAGCAGCACCGCCTCCAGCACCAGCCCCCGGTCCGGCAGCGGCAGCCCGCGCCCGTCACCGCGCAGCGACCGCCACCCCAGCCACAACGCGACCGCCAGCACCGGCAGCTTCATCAGGAACACCGAACGCCACCCGAACGCACCGGCCACCAAGCCGCCCAGCGGCGCACCGGCCAGCCCGCCGACCGTCATGATCGTGATGACGTACCCGATGGCCCGCCCGCGCTGCTCCGGCCGCACCGCCGCGACCACGATCGGCATGTACCCGGCCAGCACCAGCGACCCGGCCACGCCTTGCAGCACCCGTCCCACCAGCAGCACCCAGAACGCGGGCGCGACCGCCGTGAGCACGCTCGCCACCGCGACACCGACCAGCGCCAACAGGAACGCCGACCGCACGTCCGCCCGGTCCACCCACCGCCCGGCCGGGATCGCCACCGCCGCCATCGGCAGCGTGTAGGCCAGCAACACCCACGCCGTGGCCGCCGGCCCCACGTCCAACTCGCTGCCCAGGCTCGGCAGCACCACCGCCGCGACCGTCATCTCGGTGGTGACCACCAACATCGCCATCGCCAACGCCACCACCGGCGCCCAACGCGTCCTGACCTGCACTTCCTGTGTCATGCCGGCGAAGCTACGGCCGGATGCCGACCGGTCGAATCCGTCAGGTGACCGGTCGTCCCGCACTCTCCGCGACTGATGGACGACCAGTCACGTGACAGATGCCCGTGCCTTCCGCCCGCTCCTAGCGTCGGGATCGACACACCCGAGGGAGGGAACACCCGTGATCAAGCTCGCGATCATCGTCGGCAGCACCCGCAAGGGCCGGTTCGCGCCGGTCGTGGCGAACTGGTTCACCGACCGCGCCAAGCAGCGCGACGACCTGAGCGTGGACGTGCTCGACCTGGACGACCTGGACCTGCCGGACCGGCTGCACGGCTTCGGCGAGGACCCGGCGCCGGAGGTCGCGCTGGTCTCGCCGCGCCTGCGTGACGCGGACGCGTTCGTCGTCATCACGCCCGAGTACAACCACAGCTTCCCCGCGCCGTTGAAGAGCGCCATCGACTGGCACTTCACCGAGTGGCAGGCCAAGCCGGTCGGGTTCGTCTCCTACGGCGGCGTCGGCGGCGGGTTGCGGGCGGTCGAGCAGTTGCGGCAGGTCTTCGCCGAGCTGCACGCCGTGACCGTGCGGGACACGGTCAGCTTCCACGGCGCCTGGTCGCGGTTCGACGACGAGGGCGCGCCGGTCGAGGCCGAGGCCGTGCACAACGCCGCCACGACCATGCTGGACCAGCTGGTCTGGTGGGGCACGGCGCTCAAGGAGGCCCGCGCCAAGCGGCCTTACGGGGCCTGACGTGCTGGCCGTGCGGCTGCACGCGTTCGGCTCGGCGCTGCGGTGCGAGGAGGTCGAGGACCCGGTGCCGGGGCCCGGCCAGGTGCGGATCGCGGTGCGGGCGGCGGGCGTGCACCTGGTGGACTCGGTGATCCGGCGCGGCATCTCCGACTGGGTGCCGTTGCCGGAGCTGCCCACCGTGCCGGGGTCCGAGGTGGCCGGCGTGGTCGACGCGGTCGGACCCGGCGTGGCGGAGTCGTGGCTGGGGGAGCGGGTGGTTGCGCAGCTCGGCCTGGCCGGCGGTGGGTACGCCGAGCTGGCGGTGCGGGAGGTCGGCGCGCTGCACGTGATCCCGGACGGGCTCGGCTTCGCGGCCGCGGTGGCGATGATCTGCACCGGCAGCACGGCATTGGGTGTCGTGGACGCGGCGGCACCGGCCCCGGACGACGTGGTCGTCGTCACCGCCGCCGCCGGAGGTGTCGGCACGATGGTGGTGCAGGCGGCGTCACGGGCCGGTGCGCTGGTGGTGGGCTTGGCGGGGTGCCGGGAGAAGCGGCAGGCGGTGCTGCGCGCGGGTGCCGCGATAGCCGTCGACTACCTGGCGGAAGGGTGGCAGCGGGAGGTGCTGGGCCAGTTGGGCGGACGGGAGGTGACCGCGGTGCTGGACGGCGTCGGCGGCGTGCTGGGGCGGGGTGCGGTGGACCTGCTCGCGCCGGGCGGTCGGCTGGTGATGTTCGGGTCGTCGTCGGGTGAACTGGTGCGGCTGACCTCGGAGGACCTGTTCGCCCGCGCCTTGACCGCGACGGTCGCCGTCGGGCCTCAGGTGGCCAAGCGCTCGGGCGGGCTGCGTGCTCTGGAGTCACGTGCCCTGCGTGAGGCGGCCACCCACCGCCTGACACCGTTCATCCACCCGTTCCCGCTGTCCGAGGCCGCGCGGGCGCACGAGGCGATGGAGAGCAGGCACACGGTCGGCAAGGTCGTCCTGCTCCCGGACGCCGGCTAGGGTCGGGGACATGCTGCACGGGAGGTCCGCCGAACAGGCCTTGGTGGATGAACTCCTCTCCACCACCCGCACCGGCCGCAGCGGCGTGCTCGTGGTGCGCGGCGAGGCGGGCATCGGCAAATCCGCCCTGCTCACCTACGCCGCCACCCGCGCCACCTCACCGGCTCTCGCCTCACCGCCCCCGTCGTGGCCGGCCTCTGCCTCACCGCCTCGATCCTGGCCGACCCCTGCCTCGCCGTCCTGGTCCTCGCCTGACCTGGGCCTGCCGCCCTTGGCCTCACCCGACCGGGCCTCACGAACCCCGGAATTGTCAGACCCCACTGGCACAATGAAAGCAGGGGACCCCCTGGCGGGGACCTCTGCGGAGCGACCGCCCGGCGCCCCGGGCAACAACCCGACCGCGATCGGCACCGACGGCAGCGGGACCGACGACACGACCGGCACCGGGGGCGGCGGGACTGGCGGCTCGGCCGGCATTGGCGCGCTCCCGACCTCCGCCTTCAGCGTCGGCGGCAGTGGCGGTACTGGCGCGTTTCCGACCTCCGCGTTCAGTGCTGGCGACAGCGGCGGTACTGGTGTGTTCCCGACCTCCGTGTTCAGCGCCGGTGGTGGTCCAGGTGACGACCGCGCCGACCGGGCGGTGGGGTTCCGGATCCTGCGCGGTACGGCGGTGGAGTCCGAGTCGGTCATGCCGTTCGCCGGGTTGAACCTGCTGCTCGGCACCGTCGTGGACCGCGTCGACGCCCTGCCGCCCAACCAGGCCTCCGCCCTGCGCGCCGCCCTCGGCCTGGCCCCGCCCGACGGCGGCGACCACCACCTCGTCGGCCTGGCCGTGCTCACCCTCCTCGCCGACCTGGCCGAGCAGAGCCCCGTCCTCTGCCTGGTCGACGACGCGCACTGGCTGGACCCCGCCTCCGCGCACGCCCTCGTCTTCGCCGCACGCCGCCTCCAGGCCGAGGGCATCGCGATGATCTTCGCCGCCCGCGACCTGCACGCACCGCCGTTCCCCGCACCCGGCCTGCCCGAGCTGCGCCTCACCGGCCTCGCCCCCGAACACGCCGCCGCCCTCCTCGAGGAACACGCCGCCGACCTCCCGCGCTACGTCCGCGACCAGATCGCCCACGAAGCGCGCGGCAACCCGTTGGCGTTGCTGGAACTCCCCGCCGCCCAACGCGAAGGCCACCTGCCGGCCGCGCACGCCTACCGCGTCGCCGCCCTCCCCACCCACAGCCGCATCCAGCAGACCTTCGCCGACCGCATCGGCACCCTCCCCGAACGCACCCGCACCCTCCTCCTGGTCGCCGCCGCCGACGACACCGGCGACCCGGGCGTGGTGTTCAAAGCCGCCGGCCTGCTGGGCGCGTCCGTGGACGACCTCGAAGTCGCCGAACAACGCCAACTCCTGCGTTCCGACGACGGCCGGCTGACCTTCCGCCACCCCCTGATCCGCGCCGCCGCCTACCAGAGCGCACCCCTCAAGAACCGCCTCGCCGTCCACCGGGCGTTGGCCGAAGCCCAAGTCCCGGACGACGCCCACCGCAGCGCCTGGCACCTGGCCGCCGCCACCACCGCGCCCGACGAGGACGTCGCCCGAGCCCTCGCCCGCACCGCCGACGACGCCCGCAGCCGGGGCGGTTACCTCGCCGTCGCCTCCGCCTACCACCGTGCCGCCGAACTCACCCCGGACCCGGTCGAACGCGGCCACCGGCTGGCGGCGGCCGCGGGTGCGGCGGGTGCGGCGGGCCAGTTCGACCGCGCGGTCGTGCTCGCCGAGCAGGCCTGGGACCTGGTGACCAACCCCGTGGACGGTGCCAGGGTCGCCCGCATCCAGGCGAGGCTGGCCGGTGAGCAGGGACGGTCCGCGCAGGCCGCGGCGCAGCTGGCCCGCGCCGTCTCATGCGCCGAGCACACCGATCGTGAACTGGCCGGTGAGCTGCTGTTCAACGCCGCCAACAACGCGTGGGCGGGCCGTGACTTCGAGGCGTTGAAGACCATCGCGGCACGCACCGAAGGCCTGCCGGGCGCCGACGACACCCGCACCCTGGCCAAAGCCGCCCTCGGCTTGGAGGGCGACGACGTCCCCGGCGGCATCGCCGCGTTGCGCGCACTGCTGGACTCCCCGTACGTGGGCGGGCCGGGCAACGCCGTCACCGCGTGGTGGCACCTCGTCCTCGGCGACGACCAGGCCGCCTACGCCTGGGCGTTCGACCTCGAACGGCAGTCCCGTGCGCAAGGCGCCCTCGGCGTGCTGCCCCGCGCCCTCGCCTACCTGGCCCGGGGCCGGCTGCACCTCGGCAGGCACCGGGACGCGCGCGCCACGGCCGAGGAAGGGCTGCGCATCGCCGCCGACATCGGCCAGGAGTTCAGCGTCGGCTTCCTGTCCAGCGTGCTCGCCGAGCTGGCCGCCATCGAGGGCGACGAGGCGCGCCTCGACGAACTGGTGGCGACGATGACCGGTGACGCGCCGCGGTCCGTGCGGGCCGCGTGCGCGTCGGCGCTGCTGGACCTCGGCCTCGGCCGGCACGAGGCCGTGCTGGACCGGTTGGCCGACGTGGCGGCGGGCGCGCACCGGCTGTACTCGCTGGCCAGCCTGCCCGACCTGGTCGAAGCCGCCGTCCGGCTGGGCAGGCACTCGTCCGCAGAGGACGCCGCCGCCTGGTACGATGAGTGGGCGTCGGCCACCGGTCGGCCGTGGGCACGAGCCGTCGCCGCACGCTGCCGCGCCCTGCTCACCGACGACGAGCAGTGGTACGCGAAGGCCGTCGAGCTGCACCGCGTGGACGAAGGCCGCCCGTTCGAACGCGCCCGCACCGAGCTGCTGTACGGGGAGTGGCTGCGCCGCGCCCGCCGCAAGGCCGACGCCCGCACGCACCTGCGGTCGGCGTTGGAGAAGTTCGAACGGCTCGGCGCGACACCGTGGGCCGCCCGCGCCCGCGCCGAGCTGCGCGCCACCGGCGAGAGCCGCGCCGTGCCGGGACCGGACCCGCTCAGCGCCCTCACCCCGCAGGAACTGCAGGTCGTGCGGCTGGCGGCCGAGGGCCTGAGCAACCGCGACATCGGCGCACAGCTGTTCCTGAGCCCGCGCACGGTCGGCTACCACCTCTACAAGGCCTATCCGAAGCTCGGCGTCTCGTCCCGCGTGGAACTCGGCAAGCTCGCCCTCGCGTAGCCAAATGGTCTAGACCCATTGACATCCCCTCCCGGGCGTACGCACGCTTGACGGCAGCCGCCTTGCCCGGAGGAGGACCAACGGTGAAACTCCCAGCGCGGACGGCGCGAGCGCTCGCCGTCCTGGTGGTGGTGTCCGCGGCGACCGTGGCGTGGAACGTCGCCTCCGACACCACCACGGCCTCGGCCGCCGAACCACTGCAGAGCATCATCCCGGCACCGGTCTCGGTGCAGCCCGCCGCCGGCGTAACGCACGCGATCACCGCCGACACCAGGATCCACACCACGGCCGCCGCGCGCGCCGTCGGCGACCACCTCGCCGCCCTGCTCCGCCCGTCGACCGGCTACGCCCTGCCCGTCACCGACACCACCGGCACCCCGGCGGACGGCATCGCGCTGCTCATCGGCGGCGCGCCCGCGTCCGTCGGCGACCAGGGCTACCAGCTCACGGTCACGGCGGCGTCCGTGCAACTGCGCGCCAACACCCCGGCGGGCCTGTTCGCGGGCGTGCAGACGTTGCGCCAACTCCTGCCCGCCAAGGTGGAGCACCGGACCGCCCAACCCGGCCCGTGGCCCGTACCCGGCGCGACGATCACCGACTACCCGCGCTTCGGCCACCGCGGCGCGATGCTCGACGTGGCACGGCACTTCCACCCGGTCGCCACGGTCAAGCGCTACCTCGACCAGCTCGCCCTCTACAAGGTCAACTACTTCCACCTGCACCTGACCGACGACCAGGGCTGGCGGATCGTGATCGACAGCTGGCCGCGGCTGGCCACGTACGGCGGCAGCACGCAGGTCGGCGGCGGACCGGGCGGGTACTACACCAAGGCGCAGTACCAGGAGATCGTGGCGTACGCGGCGGCACGGCACATCACCGTCGTGCCCGAGGTCGACCTGCCCGGCCACACGAACGCGGCGCTGGCGTCGTACGCGGAGCTGAACTGCAACGGCGTCGCGCCCGCGTTGCGCACCGACATCGCGGTCGGCTACTCGTCGTTGTGCGTGTCCAAGGACATCACTTACACGTTCGTGGAGGACGTGATCCGCGAGATCGCCGCGCTGACGCCCGGCCCGTACTTCCACATCGGCGGCGACGAGGCACACGCGACCACGGACCAGGAGTACCAGGCGTTCATGAACCGGGTGCTGCCGCTGGTCGGCAAGTACGGCAAGAAGCCCATGGGCTGGCACGAGTTCGTCAAGACGACCACCGACACCGGTGCGGTCGCGCAGTACTGGGGCACGACCACGTCCAACGCGGTCGTCCAGAACGCCGCCGCTCGTGGCCAGAAGATCCTGATGTCGCCCGCGAACAAGGCGTACCTGGACATGAAGTACCACTCCGGCACGCCCATCGGCCTCAGCTGGGCCGGTTACATCGAGGTCCAGGACGCTTACAACTGGAACCCCGGCACGCACGTCAGCGGCGTGCCCGAGTCCGCGGTGCGGGGCGTGGAAGCTCCACTGTGGACGGAGACCGTCGTGACGCCGGCCCACGTCGACTACCTGGCGTTCCCCCGGCTGTCCGCGATCGCCGAGCTGGGCTGGTCACCGTGGTCGACGCACAACTGGGACGCCTTCCGCCTCCGCCTGGGTGCCCAAGCACCCCGCTGGACCGCGATGGGCATCGACTTCTACCGCTCACCCCAGGTCCCCTGGGACAACGGCGGCACTACCACCACAACGACCACCACCACCCAACCGTCCGGCACCTGGGCCCCTAACCGCGCGTACACGACGGGCACTCAGGTCACCTACAACGGCGTCACCTACCAGTGCCGCCAGTCACACACGTCCCAACCGGGCTGGGAACCACCGAACGTCCCCGCCCTCTGGCAACGCCTCTGAACGTTCAACTCACGCGTCCCGAACGTAGGACACACCTGTTCCGAACGTAGGACACACGCGCGAGTCCTACGTTCGGAACGCGAGTGTCCTACGTTCGGAACAGCCGAGTTGAACGTTCAGGACGTGACGCGGGCGGCCGAGACCGGGCGTTCGGCCACCGCGAAGGTGCCCGCGGACGACGTGTTCACGCTCCACCGGTACCGGCTGAACTCGCCGGTCACGTCGGACGCGTAGAACATCATGTGCCCGTAACCCGCACCGTCGGTCGACGCGGTGGCGTTGAAGATCCGGTTGTCCGGGTACCGGAAGTAGTTGCCCACCCCGTACACGCCGTGCGGCTCGGACGTGCAGTCCACGACCTCCACCGCGTACTGCGTCTCACCGGCGAAGTTCAGCCCGCGGTTCGGCGCGGTGTACACGCCCTTCACCGAACGCACCATCACCACGTGCCCGGTGTTGGTGTCCTGGTCGTTGCGGTAGTCGACAGCGATCAGGTCACCCGGGCGAAGGTCAGCCACCCTGGTGACGCGCTCGAAGTGCGGGATCTCCCGCTCCGCGCACGCCTCCCGGTAGTCCCGCGCGAACGGGCTCGCCACCCCGAAGTGGGCGCTGAAGAAACCCGATGTCGCCCACCGGTACGTCCGCTTGAGCACGGCGGTCAGGAACGACGCGCACTGGCTCTGGTTGACCCACCCGGACGCGTCACCGGGCGAGCCCCATCGGACCACGTTCGGCTGGTCCGGCTCCTTGTAGGTGTTGTTCGCCAACGGGCACGTCGGCAACGACAGGTAGCCGACGAGCTGCTCGGCTTCGAGCAGGTGCGGCGCGGACGGCGGGTGCGGTGTGGACGGCCGGTGTGGACGCGGCGCCCGGGCCGGCGCGGCGGACGTCCCGAGGGTCGCGATCGCCCTGGTGGCGACGGCGGTTCCCCCGGAGAACGATCTGCGCGACAAGTCCATCGTGCGACTCCCCCTTCGATGCGGGCCCGCATACCGTAGTCGAAGGGGGTGAGCCGCACGTGGCGGTTCAGCGGGCGTAGACCAGCAGAACGGTGGTCAGCACGGTGCAGAGGGCGAGCATCGCGGCGATCCCGGTCATCGCCGCACCGGCCGACAGCATGACCCGGGTGAGCATCGCGAGAACGCGGCGCAGGAGCTTCGCCAGGCCCATGACCAGCGCCAACGCGCCGATCATGATCATGACCACGAGCGGCGTCCACTCGGTGGTCTCAGCGGTTTGAGCTAACGCGGTGAGCATGTTCATGACGACCCCCGGATGGCTTCCTGGGTGAACTTCACCTCGACTCACTGAAGTTGACTGAACCTCAGTAACTTGAGAGTAAGGTGTGGTGTAGTTGACTGACAAGCCCCTGATGGGGGTATCGGGTCGTGCCTTTCCGGCTCGATCGTGTATGTTTCACGCTTCAGCTAATACGCTGAAGTTCAGTGAAGGGCGCGGGGACGTGGTCGTTGCGGAGGACTCCCACTCGCTGGCACACCGCCTGAGGGCGTTGCGCGAGGTGCACTGGCCCGATGTGACGATCACTCAGAGTGATCTCGCGCAGGCGTTCAGCACCGAGAAGCCGGCCAGCGTCCCGCTCCTGTCGTCCTGGGAGAGCCGCAGCAAGCCGAAGACGCCACCGCTGCACCGCCTCGCCACCTACGCCACGTTCTTCGCCACCAAGCGCTCCGTCGCCACCCGCCCCTACCGGCTGATCCCGGTCGACGAGCTGACCGCCGACGAGCTGCGCCACCGCGAGGAACTGCTGCGCGAGCTGACCGAACTGCGCGCCGCCGCCGAGCGCGAGGACGACCCGACCCCCGCCCAGGACCGCGTCGACCGCGGCTTCTGGTACTTCGACGACCGGCACGACATCACCATCGTCGTCGCCCAGCTCCCGGCCGACATGCGGGCCAGGATGCCCTACTCGGACCCGACCCAGCCGGACTACGTCGAGCTCTACACCTACGCCGACCTCGACGCCCTGATCGAGCTGCACGGCCACATCCGCGCGCTCAACCCGCGCAGCCAGGTCAACTTCCGCATCGCCTCCGACCTGGCCCCCGACGACTACACCACGCACCTGGTGCTGCTCGGCGGCGTCGACTGGAACGTCGTCACCCGCGAACTCCTCGACCGCGTCGACCTCCCGATCACGCAGGTCGCCCGGCACGAGGAGGACGAGTCGGGCGGCTTCCTGGTCCGCGAGCCCGACGGCGGCGAACGCCTTTTCTCGCCCAAGCTCGGCAACCACCGCGGCCGCGAGGTGCTGCTGGAGGACGTCGGCCACTTCTACCGCGGCATCAACCCGTTCAACCACAAGCGAACGGTGACGATCTGCAACGGCCAGTACGGCAGGGGAACCCTCGGCGTCGTGCGGGCTCTGACCGACGGCAGGTTCCGCGACCGGAACGCGGAGTACCTGGAGCGGCGATTCCCCGGCCAGGCCTCGTACAGCATCCTCACCAGGGTGACGGTCGTGAACGGCCAAGTGGTCACGCCGGACTGGAACCTGCCGGAGTGCCGAGTCTTCGAATGGCCGGAGGGCCAGAGTTGAACGTCGCAGCTCCCGTGCTCGCCGCGGGCCCCGTTTCCGAGGTGGGCACCGCGGCCCCGGCACCGGTCGCGCGCCCCAGGTCAGCGAACCACCACGGTTCCCACCGCCACTTGCTGACCAGGGACGCGCTCGCCGTCCCGGCCGAGCTGGACGCGATCATCGTGCCGACCGCGCGGACCCCCACCTACCTGGAGCACGTCGTCGCGCTCGCCGCGCACCACCGCTGCGCCCTGGTCGTGCTGTGCAGCCGCCGCGCGTCCGCCGCTGCGGCCACCGCGCTCGCCGCACGCGCCGGGGTCGAGGTGATCGCCGTCGACACCGCCGAGGCACCCGCGGACCTCCTGCCCCCGTTCCGCACCACGGCGATGCTGCGAGGTGGCCGGTTCGACCGCCGCACCGACACCAGCTTCAAGCGCAACCTCGGGCTGCTGCTGGCCTCCGTGTCCGGATGGGAGCGGGTCGTCTACGTGGACGACGACGTGGTGATCCCGCAGCCGGACGACTTGGGTGTCGCGGCGGGCCTGCTGGACGCGTTCACCGGGGTCGGTCTCTCCGTCGGCGGCTACCCGGACAACTCGGTGGTCTGCCACGCGTACCGCGAGGCGGGTGGCGACCAGGACACGTTCATCGGCACGGGAGCGCTGGCGGTCGGCCGCGAGTCGTTCACCTCGTTCTTCCCCGACATCTACAACGAGGACTGGTTCTTCCTGCTCGGCGAGACCGGCCTGGCTCCTTCCGCGGTCACCGGCGAGGCGCTGCAGAAGCCGTACGACCCGTACCGGGACACCATGCGGGCCCGCACCGAGGAACTGGGTGACTGCCTCGCCGAAGGGCTGTTCGGCCTGCTCGACGCCGGCCGCGGCCTAGCCGAGGCCGGTGTCGGGTACTGGCGGTGGTTCCTGGGCCGGCGCAGGCGGTTCATCGACGAGGTCATCGCCATGGTGTGCGACACGCAGCCGGACGGCCCGGCCAAGGCCAGGATGATCGCCGCCCTCAAGGCCGCCGGTGGTCGCAACCGCCTCATCGAGCCGCAGCTCTGCGTCGACTACCTCACCGCTTGGCGTGCCGACCGCCAGGTGTGGCGCGACCACGTCGAGGGGGCGTGCCGCCGCCACCTCGGCCACGCCCTGCCGGAACTGCTGACCCGCCTGCGCCTGCCACACCACTACCGCCCGCGCGCGTGACCTCCCACCACGTCGCGACCCGGCCCAGCCCGTCCACCGCGGGCAGACCGAGCAGGAACGCCCGCCACACCGCGAGGTCGTGGGTCCAGTCGGCGACGAACGCGGCCAAGAGCACCGGCCAGTCGTCGCCGTGTGTCGCCAGGGCCGTGCGCGCGACCTCTTCGCCGCGCCCCGCCGGCCGGTCGGCGAGTTCAAGCAGCATGGTGCGCCGTCGCAGGAGGACCGGCCGCCAGAACTCCGGCCGGGCGGCGTCGTCGTGCCGCGACCGGCGGGCCAAGCCCTCCACCAGGACTTCGGGTTCGTCCGGCCCGTACCCGCGCAGGTTGAGGTAGAGCTGGCCATCGGGGAACCGGTCGCTGACCCGGTGCGCCCAGTGCGTGGCGAACGCCGTCTTGCCCACTCCCGCCGTGCCGGACACCGCGGAGATCACCATGGCGGCGGTGGGCGTTCCCTCGGTGGACGCGAGCAGCAGGTCCATCTCGGCGAGCTGCTCCACCCGGTCGGTGAACGCGTGCACGTCGGGCGGCAGCTGGTGCGGAGGCGGGACCGGACCGGGCTGGGTGGCGTGCAGGTGCACCCCACCCGCGATCGACGCGGCCTGCACGACGGCTCCTGCGGTACCCGACACGTCGTTGGCCTTGTCGCCCCGCTGCTCGCCCGCCACCCACTGCCTCCCGTCCCGCCCTCCGGAGCGTAACGGCGCGAGTCGCCGGGGAACCCGCCCTTCGGCGGCGACGCCCCGGGGGAACTTCCCAAGTCACCTGCGCGTTGACCCGTGCGCTCCCGATCACGTCGTCAACCGCCCTTCGAGCGGACGGAGGGTGGGCATTGGACCTGGCGGCGCCGACGGTGGAGAGTCATCACGGCTCGCACCGGAACCTCCTGGCCAGAGTCGGTGTCGAGGTAGCCGAGGCCCCGCCCTGCCGCGTCGATGCGATCATCGTGCCCACGAACCGGCCCTCATACCACCTGCGGGCGGTGGTCGAGACCGCTACTCGGCTCGCCGTGCCGTTGTTGGTGCTGTCGAGCGGCGCTGCGTCTTCCGGTGATAGTGCGAACATAGCCCTGACGAGCGACGTCGAGATGCTGGCGATCGACGTCCGCGGCCTGCCCGCCTCGCTGATGCCGCGGTCGGCCACCGCGGACCTGCTGCGTTCCACGGAGTTCGTGCGCCAGACCGACACCAGCTCCAAGCGCAACCTCGGCCTGCTGGTGTCCCGGGTGGTCGGTTGGGAGCGGGTGGCGTTCCTGGACGACGACATCACCGTGCCGAACTCCACCGACCTCGACGCGGCGGCCGGACTGGTCTCGCTGGGCTACGCCGCGGTCGGGCTCGACGTCGGCGGGTTCCCGGACAACTCGGTCGTCTGCCACGCCCACCGCGAGACCGGCGGCGACCAGGGCACGTTCATCGGCGGCGGCGCGCTGGTGATCGGCCGCGAGTCGATGACCTCCTACTTCCCGACCATCTACAACGAGGACTGGTTCTTCCTGCTCGACGACGCGGGCCTGCGCCGGTCGGCGGTCACGGGCCGGGTCTTGCAGAAGCGGTACGACCCGTTCGCCGACGAGAAGCGGGCGCAGATGGAGGAGTTCGGCGACTGCCTGGCCGAGGGGGTGTTCGCGCTGCTGGACGACAACGGGGGCTTCGAGGCAGCGGCGGACGAGAGCTACTGGGACGGGTTCCTGCGCGGCCGGATGGCCCTGATCGACGGCATCCTCGACCGCATCAGGTCCCGGGAACCGCGTGACGACCAGGCGTTGCCGATGGAGATGGCGCTGCGCGCCGCCCGCAAGCGCTGCCAGGCCATCGAGCCGTCGCTGTGCGTGCGGTACCTGGACGCGCTCGCCCGGGACCGGCGCACGTGGGCCGCGCACGTCGAGGCGTTCCCGAGTGGCGCGGTCGGGTTGGAGGACTCGGTGGCGGCGCTGGGCCTGGTCGGGCACGCCGGCTACGTGAGGCGCTGACCCCAGGCCTCCCATGTGGCGGAACGCTCAGCCCACGGCGCGCCGCGGCGATTAGGCTCGCCTGCTGGGAACGCGACGGCAGGAGGCAAGGCATGACGAGCACCGATGGTCGGCAGAAGTGGCTGACCGTCGCCGAGGAGCTGGCCGCGGCGTTGCGGGTGGACGCGGCGGAGCGCGATCGGCGTGGTGCGGAGCCCTCGGCCGAGGTCGGGGCGTTGCGGCGGTCCGGGTTGCTCTCGATCGGCGACTGGGCCACGCAGCAGGCCGTGACCAGGGTCGTCGGTGCGGCGGACGCCAACGTCGGCCACCTCCTCGGCTACCACTACCTGCAGGTCTGGCGCAGCGGCCTGTTCGACAACCCGAGCTTCCAGCCGGGCGACAACGTCTTCTGGGCGGGCGTCAGCAACCCGTTGGACGCGGCCTTGGAGCTGCGGCCGGTCGACGGCGGGTTCGAGGTCACGGGGCGCAAGACGTTCGCCACCGGCGCGTCGGTGGCCGACCGGCTGGTGGTCAGCGCCACCCACACCGAGACCGGTGACAAGCTCACGTTCACGCTCGACGCCAAGGCCGACGGCATCACCTACGCCGGTGACTGGGACAACATCGGCCAACGCCTCACCGCCAGCGGTGGCGTGGTGTTCGACCACGTGCACGTGCCGTCCGACCAGGTCCTCGGCACCCACGACGAGACCAGCCCGCGCCTGTCGCTGGCCGCGCTCGGCTTCCAGCTCGTGCTCGCCCAGCTGTACGTGGCGATGGCCGAGGGCGCGCTGGCCGAAGCCGCCCAGTACACCCGCACGACCACCCGGCCGTGGTTCCTCAGCGGCGTCGACACGGCCACCGCCGACCCTTACATCCTGGGCACGTACGGCGAACTGGTCGCCGAGGCGCAGGCCGCCGGGTTCCTCACCGACCACGCCTCGGACCTGCTCGACCAGGCCTCCCGCCGGGGCGCCGACCTGACCCGCGACGAACGCGCCGCGACCGCCGCCGCCATCTCGTCGGCCAAGGTCGTCGCCACCAAGGTCGCCAACCAGACCACCAGCCGGGTGTTCGAGCTGTGCGGCGCGCGGGCCACCGCCGCCGGCTACGCGTTCGACCGGTTCTGGCGCAACGCCCGCACGCTCACCCTGCACGACCCGGTGTCGTACAAGGCCCGCGAGGTCGGCGCGTACTACCTGACCGGCGAGCAGGCGCCGTTCACCGGGTACAGCTGATGGAGCCGTTGCTCGCGCGCAGCGTGCGCCTCGAGGACGACGGCGTGCACATCCTGGACCGGCGCGACTTCCCGTTCGAGAAGACCTGGGTGCGCTGCGGCACGGTCGGCGAGGTCGCCAAGGCCATCGAGGACATGGTCACCCAGTCCTCCGGCCCGTACTTCGCCGCGCTGTGGGGCATGGTGCTGGCCGCCCGCGAGGCCCGCGGCCTGCCCCGTGCCGAGGCCCGCGCCCACCTCGACCAGGCCGGACAGCTCCTGGTCGCCACCCGCCGCACGAACAACCACCTGCGCAAGGCCGTAGCCGCCGTGCTGGCCGGGGTCGACGCGCACGACGACCTCGAAGCCGGCGCGCTGGAAGGCGCGAAGGCGGGGGACGAGCGCTACCGCAGCCGCAGCCGCAGCCTCGGCACGCACACCGCCGAACTGCTGCCGGACGAGGGCGCCGTGCTCACGCACTGCTGGGCCGACCTCTACCTGACCGAAACCGTCGCCGCAGCTCAAGCCATGGGCAAGCGTTTGCGGTTCCTGTGCACGGAGACCCGCCCGTACCTCCAGGGCGCCCGCCTGACCGCGGAGACGCTGGGGGAGATGGGCGTGGACACGACCCTGATCACCGACGGCATGGGCGCGGCGGTCATGTCGACCGGCGACGTGGACGTGCTGCTGACCGCCGCCGACCGCGTCACCATGGACGGGCACGTGGTCAACAAGGTCGGCACGCTCGGCCTCGCGGTCGCCGCGCACGCGTTCGACGTGCCGTTCCTGGCCATGGTCCAGGCACCGGACCGCCTCGCACCCACCGCCGCCGACGTGCCGATCGAGTACCGGCCGGGCGACGAGGTGCTGCACACGCTGGGCCGCCGCACGGCCACCGACCGGGCCCGGGGCCTGTACCCGGCGTTCGACGTCACTCCGCCGCGGTTCGTGACGACGGTGGTGACCGACCGCGGTGCGTACGCTCCGCACGGGTTGGCCGATTACTACGTTGGGGACGTTCATGACTGAATGGGTCGTGCTGGACATCGAGGGCACGCTCAGCGCCACCGACCAGGTGCTGGTCACGCTGTACGACTACGCCCGGCCGCGCCTCGGGCCGTGGATCGACGAGCACGGCGACGACCCGGCCGTGGTCGATGCGGTGGCGCAGATCCGCGAGCTGTCCGGTGTGGACGGTGGCACGGACGAGCTGGTGCGGGTGCTGCACGGCTGGATGGACGCCGACCAGAAGGTCACGCCGCTGAAGACGTTGCAGGGCCTGATCTGGCAGCGCGGATACGCGCAGGGCGACCTGGTGGCCGAGTTCTTCCCGGACGTCGTGCCCGCGCTGCGCAAGTGGCACGCGGAGGGCGCCAAGCTGGCCGTGTTCTCCTCCGGTTCGGTGGCCGGTCAGGTGGCGTTCTTCAAGCACACCACGGACGGTGACCTCACGCCGCTGTTCGAGTACCACTTCGACACGGTGAACGCGGGGCCGAAGCGCGAGGCCGCGTCCTACCTGAAGATCGCCTCCGTGCTCGGCGCGGGCGACATCACGTTCTACTCCGACGTCCCCGCCGAGCTGGACGCCGCCGCCGAGGCCGGGTGGCGGACCGTGGGCGTGGCACGTCCGGGCGAGCCGTACGGCGACGCGGACTTCGGTCCACACCGGACGGTGAGCGGCCTGTGACGCCCGGTGAGGCGCTGGCCGCCGAGTGCGCCCGGTACACCGCGATGGGCTGGATGCGCGGCACGTCGGGCAACCTGTCCGTGGTCGTGGACCGCGACCCGCTGCGGCTCGCGGTCACCGTCAGCGGCAAGGACAAGGGCGAGCTGACGCCCGACGACGTGGTGGTCATCGACGCCGAAGGCCGCACGGACGACCCGGTGCGCGTCCCGTCGGCCGAAGCGGGCCTGCACGGGCGGATCGCGGCGGTGGCCGGTGCGGGCGCGGTGGTCCACGTGCACGCCCTCGCACCCGTCGTCGCGGCCGAGTACTGGCCCGAGGGCGTCGAGCTGCGCGACCTGGAGATGCTCAAGGGCTTCGGCCGCCAGGCGCACGAGTCCGTGGTGATCCCGGTCGTGCCCAACAGCCAGGACATGCGGGTGCTCGGCGACGCGTTCGAAGCCGGTTTCCGCAAGGACGTCCCGGCCTTGATTGTCGCCCGGCACGGGGTGTACGTGTGGGGTGACGACCTCTACCAGGCGCGGCACCGGCTGGAGTGCTTGGAGTGGCTGTTGCGCTTCAAAGCCGAGACCCACAGGAGGTAGGCGATGACGTTGCTGACCGTGTGGTCGGACACCGACCCGGAGAACGCCCTGGTGCGCACCGCCGACCCGGCCGAGATCGCGGTGGAGCTCAAGCAGTTGGGGGTCCGCTACGAGCAGTGGCCCGTCATCCCCGGTGTGACCAGCGAGAACGCCCTGGAGGTGTACGCCGAGCAGGTCGCCCGCGTCACCGAGACCGAGGGCTACATCCTGGTCGACGCGATGGAGATGACGCCGTCGGACGACCCGGAGTGGCTGGCCTCGGCGGGGCAGGCGCGGCTGAAGTTCCTGGCCGAGCACACCCACGACGACGACGAGGACCGGTTCTTCGCCCGCGGCTCCGGCGTGTTCTACCTGCACGTCAAGGAACGCGTGTACGCGGTGCTGTGCGAGGCGGGCGACCTGCTGAGCGTGCCCGCGAACACCACGCACTGGTTCGACATGGGCACCCGGCCGGACTACGTGTCGATCCGGTTCTTCCACGACGACGACGGCTGGGTCGGCAACTTCACCGGCAGCGAGATCGCCAAGGCGTTCCCGACGTTCGACGCGCTCATGGCGGGTCACCGAGCGAGCTGAGCTCGGCGGCCAGGTTGGCCCTGGCACGTGCCTCCCACCGGGCCCGTGCGCGCGGCGTGGCGTACAGCGGGTCGCGCGCGGCCAACGAGCGCAGGACCTTCGCCCGACCGACCCGCCACGCGTCGTCGGGTACGTGCGCGTACTCGGCGCGCACGGCGGTCCGGTAGCGCCCGTAGGTCGCCGGGTCGGAGCCGAGGATGGCCAGGTCGGCGTCCAGGAGCAGGCAGGTCAGCGGGTCGTCCGAGGTGTGCTCGGCGGTCGCCAGCACCAGCGAAGCCACCTCGTCGGCCTCGGGCAGGCCGGCGAGCCGCTCACGGGCCCACTCGGCGCTGCGACGCTCGTCCTCGCCCGGCACGCCGTCGTAGATCACGTCGTGCACCAGCGCAGCCAACGTCAGCACCGCGCGCTCGCGGGGCGTGCGGTCGTCGGCCAGGAGGTTCACGTCCCGCACGACGGCCAGCACGTGCTCGCCGTTGTGGTAGCCGCGGTGCGGTTCGGCGTACCGGTCGGCGAGGTCGCCGGGCCCCCGCGTGCCGCCCAGTTCACGGACCGCCTCGTGCCACCGCCGTTCCAGTTCGAGCATCAGGGCAACCTCACCGTGAACGCCGCGCCGCCCTCGGGCGCGGGACCGGCCTCGATCGTGCCACCCAACCGGGTCACCAGGCCGTGCACCAAGGCCAGGCCGACACCCGTGCCCACGGGCCGGGAACGCTCGTACTTCGCGTGCAGCGCACCCTTGTGGAACGCGACCCGGTAATCCTCTTCGGACAGCCCCGGACCACCGTCACGCACCTGCAGCACGTCGTGCAGCGCCAACACCACCGGCCGACCGGCGGGCGTGAGGCGCAGCGCGTTCTCCAGCAGCCCGTCCAGCACCTGCCGCAACCGGCGGGCGTCCGTCGTCCGCACGGTCGGGTGCGCGGGCAGCTCCAGCCGGAACTCGACGCCCTTCGCCGCGCACCGCGCCCGCCACACCTCGGCGGCGGCCGAAACGACCTCGGTCAGGTCGACCGGCGCGAGGTCGACCCGGAAGTCGTCCGCGCCCAGCCGGGCCAGGTCCAGCAGGTCGGTGACCAGCCGGTCCAGCCGGTGCGCCTCCGCGGAGATCGTGCGGCCGACCGCGGGCACCTCCGACCCGGACACCACGCCGTCGGCCAGCGACTCGGCGAACCCGCTCACCGCGGTCAGCGGCGTGCGCAACTCGTGCGACACCGACAGCAGGAACTCCCGCTGCCTGGCCTCGCTGCGCGCCAACGCGTCGGCCAGCGCGTTCACCGCGCCACCGACCTCGGCGACCTCCGCGGGACCGTGCTCGGGCGCCCTCAGGTCACGCCGACCACCGCTCATGGTGCGCGCGACGGCCGCCGTCTGCCGCAACGGGCGCGCGACCAGCTTGCCCAGCAACAACCCGGCCACCGCCGCCACCAGCAACCCGACACCCAGCGCGAACGCGATGTTGCGCACCAACCGGTACCCCGGTCCGTTGCCCGTCGCCGTCTCCTGCACCAGCGCGACACCGTCACGCACCTCGACCAGCCGGGTGCCCGCCAGGCCGGACCTGCCCCCGGCGTCACGGACCGCGCGCACCGCCCTCGGCTCACCGGCCAACCCACCGTCCGGCCCGATCAGCACCACGGCGATGCCCTGCCCGCGCAGCACCTCGACCACCCGCAGCCGCCCGGCCCGGCCCGCGTCCACCTGACCGGCCACCACGTCCGCCTGGTCGGCCAACGCCTGCCGGGCCGCCTCACGTGACGCCGTGAGCACCAGCCGCGCCGACACCAGCCCCGCCACCACCACCGCGACACCGGCCACCGCCAGGCACAACGCCGTGATCCGGAACGCCAGGCTCGTGCGCCTCACGACGCCTCGGCCGAGTAGCCGACCCCGCGCACGGTCCTGATCGGACTGCGCTCACCAAGCTTCGCCCGCAGCTGCGCCACGTGCACGTCCACCGTCCGCGTGCCTGCCGCCGCCGCGTAACCCCACACCGCGCTCAGCAGCTGCTCCCGCGCGAACACCCGCCCCGGATGCCGCATCAGGTGCGCCAGCAGGTCGAACTCGGTCGACGTCAACGCCACCTCGTCCGCACCGGCCCACACCCGCCGCCGGTCGCCGTCCAGCCGCACGTCGCCGACCACGTGCACCGGGTTGACCTGCGGCGTTCCCCGGCGCAGCACGGTGCGCACCCGGGCCACCAGCTCACGCGGGCTGAACGGCTTGGTCACGTAGTCGTCCGCGCCGAGCTCCAGCCCGAGCACCCGGTCCACCTCGTCGTCGCGCGCGGTCACGAACAGCACCGGCGTCCAGTCGCCCGCCGCGCGCAGCGCCCGGCACACCTCGACCCCGTCCAACCCGGGCAGGCCGACGTCCAGCAGCACGGCCACCGGCTTCAGCCGCCGCACCGCCGCCAACGCCGCGTGCCCGTCCGCCTCCACGTGCACCCCGAACCCGTCCCGGCGCAGGTAGAGGCAGATCAGGTCGGCGATGGCCCGTTCGTCCTCCACGACCAGCACGAGTCCCTGCACGCCGCGCATCGTGGCACGGCGCGGGTGGCGATCAGGGGCGCGGGAGTGTTCGGGTTCGGTAAAGGTCGCGCACCCGCGTCCAGCACACGCCGTAGAGGTCGCGCAGCTCCAGCCAGAACGGCACGTCCGCCGCCGGGTAGTCGATCGGCTCGTCGACCAGGCCGTTCGCGCACGCCACGTCCCAGCCGACCGGGCCGTGCCAGGCGTCCTCGAAGTCGTTCCACACCGGACCGGACGCGGTGACCAGCACGTTGCGCGCGTGCGCGTCGCCGTGCAGCGCCTGTGCGGGCTCCTCGGGCCAGCGCGCGGCCAGCGCGTCCCGTGCGGCGACCAGGTCCGCGGGCCGCCCGAGTAGTGACAACGCCGCGTCCAGATCGGTCAGCGGACCGCGTTCGGGCAGCTCACCGGGGTAGTGCCGCAGCTCGCCGTGCAGCTCGGCCAGCATCGCGGTGAACGACGCGCGGTCCGGCAGGCGTTCCGGGTCGTGCTCGACGTGCCGGGCGAACGCGACCACGAGCCCCGCGTGCCGCACCGGCCCCAGCCCGTACGGCTCGACCACCGGCACACCGCGCCCGGCCAGGAACCGGCTCAGCTCGTCGGCCCGGCGGAAGCGCTCGAACACGTCCGCCCGCACCACCGCCGTCACCGTGGCGACCCGGGCCACCACCGGCGCGGGACGGAGCCGGACGAGCAGGTTGTAGCCGTCCTTGAGCACCTCGGGGTCGTCACCGGGCAGCCCGATGCGGCGGGCCAACCGCCCCACCTCGCGCACCGCGGACCTCCCCGCCACGGGGGAATTCTGGCATTCCACGCGAGCGGCGCATAACGAGTTGGTCGCGGTGCACATCATCCAATCGGGCTACCGCGATAGAGGGGGACGGACCAGCCTGACCCGCCGATTGCCAGTTTGAACAGGAGGCTGGTCTTCGCCGGCATCTGCCTCCTGGTCGCCGGCGCGGCGTTCCTCGCCTCCTCGGAATTGCGCAAGCGCCTGCGCCGGTGAGCGCCTGGCTACTGACCGGCAACATCACCGACTCATAACGAATAGACGGCAACCCGCGTCATCTGAATGGGCTACCTCGATAGAGGGACGGCCGGTGTAGTTCTATCCCCCGGTCAGCCCTCGAACCTGCGGAGCAGCACCATGCGCATGACCTCCCGTCGCCTATTCGGAGCAGCAACCCTGCTCGCCCTCGGCACCGCCGGCCTGCTGGGCGGCACCGCCTCGGCTTCGCCCGAGCCCGACCCCGTCGACCCCCGCGCCGTCCTGGTCGAGGGCAACCTCGAGTGGAACCACGAGAACGTCTGCGAGAGGGCGGGCCTGACCGGCACGGCGATGGACGGCGACCTCCCGGAGGGCTCGACCTCGAAGACCCTGCCCCACACCGCCGACGGCCTGCGGTCGATCACCATCACGGGCGGCCTCGAGGGCTACACCGTGACCGGTGTCGTGGTGAAGGGCGGCAACGACTCCAACGTCTACTACGTCGACGCGCCCGACGGCACCGAGCCGCTGGGCGAGCTGTCGTGGGAGAAGCTGACCGCGCCGATCAACAACAGCGGCAAGGCCGCCGACATCAGCCACTGGTTCTTCTGCGTCGAGGAGGACACCTCGTCGGAGGAGCCGACCGGCGAGAACCCGGGCGAGAACCCCGGTGAAGACCCGGGCGAGAACCCTGGCGAGAACCCCGGCGAAAACCCGGGCGAGAACCCCGACGAGGAGAACCCGGGCGAGTCCGTCGCCCCGACGACCAACGAGTCGGTCGCGGCCACTCCGACCACCACCACGACGGTCCCGGCCGTCGCGGCCGGTGCCAACGACGGTGACCTGGCCAACACCGGCTACAACGGCGGCTGGATGCTGATCGCGGGCCTGGGCCTGGTCGCCGCCGGCGCCGCCTTCGTCGCCTCCCCGAAGCTGCGCGGCCTCCTGCGCCGCTGACCAACCGCACCACAGCACCTCTGGGCCGCTCCCGCTCCGGCGGGGGCGGCCCTCATGTGCTCCCTCACCATTCCCGCACGCTTCCCCGTCGCGCCCGGCTCGGACGATCGCCCTACCTCCACCTCGACCTCCCCGTCACACCCCCGCGAGGTCGCGTCGATCGTTCGCGTCCTGATTCCCGGCGATCACGCTTTTCGATCGTCGGGAATCAGGACGCGAGCGGTCGACTTCCGGGCGACCTCGCCCCGCGACGCCGGAGGCGGCGCCATCCAACACTGTGACCTGCGCTACCTCACTTGATCCAGGTAGCGGCCCAGCGCAGAGGCCCGGAACGCGGCCGTCTACGATCCGATGAGCCGGCGGCGCCACCCACCGGCGCAGCCAGAACCAGACAGTGCAGGAGGCACCGTGACGGCCGTAGCCCCGCAGCCGATCGCAACGCGGCCCTTCGGGACTCGCGAGGCGGTCAAGGGTTCGTTCCTGCTGCGGATGTTCCGCACCACGGACCACAAGCAGATCGGGATCATGTACCTGGTCACGTCGTTCGCCTTCTTCATGGTGGGCGGCGCGATGGCCATGCTGATGCGGACCGAGCTGGCCCGTCCGGGCATGCAGTTCCTCTCGCAGGAGCAGTTCAACCAGCTGTTCACCATGCACGGCACGGTGATGCTGCTGCTCTACGCGACGCCGATCGTGTTCGGCTTCGCCAACTTCATCCTGCCGCTGCAGATCGGCTCGCCGGACGTGGCGTTCCCGCGGCTGAACGCCTTCTCGTACTGGCTGTACCTGTTCGGCGGCCTGATCGTGATGGCGGGCTTCCTCACGCCGGGCGGCGCGGCCGACTTCGGCTGGTTCGCCTACACCCCGCTGTCCAACGCCATCCACTCGCCCGGCGTCGGCGCCGACCTGTGGATCTCCGGCCTGGTCGTCGGTGGTCTGGGCACCATCCTCGGCGCGGTCAACATGATCACCACCGTGGTCTGCCTCCGGGCGCCCGGCATGACCATGTTCCGCATGCCGATCTTCACCTGGAACATCCTGGTGACGAGCGTGCTGGTGCTGCTGGCGTTCCCGATCCTGACCGCCGCGCTGCTGGGCCTGCTGGCCGACCGCCACCTGGGCGCCCACGTGTTCGACCCCGCCAACGGCGGCGTGATCCTGTGGCAGCACCTGTTCTGGTTCTTCGGCCACCCCGAGGTCTACATCGTCGCGCTGCCGTTCTTCGGCATCGTGTCGGAGATCTTCCCGGTGTTCAGCCGCAAGCCGATCTTCGGCTACAACGGCCTGGTCTACGCGACGCTGGGCATCGCGGCGCTGTCCGTGGCCGTGTGGGCGCACCACATGTACGCCACCGGCGCGGTGCTGCTGCCGTTCTTCGCGTTCATGACGTTCCTGATCGCGGTGCCGACCGGCATCAAGTTCTTCAACTGGATCGGCACGATGTGGAAGGGGCAGCTGACGTTCGAGACACCGATGCTGTTCAGCATCGGCTTCATCGTCACGTTCCTCTTCGGTGGTCTGTCCGGCATCCTGCTGGCCGCGCCGGCGATCGACTTCCACGTGTCCGACACGTACTTCGTCGTCGCGCACTTCCACTACGTGCTGTACGGCACGATCGTGTTCGCCACCTTCGCGGGCATCTACTTCTGGTTCCCGAAGATCACCGGCCGGATGATGGACGAGCCGCTGGGCAAGCTCCACTTCTGGACCACGTTCCTCGGCTTCCACGCCACGTTCCTGGTGCAGCACTGGCTGGGCAACGAGGGCATGCCGCGCCGGTACGCGGACTACCTGCCCAGCGACGGCTTCACCACGCTGAACACGATCTCCACGATCGGCGCGTACATCCTGGGCGCGTCCACGCTGCCGTTCATCTGGAACATCTTCAAGAGCTACCGCTACGGCGAGACGGTGCACGTGGACGACCCGTGGGGCTTCGGCAACTCGCTGGAGTGGGCCACCTCGTGCCCGCCGCCGCGGCACAACTTCACCGAGCTGCCGCGCATCCGCTCCGCGCGGCCGGCGTTCGAGCTGCACTACCCGCACATGATCGAGCGGATCCACAACGAGGCCCACGTGACGTTCACCGGCAAGGCGATCGCGCACGAGGACGCCCCGAAGGCGCCGTCCGAGGTGGCCGCCGCGGCTGTGCAATCCGGCACAGCCTCGGAAGGGACCGAGGGCGACCACAAGTAACGCTTGTAACCTGAGCACAGGTTCAACGGCGAGCCCCGACGACCGTTCCCGGTTGTCGGGGCTCGCCGCTGTCTGGCATAGGAGCCATCAGTGACCAAGCCCAGCGCCACGCCCGTCCTGATCACGGTCACCGGACCGGACAAGCCGGGGGTCTCCTCCGTGCTCTTCGCGGTGCTGACCAGGCACGGCGTGGAGATCCTCGACGTCGAGCAGGTCGTCATCCGCGGCCGGCTGGTGCTCGGCGTGCTCGTCGCGGCCGACCACGACCCGGAGGGGTTGCAGGAGGCCGTCGAGCAGGCCATGGCGACGGTGTCCATGCACGTCGAGGTGGAGATCGGCGCGGATTCCAAGCGGACCGCGCGGCTGGAGTCCAGCCACGTGCTGATCCTGCTCGGCCGCCCGGTCACGGCCCGCGCGTTCACCGAGGTGGCGCGGCGGCTGGCGTCACTCGGCGTGAACATCGACGCGATCCGCGGCGTGGCTGACTACCCGGTCACCGGCCTTGAGCTGCGGGTTTCCGTGGCCGACGACACGCCGGAGAGTGACGCGCAGCTGCGGTCGGCGTTGGCCGAGGTGTCGGTGCGCGGCGGGCTGGACATCGCGGTGGAACGGGCCGGGCTGACCAGGCGGGCCAAGCGGCTGGTGGTGTTCGACGTCGACTCCACGCTCATCCAGGGCGAGGTGATCGAGATGCTGGCCGCGCACGTCGGGGTGGAGCCGCAGGTCAAGGAGATCACCGACGCGGCGATGCGGGGCGAGCTGGACTTCACCGAGTCGCTGCGGCGGCGGGTGGCGCTGCTGGAGGGCCTGGACGAGTCCGTGCTGGACGAGGTCGCGGGGTCGCTGGAGCTGACGCCCGGCGCGCGCACGACGGTGCGCACGCTCAAGCGGCTCGGGTTCCGCTGCGGTGTGGTGTCCGGCGGGTTCGGCCGGGTCATCCAGCGGCTGGTGGACGAGCTGGGCCTGGACTTCTGCGCGGCCAACGAGCTGGAGATCGTGGACGGCAAGCTGACCGGACGCGTCGTCGGCGAGGTGGTGGACCGGGCGGGCAAGGCGGTGGCGCTGCGGCGGTTCGCCGACGAGCAGGGCGTCACGCTGGCGCAGACCGTCGCCGTCGGTGACGGTGCCAACGACATCGACATGCTCGGCGCGGCCGGGCTGGGCATCGCGTTCAACGCCAAGCCGGCGTTGCGGGAGGTGGCGGACACGGCGCTGTCGCACCCGTTCCTGGACGCGGTGCTGTTCGTGCTCGGCGTGACGCGCGCGGAGGTGGAGGCCGCGGACGCGGCGGACGGTCTGGAGCTGAACCGGCTGTGAACCCGATCCTGCGGATGCTGGTGGACCGGCACTACTCGACCGACGAGGAGGACCCGGAGTCGGTGCGGGCGATGCCCGTGGTGCTGCGGATCGAGCGGTCCGCGCCGCCGTCCCGGACCGACGTGCTGGAAGCCGCCGCGGCCGCCGCCATCGCGGTGTGCCTGGACGACCGCGCGCTGCCGGGCGGCGAGTGGCACGACGAGCTGGTGGCGTGGGTGCGCGGTCGGATCCGGAAGGTGACGCGGCGGGCACGGGGCGCGCACTGGGAGGCCGTGCAGTCGTTGCCCGGGGTGACGATCACGGTCGGCAGCGCGTCGGTGCGGGCGTTCGTGCCCGGCCGGGTGGTGGACCTGCCCAAGGAGCTGAGCCGGTTGCAGATCTCGGGCAGTGAGCTGCCCGCCGACGAGCCCGGTCCGGTCCCCGCCGGTGCCCACGAGCTCTGGCTGAACCCCCGGGTCGAGATGACCGCGGGCAAGGCGGCGGCCCAGGTGGGTCACGCGTCGATGCTGCTCGCGCCGCACCTGTCCGACGCGGAGCTGAAGGAGTGGGCGGCGCTGGACTACCGGTGCGCGGTGCGGACACCGGCCGCGGCCGACTGGGACGCGTTGGTGGCGCGGCCGGACGTCGTGCTGGTGCGCGACGCCGGGTACACCGAGGTCGCGCCCGGCACCGCCACGGTCGCCGTCAACGTTTGACCTGCCCCGTTTGCGGTAACCATCCCCGGCGTGGGCCTGTTGGACGTGCTCGACGCCAAGCTCGGTGACGGGCTGGAGAGCTTGCTGTGCGCGCACCACGCCAGACGGTTGCGCAAGCTGGGTTGGGGCTCGACGTTCGGCTCCGAGGCCGGCTGGTGGACGCCCCACCGGCCGGTGCGGACCGGCAACCGGGTCGAGGTGCTGGTGGACGGGCACGAGGTGCTGCCCGCCATCGCGTCGGCGATCTCGTCGGCGCGCGAATCCGTGCACCTGGCCGGGTGGTGCGCCAGCCCGGACTTCCGGCTGACCCGTGAACCGGGCTCGCCGACGTTGCGGGAACTGCTGGCGTCGGCTGCGGCCCGCGTGCCGGTGCGCGTGCTGCTGTGGGCGGGACCGCCGATGCCGATGTTCGAGCCGACCCGCAAGCGCGTGCTCGCGGCGCAACGGGAGTTCCAGCGGGACAGCGCCGTGCGGTGCGAGATCGACGCCCGGGAGCGGACCCTGCACTGCCACCACGAGAAGATCGTCGTGGTGGACGACGAGGTGGCGTTCGTCGGCGGCATGGACCTGACCGCCGTGGAGGGCGACCGCCACGACACCGCCGAGCACCCGCCCCGCGAACCGCTGGGTTGGCACGACATCGGCACCCGCCTGCGCGGGCCGATCGTCGCCGACGTGGCCGAGCACTTCCGGCAGCGCTGGCAGGAGATCTCCGGCGAACGGCTGCCGGCTCCCGCCGTGCCGCAGCCCGCCGGCTCGTCGTCCGCCCAGCTCGTGCGCACGATCCCGGAGCGCACCTACGACTTCATCCCGCGCGGTGAGTTCAGCCTGCTCGACTCGTACCTGCGCGCCCTGCGGTCGGCGGAGAACCTGATCTACCTGGAGAACCAGTTCCTGTGGTCACCGGAGATCACCGAGGTCCTGCTCGAGAAGCTGCGCAACCCACCTCATCGGGACTTCCGCGTGGTCCTGGTCCTGCCGCGCAAGCCGAGCAACGGCGCCGACACCACGCGTGGCCAGCTGGGTCGGCTGCTGGACGCCGACGACGGCAACCACCGCCTGGTCGCCGCCACCCTGTCCTCGCACGACGGTGCCACGTCCTCGTCGGTCTACGTGCACGCCAAGCTGGCCATCGTGGACGACCGCTGGCTCAGCGTCGGCTCGGCCAACCTGAACGAGCACTCGCTGTTCAACGACACCGAGGTCAACGTCGTCACCGACGACCCGGTCGTCGCCCGCGACACCCGCCTGCGCCTGTGGTCGGAACACCTGCAACGCCCGCTGACCGCCGTCTCGGCCCCCGCCCACGAGGTCGTGGACCAGCTGTGGCGCCCGACCCTGACCTCCTCGGGCAAACACCGCGTGACGGCCCTCCCAGGCGTCTCCCGCCGCGCCGGCCGCCTCCAAGGCCCGCTCCGCGGCCTCCTCGTCGACGGGTGAGAATCGGTATCGCGGATCCGCTTGACCAACGCCATCGAATCCCTCACCAAGTCGTCCCGGGATAGGGTAGGTTGTGTCGTGTGTCAGGCGAACTGTTCTCGGTCGGACGCGGCTCTCCACCCGAGAAGACCGGTGCCAGTGCCGAGTTCAAACTGAGTATTACTCGTGCCCTCGCGGACCAGTTGGCTGACTCGCTGGGCAAGTTGCACCACGCACCCCTGACAGAAAAGAATCTCAACGCCCTGCAAGCGCGGCCAGGGGTCTACGAGCTGTTCCTTCCGAACGACTCAGGTGAATTCAAGCGGGTCTATGTCGGCAAGGCCAGCAAGGATCTCCCGTCGCGCCTGTGGAACCACCTGCGCAAGTTGTCCGGAAGGTCCAACATCTCGCTGAGTGACGTCCGCTTTCAATGCCTCTACGTGGACGAGGACCTGGAGGCTGCGGCCCCGGAAAAGATGTTGATCAAGCGCTATCGCGGTGAGGGTGGAGTTCCCTGGAACACCAATGGGTTCGGCAACAAGGACCCCGGTCGCAATCGCGACCGCTCGCTCGTGAAGGTCAACCACTTCGACGCGGAGTACCCGGTCAATCTGGACCTCGAGATCGAGTTCACCGCACCGGCACCGCGCACCCTCCAGCGTTATTTGGAGGCGGTGAAGGCCAACCTTCCGTTCAACTTCCGTTACGACAAGTCGGTGAGCGCGAAGAAGGCCTACTCGGCTGCTATTGTGGAATTGCCGAAACGGGCCACCGCCGCAGAGCTCATCCGCCGTGCGCTCGATGCGCTTCCGGACGGTTGGCAAGTCACCGCGTTGCCCGGTTACGTCATCCTGTACCAGGAAGAAGAGACTTACGACAGCGCCCGCATCATCTGGCGGAAGCAGGGTCGGCTGGTCCAGCGGTTCGAGGGTCCCAACCGTCGGGACGACGCAGGCGAGGTCGAGGAGACCGACCGTGACGAAGAGTGAGTCGATAGTGGTGTGACCTCGCTGGCGCATCCCGCGTCAGTGTGTCGTCCGACATCGTTCACCCCGGACACTGTGTCGCACATGCGTTCGAGCACGTCCTCGGGTATAGTTCCGCAGGTGATCAGCGATGCTGTGCAGTTGAGCCTGTCGATCGACGACCCGTCGGAGGTAGGCACCAGCATTGAGTTGTTCACCGGCGGTGGCGGTCTTGCCATGGCCATGCACAACGAAGGCTTTCGTCACCTGGTGGCGGTCGAACTGAACAAGCGCGCTTGTGCGACATTGCGTGCCAATATCGCCGAGCCGTTCGACCCGGAAGCCGGTCAAGCTACTACTCTGCATTCTCGGTGGCCATTGATCGAAGGGGACATCCGTCAGGTCGACTTCACCAGATGGATGGGCAAGGTAGATGTCGTCGCTGGTGGCGTGCCGTGCCAGCCGTGGTCGCTCGGAGGCGTCCACAAAGGATATGACGACGAACGCAATTTGTGGCCGGAATTGTTCCGGGTGATCCGCGAGACAAGGCCCCGTGCGATCATCGCCGAGAACGTCAAAGGTCTGCTTCGGTCATCCTTCAAGCCTTATTACGACTACATCCTCAATGAACTGAGCGCGCCTTTCGAGGAACGTATCGAGGGTGAGGATTGGCAAGACCACGACAAGCGACTTCGTAAGGCTCTGGCCAAGCAGGCTGTCGATCCGACTGAGCGCTACGACGTGAAGTACCTGCTTGTCAACGCCGCTGATTATGGCGTACCGCAGGTGCGCTGGCGCGTGTTCGTGGTTGCGTTTCGGAACGACCTTGGTTTGGAGGGCTGGAAGTTCCCGGCTGCCACCCACTCCGATGCCGCTCTCCTGCGAGCTCAGGCCGACGGGTCCTATTGGGACGAGCACAAGGTCGCAAAGCGGTACCGGTACACCCCGAAGATCGTTGCTGCTCAAGGTGAAGAGAACGAGGGCAAGCAACGTTGGCGCACGGTTCGGGACGCGATCAGCGGTGACTCCAGCCGTAACGAGCCGAGGCTGGGTGAACCGCTCGGCGACAAGGTTGAGCACCCCAAGCACCTCCATCACTACGGCTGGCCCGGCGCACGCCAGTACCCCGGGCACACGCCTAACGAACTCGATCGACCAGCGAAGACCGTGAAGGCCGGAGTGCACGGTGTTCCGGGTGGGGAGACGGTTCTCCGACGGGATGACGGATCGATCCGGTACATGACGGTTCGAGAGGTGTCCCGGGTCATGACCTTCCCGGACGACTGGAAGCTTGATGGACCGCGCGGCGAGCAGATGCGGCAACTCGGCAACGCTGTGCCGGTCGTTCTCGGCCAAGCCATGGCCCACTCGGTCGTGAAGGCGTTGCGGTCGAGCTCGCAGAGCGGATCATGAGCGGCAAGGTGTTCCGGAAAACCCTCGACGGCTCAGGGTGATCAACGAACGATGGCTGAGTCGTGGGCATCCAGCCCTGCCTCCCGTGCGGTCATGCGTGCCAATAAGGGTCGCGATACGCGTGCGGAGTTGGCGTTGCGGTCCGCGCTCCACGCCGTGGGTTTGCGCTATCGGGTAGGCACGCGTCCGATCAAGGAGGTAAGGCGTACGGCGGACGTCGTCTTCACGAAGGCCAAGGTGGCGGTCTTCGTCGATGGCTGCTTCTGGCACGGTTGTCCTGAGCACTATCGGCCGGCCAAAGGTGCCAACGCCGAGTTCTGGCGGGCCAAGATCGACGGCAACCGGCGGCGGGACAGCGACACCGACGAACGACTCCGGAGAGCGGGCTGGGAGATCGTGCGAGTCTGGGAGCACGAGGACCCGGTCGTCGCAGCCGCTCGGATCGCGAAAGCGGTTCGCCGCCAGTGACGGGTTCGTTAACCTGATCGAGTGACTGTCGAGTACCAGCCGGATCACTTCGACCCCTTGTCCACTCCGCTGCTCCAGGACACCATCTGCCGGCACTTCGAGCGGCAAGAGCCCAGGACGCTCGCCGCTGAACTGCCGCGGTTCGAGGGTTCTGGCCTCTATGCCATCTATTACGTAGGCAGTGGTCACTACCTTTACAGTCCTCTTTCATCGTTGACTATTCCTGTCTATGTCGGCCAGTCCGCATCCCACAACTCCGCGACCGGTAGGCCGGTCACGAATGGTGTCCGGCGACTGTGGGACCGGGTGAACCAGCATCGCAGGTCGATCGACGCCTGCGAGAATCTCGATGTCGCAGACTTCGCCGTCCGGTTGCTTCGCATGCCGGACGTGCATGCGAACTTGGGCGAGAACGGTCTCAGGGTGGAGTACCAGCCTGTGTGGAACTCGATCCTTCGCGGGTTCGGCGGTCATGAACAGGGGTCCACGACGAGGACGAGTGCTCGCTCGAAGTGGGACACCTTGCACCCGGGGCGCAGTCGTTCGTACGGCAGCCAGCCGCACGATGCAGCAGTCCTCGCGGAGCAGGTGCGGCGACACATCCGAAGGCAGATCGACACGAATTCGAACATCACCTGGCACAAGTGACCGCCTGGCGTTTCAAACGGGGTCAGTTGTTCGCCGCGTCGAGCCGCTTCAGCGCCGCCCGCACGACCTCCGGGTCGTACGTCGTCCAGAACGGCGGCAGGGAGGCGCGCAGGAACCCGCCGTAGCGGGCCGTCGCCAGCCGCGGGTCGAGGATCGCCACCACGCCCTTGTCGTTCATCGAACGCAGCAGCCGCCCGGCACCCTGAGCCAACAGCAACGCTGCATGAGTCGCCGCAACGGTGAGGAAACCATTGCCGCCACGCGATTCCACCGCCTTCTGCCGCGCCGACGCCAACGGGTCGTCCGGCCGCGGGAATGGGATGCGGTCCATCACCACCAGCGACAGCGACGGCCCCGGCACGTCCACGCCCTGCCACAACGACAAGGTGCCGAACAGGCACGTCTGCGCGTCCTCGGCGAACCGCTTCACCAACTGCCCCGTGGCGTCGTCACCCTGGCACAGCACGGGGTAGTCCACCTTGCCCCGCAACGCCTCCGCCGCCGCCTTCGCCGCACGCATCGACGAGAACAGCCCCAACGTGCGCCCACCCGCCGCGTTGACCAGCCCTTCGATCTCGTCTACATAGGACGGTGGTAGCCCGTCACGCCCCGGCGGCGGCAGGTGCCGTGCCACGTACAGGATCCCGGCGCTGCCGTGCGAGAACGGCGACCCGACGTCCAGCCCGCTCCACCGCGGCCCGCTCACGTCCGACGGCGGCTCCTTGTCCGTCGCCGTCCCCTCGGCCTTCCGGACGCCCGACGCCGCCGGCAGCCCCCACTGCCGCGCCAACGTGTCGAACGTGCCGCCCAACGTCAACGTCGCCGAGGTCAGGATCGTGGTCCGCTTCCCGAACAGCCGCTCCCGCAGCAACCCGCCGACACCCAACGGCGCCACCCGCAACGACGGCGCCTTGTTCCGGTCCGCGAAATCACCCGACACCCACACCACGTCGTGGTCTTCATCGAAAGCTTCCAGGATTCGCGTCGCGCAGTCGTGCACGTCGTCCAGCAACGACAGCGCGAGCTTGCGGGACGTCGCACCGTCGACGTCCTCCTTGCGCTCCGGACCCAACGACGTGATGCACGCGTGCGCCGCGTCCTTCGTCGCCCGCAACGCACCGGCCAGCGCCTGCGGCAGGCTGTCCAGCCGACCCACCGGCAGCTCTTCCAGGATCATCGCCAGGCCGTCGCTCGCCTCGGCCATCCGGTCGGCCACGCCCTGGTCGATGAGCCGACCACAGCGCCGCGCGGCCGTGGCGACCAGCGACGCGCTCAGCTCCTCCGTCGCCACCGACGTGACGCGGTCGACCAGGTCGTGCGCCTCGTCGATCACCACCACGTCGTGGTCGGGCAGGACCTGGTAGCCCTCCAGCGCGTCCACGGCGAGCATCGCGTGGTTGGTCACCACGACGTCCGCCTTGCCCGCCTCGGCCCGTGCCTTCTCGGCGAAGCAGTCGACGCCGATCGGGCACTTGTTCACGCCCAGGCACTCACGCGCGGTCACCGATACCTGACGCCAAGCCTGGTCGGTGACGCCGGGCACCAGCTCGTCCCGGTCACCGGTCTCGGTGTCGGACGACCACTCGTGCAGCCGCTTGACCTCGCGGCCCATCTTGGACACCGCGAACGGGTCGAACAGGCCCGCGTCCTCCGGCTCGTCCGGCGCGCCGGTGTGCAGGCGGTGCATGCACAGGTAGTTGCGGCGACCTTTGAGGATGGCGAACCGCGGCTCGCGGCCCAGCTCCTTGCGCAACGCCTTGGCCAGCCGGGGCAGGTCGCGGTCCACGAGCTGGCGTTGCAGCGCGATCGTGGCGGTCGAGATGACGACCGTGGACTCCTCGGCCACGGCGTGCCGCAGCGCGGGCACCAAGTACGCCAGCGACTTGCCGGTGCCGGTGCCCGCCTGCACGGCCAGGTGCTCGCCGGTCCGGATCGCCCGCTCGACGGCCTCGGCCATGGCGAGCTGGCCCTCGCGTTCGGCCCCGCCCACCGCGTCCACGGCGACGGCGAGCAACGTCCTGGTGTCGGGGATCGCGGTGGTGGCGGGCACGGCGAAGACCGTACCCGCCCGCACCGTCGGACCGGGTCGGACACCCCAACCCGTCCCGAGCGTTGAACTCGGGTGTTCCGAACGTAGGACACGCGCGTTCCGAACGTAGGACACGCGCGGGTTGAGGGGGTTACTTGCGGTTGACCAGGGCCCAGGTGGCGGGCAGGAGACCGGCGGCCAGGGCGATCTTCACCGCGTCGCCGAGCAGGAACGGCGTGACGCCCAGCTGCAGCGCCTTGCCGAAGCCGACACCGGCCGCGGCCATCAGCCACGGCACGCCGCACGCGTAGATCGCCAGGTTGCCCACCGCCATCGTGCCGACGGTCCGCAACGGCGTCCGGTCGCCACCGCGGGCGGCCAGGTGGCCGACCAGCGCACCGGCGAACACGAACCCGACCACGTAGCCGAGCGACGCGGGCGTGCCCGACGAACCGCCCTGGAACCACGGCACCCCGGCCACGCCGGCGATCAGGTACAGCACCATCGACGCGCCACCGCGCTGCCACCCGAGCGCCGCGCCCACCAGCAGGGCGGCGAACGTCTGGCCCGTCAGCGGCACGGGGCTGCCCGGCACGGGCAGCGCGACCTGGGCGGCCAGGCCGGTCAGCCCGGCACCCGCGACGACCAGGGCGATGTCACGCGCGAGAGCGCCCGGGACCAGGTCGGCGAGCACCGCGCGACGGCCGGGAACGGCGAGGACGGACACTTGGGACCTCCCAGAGGATCGACTTCACCGGGAGGTTAACCGGCGATCACTGGTTCGGTCTTTGTCGAAGCTCTACAAAGTTGGCCATCTCACGCGCGACGGCTCAGTGGTCCAGCGCCACGTCCCCGGTGATCCGCTCGGTGTTCCGGCGCGTCTTGGCCCACCCGTTGCGCCCGCGCGCCAGCCGGACCACGGCACGCCACGACGTGATGTAGAACGTGTAGATGTAGATCGCATACGCGAACCCGTAGCCGATCGCCCGACCCCACCCGATCGACGGCGCACACCGCATCCGGTACACCGGGCCCCAGATCAGGAACGGCAACAGCCCGAACAGCCCGTACACCGCGAACAGCACCCAAGCGCCATCGGTGAACCACGCCCACACCTCGCCCGGCGCACTCGCCGCACGGTGCCCCAGCAGCAATAACGGGATGGGGTAGACGAGCGTCCCGAGCAGCTGCAGCCACGGCTGGGACAGGTAGTACATCATCTCGGTCGCGCCCAGCGTGGACAGGTGCCGCGACGCCCAGATCCGCCGCACGTACCGCAGGCACTGCATCGTCCCCTGTCCCCACCGCGTGCGCTGCGCGAGGAACCGCCGCAGGCTGTAGAGCCCCTCCTGCGTCGCGGAAGCGGCGCACGACGTGCACGGTCCCGTCGTCGGAGTCGTCGTCGATGACCCACACGTGCGCACCGGGGAACGACTCGCGCAGGTAGCGGACCGTGCCGCCGATGACGGCCTCCTCGTCCCGGCAGGGCACCAGGAAGTGCCACTCGAAGTCGGCCGCCCGCCCCACCGGCCGCGGCTGGTGCCGCAGGTAGGGCACGACGATCAGGAACACGTACGTCACGAACGCCACGCTCATCGTCAGCGCCAACGCCTGGGTGAACCCCAGCAGCACGTCCAGGTTCACCGCCGCGTCGCCAACCACACGAACGCCACCAGCGCGGCGGCACCGCCGAACACGCTCACCATCGAACCGAGCAGCGTGTGGCCCCAGTGGTAGCCGGTGTCCACGCCCAGCCACCGGACCAGCCCGACCAGCGTCAACACCCTCAGCTGGTTCACCACGACCACCGCGGCGCCGGCCACCGCGAGCGCGCCCAGCACCCGCCGGGTGATCCGGGGCCGCAACGCGATCATCACCGCGCCCACCGCCAGCAGCGGCACCACCAGGAACGCCGACGTGCACTCGGGCGTCATCCGCAGGCCGAGCGGTGCGTCGGTGCCGAGCCCGAAGTACACGGTCTGCCGTGCCGCGACGACCTCCACGCCATCGGAGCCGAGCACGTCGAGCAGCAACCCGGACAGCACGATCTCGGCCGTCCGGTAAGCACGGTGTGCCACCACGAGGCCGGCCGCCGCCACCACCAGTGCGACGACGACCACCCGGTTGAGGTGTCCAGTACGGGGCACGGCAAGCGCCACTGAAGGAGTCCTTCCGTCGATCGGGGATCGCCCGATAGGGCTGCGTGGTGGTCATCGGAACCGCTTACCGCGAACCGCACCCCCGGAACGAGTGACAACGTGAAGCGATTTCGGGCGGTAAGTCCACGTTCGGTGGGCGCAGTTAGGCGATTCGAGTGGCCGCCGTCCCTCTTTACGGTCAGCAACCTCTAATCCGACGGGGCGAACGCCGATAGGGGAAATTGCTCGAACAAACACATCCCCAGAAAGGAGCTTCATGCGTCTGCGAATGACGCGTCGCGCCGCCGTGGCCGGACTGGTCGCCGTCGCGGCGGTGGTCGTCGGCGCCCCACCGGCCTCGGCGGCACCCGGGGACGCCTCGGCACACGGCGCGCGGCTCGACCTGTCGCTGCTCGGCCGGGACGCGGTCTCGGCGGGCCCGTTCGCCGCGTCCACCGCGGACGGCCCCGCCACCAGCACGTTCGCCGCCGTCGACCTGCCTGACGTGCTGCGCACCGGCGTGCTCGACACGTCCGCCTCGCGCGATGACAAGACCGGCGGCGTCAGCTCCTGGGCGAGCACCGCCGACGTCCGGCTCGACCTGCTCGACGTCGTTACCGGTGGCGTGTCCGCCGAACTGGTCGAAGCCGAGTGCGCGGCCACCCAGAAAGGCCTGATGGGCAAGGCCAAGCTCATCGGGCTCGACCTCGGCGAGCTCGGCGAGGTCGGTGTCGAACCCGCGCCCAACACGACGGTCGACGTCGAGCTGCTCGGCGTGGACATCGCGAAGATCGTGTTCAACGAGCAGGTGCGCAACGCCGACGGCAGCCTCACCGTCAACGCCGTCCACGTCACCCTGATCGGTGGCGCGCTCGGCTCGGTCGGCGCCGGTGACCTGGTGCTCTCGTCGGTCACCTGCGGTCCGGCCGGCCTGCCCATCCCGCTGGCGTCCGGCGCGGGCCTGTGGATCGGGCTGGGCCTGCTGGCCCTGTTCGGCGTGCCCGTCGCAGCCGCGGCCCTGCGCCGCCGGCAGGACCTCGCGGCGGTCTGAGCCATGTACAAGGTCCCCGGCAGCGGCGTCGCGGTCGGCACGGGAATCGGCTCGCTGGCGGCCACCGGCGCCGGAGTCGCGTGGTGGGTGGTGGCCGGTGTGGTCCTCCTGGTGGCCGGCCTGATCCTGACTCGCGCGGTCCGCAGGCGACGAGCGGCAGGCAGCGAGTAGCCCGCGTGTGCCCTGGTCGCGCGCCCACCCCCAGTCGCGCGGCCGGGGCACCGCATCCCCGAGTGGAGCGAGTGGAAGGAGCAAGGTGAAGGAAGTCGTGCTGCTCGCGGGCACCCGACCCGAGGCGGTGAAGATCGCACCGGTGGCGCTGGCGCTAGCCGACCACCCGGTGCTCCGGCCCGTGATCGTCCACAGTGGACAGCACAACGGCATGGTCGAGCAGGCCCTGCGCTCGTTCGGCCTGCGCGTCGACGTCGGGTTGGACGTGCCGCGGGCCACCGGCGGCCAGGCCGAGCTGCTGGCCCGGCTGGTCGCGGAGTTCGACCGGGTGCTGCGCCGGCGCGACCCGGCCGTCGTCCTCGTGCAGGGCGACACGACCACCGCGCTGGCGGGCGCGCTCGCCGCGTTCTGGCTCGGCATCCCGGTCGCGCACCTGGAAGCGGGCCTGCGCACCGGTGACCTCGGCGGGCCGTTCCCCGAGGAGGGCACCCGGCAGATGATCGCCCGGATCGCCACCCTGCACCTCGCGCCGACCGACGACGCGGCGGGCGCGCTCGTCCGCGAGGGCATGGCCGACCGCCGGATCGTGGTCACCGGCAACACCGTGGTCGACGCCGTGCAGCGGGTCGCCGCCGCCGACCTGCCCGCTCGCGACCCCGACCTGGCCCTGCTCGAACGCGTGCTGGACGAGCGTTCCGAGCGGTTGGTGCTGGTGACGGTGCACCGGCGCGAGTCGTGGGGCGAACCGCTGACCCGCGTGCTGCACGCCGTGCGGGCGATCGCCGACCGGCACCCCGACGTGCGCGTCCTGCTGCCCGTGCACCCGAACCCGAGGGTGCGTGCGGCGGCGCGTGACGTCCTCGGCGGGCACGAGCGGATCGTGGTGACCGAGCCGTTGGACTACTCCGACCTCGTGCGCGCGCTGCGGCGGTCCGCGCTGGTGCTCACCGACTCCGGTGGCCTGCAGGAGGAGGCGCCCACGTTCGGCGTGCCGGTGCTCGTGCTGCGGGACACGACCGAGCGGGTGGCCGCGGTGGACGCGGGCTGCGCGTGGCTGGTCGGCACCAACCCGATCCGGATCGTGGCCGAGGCGGGCTGGGTGCTCGGCGCGCGGCTGCGGCTGCCGCTCGGGCACAACCCGTTCGGCGACGGCCGGGCGGCGTCACGGGTGCGGGGCGCGTTGGAGCGACTCGTCGGCCTGCCGAGTGATTTCGCCACCGCGCCGCTGCCGGTGCGCATCCCGTGCTGACCACGTTTGGTCACTCGAACGGGTATTCGGTCTTCCTCTTCCGGGTGATGTGCGGGCGAGATCATCGGGTCGTGTCCGCCGGGTCGCCGATAGTCCTCACGTCCGTGAACAGCAGAAGGGCGACACGATGAAGCAGATCGGAGCGCGCCGGGTCGGCGCCGTGACCGCGGCGCTCGTACTCGGCCTGGTCGCCGCCGCGCCACCGGCGTCGGCGGCCAACCCCGCGGGGGTGGCGTCCGTCGGCTCCGCCGACTTCACCAAGGCGGGCACCAGGGTCACCGTCCTGCCGCTGGCGCCGTGCGCCGTCGGCGGCACGCCGTCGAACTCGTCCGAGGCGGTCAGCCGCAGAGGCGTCCGGTTCGGCCCCGGCACGTCGTCGTGCACCACGGCGGTCGTCGACCCGGACAACGGCACCACCACGTCCACGTCCGAGGCGACGGGCACCGACTTCGAGCTGTCGGCGCTGGTGTCGGTGGGCGGGCCGCGGCTGCGGGTGGCGCGCTGGAAGGTCACCTGCACCGGCACCGTGTCCGGCACCAACGCGGGCTGGGCGGCGGACGGCCTGCAGGGCTTCGACGGGCTGCCCGAGCAGATCGCGCCGAACCACGTGCACGAGGTGAAGGCGGGCGACGGCACGCTGCTGGCCACCGCGACGTTCGGCGAAACCGTGTTCCCCGAGCCGAACGACGGCAGCGTCGCGATGAACCTGCTGCACCTGCGCTTCACCGAGGCGTCCACCATCAGCGGCGACGTCGTCCTCGGCGCCACCGCCTGCTCCCCAACCCCCTGACCACCGAAAACCGCGAGAGTCCTACGTCCAGCGCCCGAGAGTCCAACGTTCACGCACCTCGAATTCAACGCTCACGACGAGCGGCGGGGTACGCGAGTGTTGAACTCAGGCGTCCTGAACGTAGGACTCTCGGGGCCTGAACGTAGGACTCTCGCGGGGTCAGGAGACGTGAGGGGTGCCGGAGAGGGTCACGCCGGCACCGCTGAGCTGCGTCAACGCGTCGTCCACCGTCGTACGCGCCACGCCTGCCGTCAGGTCGAGCAGCACGGTCGTCGCGAACCCGGCGTTCGCCGCGTCCAACGCCGTCGCACGCACGCAGTGGTCGGTCGCGATCCCCACCACGTCCACCTGCTCCACGCCCCGGGCCCGCAGCCAGTCCACCAACTGCTCACCCCCGCCGGACGCGCCCTCGAACCCCGAGTAAGCCGCCTCGTACGCGCCCTTGGAGAACACCGCCTCCACCGCCGTCACGTCCAACTCCGGGTGGAACGACGCACCGGCCGTCCCCGCCACGCAGTGCACCGGCCACGAGTCCACGAAGTCCGGCGTCTCGCTGAAGTGCGACCCGGGGTCCACGTGGTAGTCACGCGTCGCCACCACGTGGTCGTACGACGACGACGCGACGTGCGCCGAGATCGCCGCCGCCACGGCCGCCCCGCCCGCCACCGCCAACGACCCGCCCTCGCAGAAGTCGTTCTGCACGTCCACCACGATCAGCGCCTTGCCCATCACAGCCCTCACAGGAACGTCGTCGGAATCGCGGGCTCGCCGCGGGACAGCTTCAGACCCTCCCACGGCACCGTCACCAGGGCAGCGCGTAGCCGCTCCCGGCTCTCCACCAGGGTGTCCAGGCCGTCCACCCGTTGTCCAGCACGGATCATCGGCACGGCGAGCAGCCGGTCGTGCTCACCCATCGACGGCTGGGCGTCGTGCGGGAACACGACCTCCTCCAGCGCCGTCCCGGTCTCCTTGTGCCGCCGCAGCGCGCTCTTGCGCCCACCACGCGACTCCTTGTGCGAGCTGCGCTTGGCCACCGGCCGCCCGTCCACCTCGACCAGCTTGTAGACCATGCCCGCGGTCGGCGCACCGGACCCCGTGACCACGGACGTGCCCACGCCGTACGCGTCCACCGGCTCGGCCCGCAACATCGCGATCGAGTACTCGTCCAGGTCGCCCGACACCACGATCCGGGTGTTCCGCGCGCCCAACGAGTCCAGCTGGTCCCGAGCCTGCCGCGCCAGCACGCCCAGGTCGCCCGAGTCGATCCGCACCGCCCCCAGCTCCGGCCCGGCGACCTCGACGGCCGTCTTGATGCCGTTGGTGATGTCGTAGGTGTCCACCAGGAGCGTCGTGTCCACGCCCAACGTCTCGACCTGCGACCGGAACGCCGACTCCTCGCTGTCGTGCAGCAGCGTGAACGCGTGCGCGCACGTGCCCGCGGTCGGGATGTCGTGCCGCCGGGCCGCCTCCAGGTTCGACGTCGCGGTGAACCCGGCCAGGTACGCGGCCCGCGCCGCCGCCACCGCCGCCTCCTCGTGCGTGCGGCGCGACCCCATCTCGATCATCCGCCGACCGTTGGCCGCACCCACCATGCGTGCCGCCGCCGAGGCGATGGCGCTGTCGTGGTTGAGGATCGACAGCGCCAGGGTCTCCAGCACCACGCCCACGCCGAACGACGCCCGCACGGACAAAATCGGCGAACCCGGGAAGTACAGCTCGCCCTCCGGGTAGCCGTCGACGTCCCCGGTGAACCGGTAGTCGGCCAGCCACTCCAGGGTCGCCTGGTCCACCACGTTCGTGCGTTCCAGCAGCTCCAGGTCACCCTCGGTGAACGTGAAGTCGGTGATCGCGTCCAGCAGCCTCCCGGTGCCCGCGACCACCCCGTACCGCCTGCCCTCCGGCAGTCGCCGGGCGAAGACCTCGAAGACGCACGGCCGGTCGGCGGTGCCGTCGCGCAGTGCCGCGGCCAGCATCGTCAACTCGTAGTGGTCGGTGAACAGCGACGTCGACATGCGCGGAAGCCTAAGCGTTGCGGACAGGTGCCCCTGCGGGCTCCACCGCGCACCGGAACATGACACCATTGGCGGTATGACCACGCCCGTCGAGCATGAGCGGACGCAGGTTGACCCGGCCGGCGAGGAGGTCCGCACCGAGGACCGCCCGTGGCAGACCCTGGTCTGGAACGACCCGGTGAACCTGATGTCCTACGTGACGTACGTGTTCCAGAAGCTGTTCGGCTACAGCCGCGACCACGCGACCAAGCTGATGCTGGACGTGCACCACAAGGGCAGGGCGATCGTGTCGTCGGGTACCAAGGACAAGGTGGAGGCCGACGTGGCCAAGCTGCACGCGGCCGGGCTCTGGGCGACCATGCAGCGTTCGTCGTGAAGAAGTGGACACGCACCGGCGACCAGGTGCTGGGCCGGTTCGACCGGCAGGAAGCCGCCGTGGTCCGCGGCCTGGTGAGCCAGATCCAGGACATGCTGCTGGCACGCGCCGAGGAGGCGCCGCAGGACGAGCTGGCGGAGCTGACCGGCATCCGCACCGGCCCGTCCACGCCGCCCGACGACCCGATCCTGGGCCGGCTGCTGCCCGACTTCCACCGGCTCGACCCCGACTCGCCCGATCCGGCCGAGGTCGACTCGGCGAACGCGCTGCGGTCGCTGCACGAGCCCGAGCTGCTCGACCTGAAGACCGGGGTCGCGGCGGTGGTGCTGCAGACGTGCCCGCCGGACGGCGGTGAGGTGCGGCTGGCGCTGGAGCAGGCCGAGGCGTGGCTGTCGGCGTTGAACGACGTGCGGTTGGCGCTGGGCACGGCCCTGGACGTGCAGGAGGACATGCCGGACGAGCTGCCGCCGGACGACCCGCGGTCGCCGCACCTGGGCGTGTACCACTGGTTGACGTGGGTGCAGGAGACGCTGGTCGAAGCGGTCATGAACTGATGCTGGTCGGGCGTGCGCCGGGGGCGGTGGTGCTGCTGACGCCCGCCGGCGCGGTGGCCGGGGTCGACGTCCGGGGCGCGCCGGTCGGCACGCGTGAGCTGGACCTGCTGGACCCGTCCACGTTGGTGCGCCGGGTGCACGCCGTGGTCCTGGGCGGCCCGGCCACCGTGGACGGCGTCGTGCGCTGGCTGGCCGAACGCGGCCACGGGTTCCCCGTCGGTCGGCAGCCGCACGAAGTGGTCCCCATCGTGCCCGCCGCGCAACCCCTGGGCCTGCCCTCCACCGACGGCTACGCCGCGTACACCTCGGCCGTCCCCCTCGACACCCCCGCTTTCGCGCTCATCGGCGAGACCGCCGCAGGCCTGGTGGTGGTCGATGCCGACCTTGACCCGGCGGAGTGCCGAAGGGTCGCGATGTCGGCCCACGACGCCTTCGCCAGGGCCGGCGTGACCGTCCCCGCCACCGTCTTCGCCGTCGCCACCGGCAACCCCACCACCACCTCCCTCAACGACCTCTGCACCACCGCCACCACCGCCCTCCACCACGCCGTTCACGCGTCCTGAGCGTTCAACTCACGCGTTCCGAACGTTGGACTCTCGCGTTCCGAACGTTGGACACGCGCGTGAGTCCAACGTTCGCGTCGCGAGTGTCCTACGTTCGGAACGCCTGAATTCAACGCTCGGGAGCGGGTACCCCAAGGACATGTCGGGTGTGCAGAGGGCGTTCAGGTGGGTGCGGACCAGTCCGGCGGTGGACAAGGCGGCCGGGGCGTTGGCGGAGGCGGTGCCCGCGGCGTTGCGGCGACGTGAGGTGACGGGGCTGCTGCGCGCACGCGCGCTCGGCCGGCCGGTGCACCCGGCGGTCGTGGCGCTGCCCATCGGGCTGTACGCGGCCTCGGCGGCGTTGGACCTGATGCCGGGCAGCGCGAAGGCGGCCCGGACGATGATCGGCGCCGGGCTGGCCGTCGCACCGGCCGCGTTGGCCACCGAACTGGCCGAGTACGGCACGTTGGACGAGAAGCAGCGGCGCACGGCGTTCGTGCAGTTGACCGCCCTCGCCGCCGCGAACGTGTGCTACCTCACGTCGTTCCGCCTGCGCGGTCACGGGTTCGGCGTCGTGGCCAGGGCCGTCTCGGCCCTCGGGCTCACGGCCCTCGGCGCGGGCGGCCTGCTGGGCGTCCGCACGGCCGACCCGGAACCCCCGAAAGGCTTCGGCGAACCGGTGTAGTGCGGGTTCTCACACGGCGGGACACCTTCCCCCACCACGTAGGATGGAGGGGTGCTGGTGATTCGCCGTGACCTCGTGGACGCGATGGTGGCCCATGCCCGTCGCGACCACCCGGACGAGGCATGCGGGATCATCGCGGGCCCGGAGGGCTCCGACCGCCCCGAGCGGTTCATCGCGATGGACAACGCCGAGCGCTCGCCCACGTTCTACCGCTTCGACTCGATGGAGCAGCTGCGCGTCCACCGCGAGATGAGCGCGAACGACGAGGAGACGATCGTCGTCTACCACTCGCACACGGCGACGGAGGCCTACCCCTCCCGCACGGACATCTCCTACGCGAGCGAACCGCAGGCCCACTACGTGCTCATCTCCACCCGGGACCCGGAGCAGCACGAGCTGCGCTCCTACCGGATCGTGGACGGCGTGGTGACCGAAGAGCCGGTCGAGGTCGTGGAGTCGTACATGTTCGCCCACACCGGCGCCGACGACACCCCCGACTGTCCCTGAGCCCCTCCAGGTGCGCCCGCGCACCACTCGTGGCACCACCTTCACCAAACCCGGCTCCTCGGAGGTACCAGCATGGCCGTCACCGTCTCCATCCCCACGATCCTGCGCACCCACACCGGTGGGCAGAAGTCCGTCGAGGCCGCGGGCGCGACGCTCGCCGAGGTCATCGACGACCTGGAGACCAACCACGGTGGCCTGAAGCAGCGCCTGGTCAAGGAAGGCGCGCTCCACCGGTTCGTCAACGTCTACGTCAACGACGAGGACGTGCGGTTCGCGGGCGGCCTCGACGCGGCCGTCAAGGACGGCGACACCGTGACGATCCTCCCGGCCGTCGCGGGCGGCTGACCCCCACTCCGGAGGACTCATCGTGGCCCGGTACGAGTCACTGCTCGACGCGGTCGGCGGCACGCCCCTGGTGGGGCTGCCCCGGCTGTCGCCGTCGAAGGACGTGCGGCTGTGGGCGAAGCTGGAGGACCGCAACCCGACCGGCTCGATCAAGGACCGCCCGGTCCTGATGATGATCGAGGAGGCCGAGCGGTCCGGTGTGCTCACGCCGGGCTGCACGATCCTCGAACCGACGTCGGGCAACACCGGCATCGCGCTCGCCATGGCCGCCAAGCTCAAGGGCTACGGCCTGGTGTGCGTGATGCCGGAGAACACCTCCTCCGAACGCAGGCAGCTGCTGCAGGCGTACGGCGCGCGGATCGTGTTCTCGCCCGCGGCGGGCGGCTCGAACCAGGCCGTCGCGATGGCGAAGGAACTGTCGGCGCAGAACCCGGACTGGGTGATGCTCTACCAGTACGGCAACCCGGCGAACCCCGGCGCGCACTACCACGGCACCGGGCCGGAGATCCTCAAGGACCTGCCGACGATCACGCACTTCGTCGCGGGCCTGGGCACCACGGGCACGCTCGTCGGCGTCGGCCGGTACCTGCGCGAGCACAAGCCGGACGTGCAGGTCATCGCGGCCGAGCCCCGGTACGGCGAGCTGGTCTACGGCCTGCGCAACCTCGACGAGGGCTTCGTGCCCGAGCTGTACGACGCCGAGGTGCTGACCGGCCGCTACTCGGTCGGCTCGTACGACGCCCTGCGCCGCACCCGGCAGCTGCTGGAGGTGGAGGGCATCTTCGCGGGCATCTCCACCGGCGCGATCCTGCACGCGGCGCTGGCCGCGGCGGAGAAGGCGGCGGCGCGCGGCGAGTCGGCGGACGTGGCGTTCGTGGTCGCGGACGCCGGGTGGAAGTACCTGTCCACCGGCGCGTACGCGGGCACGTTGGACGAGGCCGCGGAACGGCTCGACGGTCACCTCTGGGCCTGAGCACAGGCGCGCGAAAGGGGTCCCGCACACCAGGTGCGGGACCCCTTTCGCGTGTCAGGCGACCGTGCAAGCGGCCCCGTTGAGCGTGAACGAGGTCGGCTCGCCGGTGTTGCCGGTGTGGGTGGCCTGGAACCCGATGCCGGTCGAGGCGCCGGGGTTGAGCGTCCCGTTGTACGAGACGTTGCGCGCCGTCACCGCGCCGCTGGTGGGCGAGTAGGTCGCGCTCCACCCGCTGGTGATGGTCTGCCCGGACGGCAGGGTGAACGCGAGCTGCCACCCGTTCACCGGGCTGGTGCCGGTGTTGGTGATGGAGATGCTCGCGGTCAGGCCGGTGTTCCACGAGCTGACCGCGTAGGTCACCCGGCACGCGCCCGTCGGGTCGGGCACGGTCGTGGTGGTCGAGTTGGTCAGGTCGGTGGTCGTCGGGCCGGTCCGGTCCAGCCCGAAGAACTGGATGGCGCGCAACGCCATGCCGGAGAGCAGGACGTTGTGCGTACCGCCCTGGATGGAGATCGCCTCGACCTTGTCGCCGTAGCGGGTGCGCGTCCAGCTCGACTGCGGGTAGTCGGTCGAGGTCGGCGTCGTGGACAGGCCGTGGACGTTGGTCCACTGCTCGATCTCTTCGGTGAAGTTCGGGTAGCGCAGCGTGTCGTCGTTCGTGCCGTGCCACAGCTGCACCCGCGGCCGGGTCCCGCTGTAGCCGGGGTAGGCGCCGCGCACCAGGTTGCCCCACTCCTGCGGGGTCTTGTTCACCTGGCCGTTGGCGCACGCGCTGTTCCACGACGAGCCGTCGGTGGTGGCGAAGCAGCTCGCCGGGACGCCCGCGAACGCCGCGCCCGCGGCGAACACGTCCGGGTAGTTGGCCAGCATGACGTTGGTGGTCATCGCGCCCGACGAGGTGCCCGTGACGAACACCTTGCCCGCGTCGCCGTTGTAGCGCTGGAGCACGTACCGGACCATCGAGACCAGGCCGATCGGGTCGCTGCCGCCGTCCCGCCGCAGCGCCTGCGGGCTCGACACGTCGAAGCACTGGCCGCTGCGGGTCGCCGACGGGTAGATCACGATGAACCCGTACTGGTCGGCCAGTCGGGCGAACTCCGTGCCGGAGTAGTAGTTCGGGCCGGTGCCGGTGCAGTAGTGGACGGCCAGCAGCACACCGGGCCTGGGCTGGGTGCGGTCCGGCACGTACAGGTGCATGCGCAGGTTGCTGGGGTTGGTGCCGAAGTTCGTGACCTCGGTGAGCGTGGCCGCCGAGGCCTGGGGTGTGACCACGAAGGCGAGCACGAAGGCCGCCGCGGCGGCCAGGGAGGTCACGATCGCGCCGAGGACCTTCACGGAGCCACCACCCGTCCGGGGTTGTCGGTGCGACCGGGATGCGGGTTCTTGACCGCCGGGCCCCGCTTGGTGCGCGGCACGGCGTCGACCAGGGTTCTCAAGACCATTCCCTCCTCCTTGAGGATCACGGCGAGAGCTGTCGTCACTATCTGTCGCGGAGTGGTCGCGGACAATGAGTTTCGTGAATGTTGCGAGTCTCAAATGGCCTGATGAGCTGCGGCAATGCGCCCCTCGTCCGTTCGGCGGGTATCGGCGCTAATTGCCGTGTGACCGCTCCGGCTTCGGAGACCCGCAGCCGCCGACAGGCTTCCGACCTCGGTTGATGCATTCGAGTGAACTTGCGCGGCGGTCGAATTCAATGGGGCGCACGGACGGTGTTCCCGCATTTTTGCGATCGGTCCGGCTGCTATCGTTTCGCCCATGCAATTGACGGTGCTCGGGTGTTCGGGCAGCGCGCCGGGCCCCGATCTGCCCACCTCCGGGTACCTGGTGGAGGCGGGCGGCGTGCGGATCGTGCTGGAGCTGGGCAGCGGTGTGTTCGGCCCGCTCACGCGGCTCTGCGACCCGTTCGACCTCGACGCCGTGCTGCTGTCGCACCTGCACCTGGACCACTGTGCGGACTTCAGCTCGCTCACCGTCTACCGGCGCGAGCACCCCGAGCCGCCCTACGACGTCACCGAACGCCGGTTGCCGGTGTTCGCGCCGGCGCACGCGCCGTCCCGCCTGGCCAACGCGCACGCGGCGAGCCGTGCCGACCTGGCGCGCACGGACCTGACCGAGACGTTCGACTTCGTGCCGCTCGCGGCCGGTCGGTACGCCGTCGGCCCGGTGGAGGTCGAAGTGGCCGCCATGCGGCACATCTGCGAGGCCTACGGGTTCCGCATCTCGCACGGGGGAGCGTCGCTGGTGTTCTCCGGCGACACGGTGCCGTGCCCCGAGCTGGTGCGCCTGGCCGAGGGCGCCGACCTGCTGCTGGCCGACTCGGCGTGGCGGGCCCAGGCGGGTCGGGCGAACTACCTGCACATGAGCGGCCGGGAAGCGGGCGAGGTAGCCAGGTCCGCGGGTGTCGGCAGGCTGGTCCTGACCCACGTGCTGCCGTGGTCGGACCGCGACGGCGTCCTGCGTGACGCGACCGAGGCGTTCCCGGGCCCGGTGACCCTCGCCACCCCGGGCGCCACCTACACGATCTGACCCGTTCAGCCCGCGAACGCGGCGGACGGCAGGCCCTCGCCCACGCCCGGGAGAACCAGGACCGAACCGGCCAACTCGCTCAACGCGCCCTCGCTCAACCCGACCCGGGCGGTGGTCACGTACAGGTCGGTGAAGTCGGGACCGCCGAAGCAGCACGCCGTCGGCTGGCCCACCGGCAGCTCCACCTCACGGTCCAGCACGCCGTCCGGCGTGTACCGGTGCAGCGCCGCCCCACCCCACAACGCGACCCAGATCGCGCCGGACGCGTCCACGGTGAGGCCGTCCGGCAGCCCGCGGGGCACCTCGGCCAGCGGGCGTCGGTTCGTCGCCTCACCCGTCTCGCGGTCGTAGTCCAGCACGTCGATCCGCCGTTCCGCCGAGTCGACGTAGTACATGAGCGTGGCGTCGGGGCTCCAGCCGATGCCGTTGCTCACGCTCACCTTGTCCAGCACGACCTTCGCGTCACCGTTGGGCTCCACGCGCGCCAGCCAGCCGCCCGGGTCCTCGTCGTAGCGCATCGTGCCCGCCCACAGCCGTCCCGCCGGGTCGACCGCGGCGTCGTTGCCCCGCACGCCGTCACGCGCCCAGTAGACGAGCCACGTCTTGACCCCGTCCCGGTCGATCAGGGCCACGCCGTCGCGCAGGTTCAGCACCAGCCCGCCGCGGGAGCGGGGCTTGGCCGCGCCGACGTGCTGCGGCACTTCGAGGACGGCGTCGTCGTCCCGGGTCGGGTTGTACCGGTGCACCTCGTTGCCGAGGACGTCCACCCAGAGCAGCGTTCCGCTGGCGTGGTCCCACGTGGGGGCCTCACCCAGTTCCGCTTCGGCCCGCACCGCCACTTCGATCGACACCGGCACAGCCTACGGTCACGCCCCCGCCACCAACCCGAAGACGCCGCAACCCGCCACCTGCCACCGGAACCACGCCATCGGTTGCCGGAACCCGCGCGAACTCGCCGCTGATCCGGCTGATCCGCGCGTAGCCTGGTGACGTGGACCCCACCGGCCCCTTCACCCCGCCGACGCCCGAGCCGGTGGTCGCCGCGCCGAAACCGGCCAGGCAGCCCAAGCCGTTGGCCAGGCGCGTCGTGCCGCCCAGGCCCGTGCTGTCGGCCGTGGTCGTGCTGGCCTTCGTCGGCCTGCTCTACGTCGTCGAGGCGATCGACACCGTGCTCGGCGGCAGGCTCGACGACGACGGCGTGATCCCGCGCGACTTCGGCGAGTGGGACAACATCCTGTGGTTCCCGCTGCTGCACGGCGACTGGACCCACCTGACCGGCAACGCGGTGCCGCTGCTCGTGCTGTCCTACCTGGCCACGTCCGCGGGCATCAAGCAGTTCTTCCAGGTCACCGCGGTCATCTGGCTGACCAGCGGGCTCGGCGTGTGGATCTTCGGCTCCTACGGCAGCCACATCGGCGCGTCCGGCCTGGTGTTCGGGTTCCTGGTGTTCCTGCTGGTGCGCGGCATCTTCGCGCGCAGCGCGCTGCAGATCCTGCTGGCCGTGGTCGTCTTCGCGGTCTACGGCGCGGCGCTGTGGGGCGTGCTGCCCGGTCAGCCCGGCATCTCCTGGGAAGGTCACCTGTTCGGCGCACTCGGTGGAGTCCTGGCGGCGTGGGGCGTCGCCCGGGATGCCAGGAAGAGCGCGCGGACTACGCTCGACGCGTGACCGTCACCGCCGATTCGCCCATCGCGATCTTCGACTCCGGCGTGGGCGGGCTGACCGTCGCCCGGGCGATCATGGACCAGTTGCCGGGCGAGCGGATCCGGTACGTGGGTGACACGGTCAACTGCCCGTACGGCCCGCTGCCCATCGCGCAGGCGCGCAAGTATGCGCTCGAAGTGATGGACCGGTTGGTGGCCGATGGCGCGAAACTGCTGGTCATCGCCTGCAACACGGCGTCCGCGGCGTGCCTGCGCGACGCGCGGGAGCGTTACGACATCCCGGTGATCGAGGTCGTGCTGCCCGCCGTGCGACGCGCGGTCGCCACCACCCGCACGGGCCGGGTGGGCGTCATCGGCACGGTCGGCACGGTCGGGTCGGGCGCGTACCAGGACGCGTTCGCCGCCGCCCGGGACATCGAGGTCACGGCGGTCGCGTGCCCCCGGTTCGTGGACTTCGTGGAACGCGGCATCACCTCGGGCCGCCAGGTCCTCGGCCTCGCCCAGGCGTACCTGGAACCGTTGCAGCGGGCCGAAGTCGACACGCTCGTCCTCGGCTGCACGCACTACCCGCTGCTGACCGGCGTGCTGCAGATCGTCATGGGTGACGGCGTGATGCTCGTCTCCAGCGCCGAGGAGACCGTGAAGGACGTCGTGCGGGTGCTCACCGAGCGCGACTTGTTCCGCGCCGGCGACCCCGACCAGCGGTTCGCGTGCACGGGCCCGGTGGAGCCGTTCGCCAGGCTCGCGCGCCGATTCCTGCCCGGGTTGGAAAGTGCGTCCTTCCAAGCCCACGGCTGACCTGGCAGGCTCCACAGGTGCTGTTGACCATCCTCGGCTGCTCGGGCAGCCTGCCGGGACCGCACGGGCCCGCATCCGGCTACCTCGTCGAGGCGGATGGCTGCCGACTCGCGATCGAACTGGGCAGCGGAGTCCTGGCCTCGCTGCAGTCGCGTCACGACGCGTTCTCGTTGGACGCCCTGCTGTTCTCCCACCTGCACCCGGACCACTGCGCGGACTTCACCACGCTCGCCGTCATCCGCCGCTACCACACCCACCCGCCGCACGACACGCGGGAACACCGGCTGCCCGTGCACGGGCCCGCCGAGACCGCCGACCGGTTTGCCCGCGCGTACGCGGAGACGGCCGACGAACTGCTCACCACCGACCTGGGCGACGTGTTCGAGTTCCACACCCTCGCCGACGGTGCGGTGACGCGCGTCGGGCCGTTCGAGATCACCTCGGTCCGGGTCGACCACCCCACCGAGTCGTACGGGTTCCGCATCGCCACCAAGACCGCGACCTTGGCCTACACCGGCGACACCGGGCCGTGCGAGGCGTTACGGGGCTTGGCGCGGGACGTGGACGTGCTGCTGTCCGAGGCGACGTGGACGCACTCCGAGGACCGGCCGCCCGGCAAGCACCTGTCCGGTGTGCAGGCGGGGCAGGTGGCGGCGGAGGCCGGTGTCGGGCGGCTGCTGCTCACCCACATCGCGCCGTGGACCGATCGCGCCGCCGTGCTGGCCGAGGCGCGCAGCCGGTTCACCGGGCCGGTGGACGTGGTCAACCAGGGTGACACCTATGCGGTTGACGAGACGGAGGTCCGGGTAATCGGCGGCCATGGCAACTGATGTCGTCGAGCTGATCCTGGCCGATCACCGCAGGTTCGAGGAGCTGTTCCGCACGTTGCGCGACCGGGACTCCGACCGGTCCACCGCGTTGAGCGAGCTGGCGGCGCTGCTCGTCGCGCACGCGGAGGCCGAGGAGTCCAAGGTGTACCCGGCGCTCAAGCGGTACAAGGAGGTCGACAACGCCGAGGTCGACCACGGCGCGGAGGAGCACGCCGAAGGTCACCAGGCCCTGTTGGCGTTGATGGAGGTCTCGGACACGCAGTCCGACGAGTGGGAGAGCAAGCTGGAGGAGCTGGTCGAGGCGCTCAACCACCACGTGGACGAGGAGGAGCGGACGATCCTCAACGACGCGCGGCAGGAGGTGTCCGACGAGCGTCGCGCCGAGCTGGGTCGGCTGTTCGCGGAGATCCGGCAGAGCCGGTTGGACGACGACTGCGGTGACATCGCCTACGTGCGCAAGATCGCAGCGGCCACGGAGGATCGGATCGACTAGCGTCGATGGCGTGGCGAACGTCGAGGTGCGTCGGGTGGGTCAGCACGACTTCGTGGCGACGAACGGCCGGGGCGCCTCGGTGCGCGTCGGCCGCAAGGGGGCCGAGGGCGCGTTCACACCGGTCGAGCTGCTGCTCGCGGCGGCGGCGGGCTGCGCGGTGGTGACGGCGGAGACCCTGGTAACCCGGCGCGTGGACGGTGACCTGGTGGCGCGCGCCGACGACGTGCGCTCACCGGACGGCCACACGCTGACCAGCGTCCCGGTCACCTTGGACTACGACATCTCCCAGCTCGACGACGCCCAGCGCGCCGCCCTGGAGACCGCCGTCCTGCGCGCGATCGACCAGCTGTGCACCGTCACCCGCACCCTGAAGGCCGCCCGTCCCACCCCGCTGACCCTCCCCGACGGCGAGAGTCCAACGCTCACGCCGCGAGAGTCCAACGTTCAGGAGCGGTGAGTTCAACGCTGAGCGTTGAACTCGGGGTCCGCGAACGTTGGACTCTCGCGCTGTGAACGTTGGACTCGCGGGGGTCAGGAGGTGCCGAAGCCGTCCCAGACCGCGGTGGAGCCGCTGTGGCCGATGCGCACGGTCTGGACCGTGGCGGCGGTGCTGGCGGCGATCACCAGGACGGCGACCACGACGGCGATCCGGCGCCACGTCTTCGGCACGGACGGGTCCTCCACGGCGGCGGCGCGTTCCCGGTCGGCCAGGCGGCCCGCGACCAGCATCGCCACCACAACCACGAAGAACCCCAGCGCGAACGGCAGCAGGTCGTTACCCAGCTCGGCGTGCCGCTGGATCAACGGGTTGCCCAGCTCCACGAAGTGCACGTACAGCTGGTCACCCGCCCACTGCGCCAACGGCACCGAGCCCACCCCGAGCAGCGTCACGCCCAGCAGCGGCCACGCGTACCGCTGCCGCCACCGCGGCACCACGGCCAACGCCGCCGCACCCGCCGCGGCCATCGGGAGCAGCACCACCACCGCGTGGACCAGCAGCGGGTGCGCGGGGAGACCGAAGATCGTCACCAGGTCGTTCGCGAGTGCCATGTCTCTCCCTACGCCGGTGGGTTGCTCCCGGGTTCAGCGACATAGGGTAGTGCCGTGCTGAGGACCGATGGCAGGAACGACGACGTACTGCGCGACATCCGGATCACCCGCGGCTTCCAGCAGTGGCCCGCCGGGTCGGTGCTGATCGAGTTCGGCAACACGCGGGTGTTGTGCGCGGCCAGCGTGACCGAGGGCGTGCCGCGGTGGCGGTCCGGCTCGGGTCTCGGCTGGGTGACCGCCGAGTACGCGATGCTCCCCTCCGCCACCCACACGCGCAGCGACCGTGAGTCGGTGAAAGGCCGGATCGGGGGACGCACGCACGAGATCAGCCGCCTGATCGGGCGATCGCTGCGGGCGTGCATCGACCTGGCCGCTCTCGGCGAGAACACGATCGTGATCGACTGCGACGTGATCCAGGCCGACGGCGGCACCCGGACCGCCGCCATCACCGGCGCGTACGTCGCCCTGGCCGACGCCGTCACCTACCTGGGTGCCGCCGGCCGCCTGGCCGATCCCCAGCCGCTCTCGTGCGCCGTGTCGGCCGTGTCGGTCGGTGTCGTGGACGGACGGGTGCGCCTCGACCTGCCGTACGAGGAGGACTCGCGCGCCGAGGTCGACATGAACGTCGTGGCCACCGACGCCGGCACGTTGATCGAGGTGCAGGGCACCGGCGAGGGTGCGACGTTCGCCCGGTCGACGTTGGACAAGATGCTCGACCTGGCCTTGGCGGGCTGCGCGCAGCTGAACCGGATCCAGGCCGAGGCACTGGCCCTGCCGTACCCCGGCGTCCTGCCCGAGCCGAAGGCGAAGAAGAAGTGAAGCTCCTCCTGGCGTCCCGCAACAAGAAGAAGCTCGGCGAACTGCGCCGCATCCTGCTGGCCGAGGGGCTGGCGGGCATCGAGGTCGTCGGTCTGGACGACGTGCCGGAGTTCCCGGAGGCTCCGGAGACCGATCCGACGTTCGAGGGCAACGCCCTGGCCAAGGCCCGTGACGCGTTCAACGCCACCGGCCTCCCCTCGGTCGCCGACGATTCCGGCATCGCCATCGACGCCCTGAACGGAATGCCGGGCGTCCTGTCCGCCCGCTGGTCCGGCCGCCACGGCGACGACCAGGCCAACCTCGACCTGGTGCTGGGCCAACTCCGCGACGTCCCGGACGAGCGCAGGGGCGCGGCCTTCGTGTGCACGGCGGCGTTCGTGGCGGGCCCTGACCAGGAGATCGTCGTGCGCGGCGAGTGGCGCGGCACCATCACCCGCGAACCGGCCGGCGAAAACGGCTTCGGCTACGACCCGATCTTCCGCCCGGAAGGCCACGCCATCACCTCCGCCGAACTGACCCCGGCCGAAAAAGACGCCCTTTCCCACCGCGGCCGCGCCCTGCGCCTGCTCCTGCCCCACCTGCGCGAGCTGGCTCAGTAGTAACTGACCTTCACCCCGGGCCCGAGCTCGTCCAAGCCGACGTACTCGTCTTGGCGGCTGAGCCTGACTTCGAGGTTCATCTGTTGGAGTGGGCGCAGATCGAGCGGTCCGGAATCCTCGGCGTACAGGGTCAGGACCCGCAAGCGCTTGAGCCGCGATGCGGCGCGCAGGTTCTGCGCCGCCGCTCCCTCCAGCTCGAGATTCACCAGGTCAGGCAGGTGGGCACCGATGTCGTCGATGACCTCGGGGGTGGCCGATTGCACGCAGAGGGCGCGCAGGGCGGGTAGCCGAGGCAGGAGTGCCAGGTCCGCTCCGCCGCGGGGGATGCTGATGTCCAGGTATTCCAGCTTCTGCATTGCCGGTAGGGCGTCCAGCTCGACCGAACCGCTCAACGAGAGCGCGAACAGGTCCGGTAGGCGTTCGAGCAGAGCCAGGTTCCGGTAGCCGGACGCCTCGCCGAGGTAGATGTTCCGCAGAGCGGAGTGCTCGGAGAGCGGCGTCAGGTCGATCTCACCGGTGCACACCTGGTACAAGAACGAGAGGTGCGGGACCCCTCTGAGGTGGTCGAGATCGGCGCACGGTCGGTCCAGCAGCCAGAGCGTGGTGTCGGTCAGGTTCCGCAGCGAGCCCAGGAGCGGCAACAACCGGAGTGACCGCACGTCGATGTGGCCACGCCGGAGCGGGGCGTCGGCCAGCACCTCGCGTGCGTACCGCTCGGGCTCGAAGTACTCCCAAGCGTTGATGATCTCGTTCTGCACGTCCGTCCGGGCGTCCCGGGCGTAGCGCGTGAGGCGGGGATGGCGTCCGCGCCACCGGTCAGCGCGACCGCGCGCGTGGTGGCGGCTGCCGCGGCCTCCGACAACTCGTCCAAGGACTCGGGCAGGTAGCGCAGCAGGCGGTGGCCGATGGAGGCCAGAGAGCGGGTTTCCTTGACGCTCCGGGGCGGCACGAGGTGGTCGTGGATCACCCGGTCGATCCGCTGGTGCACCTCGGCGTCCACATCCGGGACGGTCTCCAGGCAGGCGGCAGCCAAGAGTCGGAGGCGACGGGCGTTGCGGGGCTCGGTGTCGGCGCGGTCCAGGATGGCGGTCAGCAGGGTCCGGGTCTGTGAGCGCTTGCCGTGACCGCACGCCATCACCACGGTCTCGCGCCACGTGTCCAAGTGCGCGTTCCGGGCCAACGTCTCGATGTGCTCCTGCTCGGTCGCCTCACTCGCCGCCAAGTACTCCTGGAACGTCCGGTGCACGAAGTCGACCCGCCCGGCCACTGGCTCGCGCAGCACCCCGCTGCGCTCCAGCAGGTGAGCCAAGACCGTCTCGGCCGGGGAATCCACGGTGGGCATCGAGGTCAGCTTCAGTGACACGAAAGAGATCGCCCGATCGAGCGGCAGTTCGCTCCGGCCGGCCTGGATCAGTCGCCACGCCAGGTCCCGCAGCAACACGGTCTTCTCGGTCCCGCTCAACATCCCCGCGATCTCACGTTCCGCGTCACGCAGGTCCAGCAGCATGGTCAACGCGGCCTGGTACAGCTCCATCCGGCTCTGCGGCAGCTCGGAAGTCCGACCCAGGTTCAACGCGCACAACATCGCGCACAACAACGGCGAAGCCGCCAACGCCCGCAGGTGCGGCCGGTTGTCCAACTGCCGCAACAGCCGCCGCTCCGCCACCGGCAGGTCCTCCGGCGCGCAAGGCAGCGACTCGGCGTCACGGGCGGCCTCGTGCCACCGCTGCAGGAACACCCGCACGTCGGCCGGGCTCATCTGCTCCAACAGCACCGAGCCGAAGCCCTCGTCGTGCAGCCACCGCTGGTCCGCCGCCGCCGGCCGTGACGTCACCACGACCCGCGCCGAAGGGAATGCCGTCACCAGTTCCCGCAACCAGTCGCGCACCAGCCGCCGCTTCCCGGCCGGCACCTCGTCCACCCCGTCGACCAGCACCAACCCCTGCCCGGACCGCAGCACCCGGTGCACCCAGCCCCGCGGCATCAACCCGACCAGCCACCTGGCCGCGTGGTCCAGGAACTCCTCGGGCCGGGGCAGCGGCGAGTCCGCGTACCGCCGCAGCCGCACCACCAGCGGCACCAGGCCGTTCCACGAGGACAACCGGTCGGTGAACGCCTCGCGCGCCGCCGTCACGGCCAGCCAGTCCAGCAACGTCGTCTTGCCCGACCCCGCCTCACCGCGCACCAACGTGCGGTCGGCGTTGCCGATGGCCGCCTCGACCCGCAGCGAGCCGTGCCCGTGGTCGACGTCCGCGCCGAACCACCGGTCGAACTCGAAGCGCGAGCCGCGGCGGTCCTGGTCGGTGACGCTCAGGCTCAGGTAGGCCACGCTCAACGCCAGCTTCGGCCGGTGGCGCATGGTCAGGCCGAGCAGTTCCAGCCGGTCGAGGGTGTTGCCGACGTACCGCAGGTACTCGTCTCGGAACTCCTCGTCGGTCTCCGCGCCGGCCGGGGCGTGCAGGCTGGTGCGCGGCAGCCGGGACAGCACGTCCTGGAGCAACGCCGCCTGCTGGGACGCCCGGTTCAGCACCTCGGCCAGCGCACGCGGCTGGAACGCGGGCAGGTGCCGGATCACCTGGACGAGGTACCGGCACGCCTGGTCCAGCGCGATCTCGTACAGGCGGGTCGCCTGTTCGGACAGCCCGGCGTCACGGACGAGCGTGGCGCGCACCTGGCGGGCCAGCAGCTCGGGGTCGGCGTCGGCGGCCAGCAGCGCCTCGTCGGACAGGTCCAGCTCGCCCAGAGCGTCGACCACGGCGTCCAGGGCCGCCTCGACCTCACCAGGGGGCAACGACGCGAACTTGGCCGCCAGCAGCGGCTCGAGCTGGTCGCCGACCTGGTGGCCGATTCCCTCGATCAGGTGATCCAGCCGGGCGCGTTGGCGCACCGACGACAGCTCCTCGGCGGCCAACGAGGCCAGCGACGCCGTGCGGTCGCGCGACTTGCGCCGGTGTGCCAGCCACGACTTCGCCGCGTGCTGCGCCACGGCCTCACCGATCTTGCCGGCCGCCGCCTCCAGAATGGCGATGGTGCCCTCCCCGTGCTCCCAGCGGTCAGGTTCGAGCAGGGGAGGACGCCCGGCAATCGGTCGTACGGGTGATCAGGCGGGCAGTTCGCGCAGCAGCTTGGCCACGTGGCCGGTCGCGCGGACGTTGTACATGGCCTTCTTGACCTTGCCCTCGGGGTCGACCAGGAACGTCGAGCGGATCACGCCCATCACGGTCCGGCCGTAGTTCTGCTTCTCCCCGAACGCGCCCCACTCGGCCAGCACCTTGCGGTCGACGTCGGACAGCAGCGGGAAGTTCAGGCCCTCCGCCTCGGCGAACTTGGCCAGCTTCTCCGGCTTGTCCGGCGAGATGCCGACGACCTCGTAGCCCGACGACGCGAGGTCGCCGACGTTGTCGCGGAAGTCGCACGCCTGCTTGGTGCAGCCCGGCGTGCCCGCGGCCGGGTAGAAGTAGACGACCACGGAGCGGCCGAGGTAGTCGGAAAGCGAGACGGGCTTGCCCTCGCTGTCGGGCAGCGTGAACGCCGGGGCCTGGTCGCCCGGTGACAGGCGCTTCTGCTCGGTCATGGCCCCAGACGCTACAAGGTCAGGCGACACCCTCGAACGTCGCGCTCGGCTCCTGGTTGGCGCCGTTGGGCTCGACCACCAACTGCAGCCGCACGGGGTCGGCGGGCACGGCGAACGCCATCGTCAGCACGGTCTCCGCACCGGGCGCCACCTCGTTGACCGCGGCACCGAGGCCGTTGAGCCCCTGCACGGAGTCGCGCACCTCGGCCACCGGCGAGCCGTCGACCGACGCGCGCACGGACAGCTGGCTGGTCCGGTAGGCGGTCTTGGTCCCGTTGACCAGGGTCAGCGTGAACACGGCGGTGCGCGGCGACTGCGGGAACGACGTGTCGCTCGGTCTCAACGACGTGGGTGGCGCCACGGTGATCGCCATGCCGTTGCTCCACACGCGCTGCGTGCCGAAGGCGGTGAACTCCGAGGACGACAGCAGGTCGCCGCGTTGCTCGGCCACCGCGGACGGCCCGGAGGGCGTGGAAATGTCGGAGGGGTCCGCACATCCCGCCATTGCCAGGCCGAGGCACACGCCTGCGGCCAGTCTGGCGAACTTCACGAACCTCCCCTTCCCGCCCCGGCGGTGGGCTTGACTGCGACTGCCACCACCATGACGGTGCCGAGGGGTGCCCGGTGACCGAACCGGGGCCTTGATTCGTACCTGGTGCCTGCCTGTGGCCAAGCCGTGATGACACACAGCTGCCCGCGTGGGCGGCGCCACACCTGGCGGCGGCGCCCACGCGTCGGCGGCGGCCGGGCATCGGGCGAGCGGAACGCCCGGAAGTTGGGGAGCGCGTCGGGGGGCGTGCGCGCTCCACTACGATCATCGCGGCCCGTGGCCGAACCGCTACACCTCTACTTCAGTCTTCACCCTTTCGGACGAACCCTGGATGGGCGAACGTCCCGCGAGTTCGGCCAGCAGTTCGTAAGACCGGAGCCGGTCCGACTGCTCGGCGACCATCGTCGTGACCATGAGCTCATCGGCCCGCGTGTCCTCCAGCAACCGCTCCAGCCCCGCCGCCACGGTCTGCGGCGAGCCGATGACCTGCGACGCGATCCGGTCCTCGAAGATCAGCCGTTCGACATCGGTGTACGGGTAGTCGGCGGCCTCCTGCGAGGTGGCCAGCGGCCCGGGCCGCCCGCTGCGCAGCGTGACGAACGCCAGCGCGCCGGGACCGGCGATCCACTGTGCCCGCTCGTCGGTGTCCGCCACGATCACCGACGCGCAGACCAGCGCGTACGGCTCCGCCAGCCGTTCGGAGGGGCGGAACCGCTGCCGGTACAGGGCCAGCGCGGGCAGCGTGTTCTCCGCGCTGAAGTGGTGGGCGAACGCGAACGGCAGCCCGAGCACGCCCGCGACCTGCGCGCTGTACCCGCTCGACCCGAGCAGGAACACGTCCGGCTTGTTGCCCTCGGCGGGCATCGCGTTGAGCTCCTCGGTGCCGTCGAAGTAGCCGGTCAGCTCGCTGAGCTGCTGCGGGAAGTCGTCGACCGAGAGCGGGCCGGTCGTGCGGCGCAACGCCCGCGCGGTGCGCTGGTCGGTGCCGGGCGCGCGGCCGATGCCGAGGTCGATGCGGCCGGGGTGCAAGGCGGACAACGTGCCGAACTGCTCGGCCACGACCAGCGGCGGGTGGTTGGGCAGCATCACGCCGCCGGAGCCGACCCGCAGCGTGGTGGTGGCGTCGGCGACGTGGCCGATGAGGATCGCGGGGGAGGAGCTGGCGATACCGGGCATGTTGTGGTGCTCGGCCAGCCAGAACCGGGTGAAGCCGAGCCGTTCGACGTGTTGTGCCAGCTCACGCGTGTGCTTCAGCGCCGTGCGCGCATCCGTCGCCGTGGTGACCGTGGCGAGGTCGAGGGCGGAGAGCGGCACGTCACGAAGTCGACTCATGTCTTCGACCAACGCCGAACACCCCGAATGCCTTCCTGGTGTGACGGTCCCGACACCGGGAAGCGACCGACCGGGCCCCGGCGTTGCCCATGACATGGACGTCGTGGTCATCGGTGCAGGTCAGGCGGGGTTGTCGGCGGCGTACTTCCTCAAGCGCGCCAACCTCGACCACGTCGTGCTGGACGCGGACGCGGGTCCCGGCGGCGCGTGGCGGCACCGCTGGCCGACCCTGCGCATGGCGACCGTGCACGGCATCCACGACCTGCCGGGCATGCCGTTCGCCGAGCCGGACCCGGCCGCGCCCGCCAACGAGGTGCTGCCCGCCTACTTCGCCGAGTTCGAGCGCCGCAACGGCCTCGACGTGCGGCGACCGGTGCGCGTGCACGCCGTCCGCGACCACGGCGGCCTGTTGCGCGTCGAAACCGACCACGGCGTCTGGGAGGCGCGTGCCCTGGTCAACGCCACCGGCACCTGGACCCGCCCGTTCTGGCCCCGCTACCCGGGCCAGGAGCTGTTCCGGGGCAGGCAGCTGCACTCCTCGCAGTACCGGGGGCCGGAGGGGTTCACCGGGCAGCACGTGGTCGTGGTCGGCGGCGGCACGTCGGCCGTGCAGCAGTTGCTGGAGATCGACCGGCACGCCGCGGGCACCACCTGGGTGACGCGCCGCGAGCCGGAGTTCTTCGACGAGCCGTTCACCCCGGAGCTCGGCCGAGCCGTGGTGGCGAAGGTGGACGAACGCGTCCGCCGGGGCCTGCCGCCCCGCAGCGTGGTCAGCGTGACCGGCCTGAACCTCACCCCGGCCGTCCGCGACGCCCTCCGGGCCGGCGTGCTGGCCCGGCGGCCGATGTTCGAGCGGATCACCGAGGACGGCGTGGTCTGGCCGGACGGCACGCACCAGAGGGCCGACGCCATCGTGTGGGCGACGGGGTTCCGCGCCGCCCTCGACCACCTGGCACCGCTGCACCTGCGCGAACCGGGCGGTGGCGTCCGGGTCGAGGGGACCAGGGTCGTCGCCGACCCGCGCGTGCACCTCGTCGGCTACGGCCCGTCGGCCAGCACGGTCGGCGCCACCAGGGCGGGCCGTGCGGCGGCGCGCGAGATCAAGGCGTTGCCGTCCCCCCGACGGGCGGCCGCCTGAACAGCCGGGACGCCTTCTGCGCCAGCAGGTTCGCGCCCACACCCAGCTTGTACCGCAGCACGTCCAGCCGGCCGACGTTGCGCCGGGCCAGGAACTCCCGGGTTGCCGCCGCGTCGAAGAACCACGGGAACAGCGACGACGGGTCGTTGAACCCCTCCCACAGCTGCTCGCCGATGTCCTCGCGGCGTGACGCGGCCAGCATCACGGTCTTCTGCTCGTCGGTCAGCGGCGCCAGCAGCCCGTTGGAGAAGTCGCTGGTGTAGCAGCCGCGCTCCCACCACTCGTCGAACCGCTCGGTCAGCCACGACGCGGTGAACGGCCCGCCGTGCGCGGCCAGCTCCTCGGCGAAGAACCGGGCCATCCGGGTGGCGTTGTTCGCGCCCTGGCCGGCCAGCGGGTCGTTGAGCACGACGGCGTCGCCGAGGCCGAGCACGTGCCGCCCGGACGGCAGCACGGCGACGGGCTTGCGCACCACCGGCACGATCTGGCCCTTCATCCAGGTCACCGGGCTGGTCGGGCGGGCGGGCCGCAGGAACGCCGACTCGTGGGGGAACACTTCGTCCACGACTTCCTTGAGCACGTCCAGGCCCTCGTCGGCCGAGGTCACGTCCCGGAAGCGGTCGGCACGGCCGCCCGGCGCCGCCTCGACCACGATGCTGCGCGACTCGCCGACGTCCTTGTCGAAGAACGGGATCCAGAACACCTCCAGCGTGCCCGGCAGGAACGAGAACACGCCCTCCCGGTGCTCGGGCCGCGCCGCCATGTCGTAGTCCTGGATGTTCACCATGAACAGGCTGCGCTGCGGCTCGGAGTGCACCGACCGCGCCGGATCGCGCTCGAACAGGCCGGTCAGCGACTTGTGCCCGGCCGTGACGACGACCAGGTCGTGCGACGCGGCCAGCCGGTCCAGGTCGTCCACGTCGACCGTGCCGATCTTCACCACCGCGCCGCGTCTCTCGACCTCCCGCAGCCCGGCGGAGAACTTCAACCGCTGGTCAACCGCCAGCGCGGGCTTGCGCAACGGCGCGTCGACTGAGAACGCGAGCGAGCGGTCGTCCGTGAACAGGTCCAGGTGGATGCGCCGCATCCGGGACGCCTCGGGCCAGAAGTCCAGGCCCAGCTCAGCCTCGTACTCGACCTGGTCGCCGAACAGGCAGGCCGTCGGTCGACCGCGGTCGCCGAGGTGGTCCTCCGCCGTCCGGTCGGAGTAGAGGGTGACCCGCCATCCGGCGCGCAAGAGCGCCGCCGATAACACCAGACCCGCCTGACCTGCACCGATGACCGCGATTGTCGCCACGCTACAGATCCTCGGTAGAGGATGTGCGATCGCCAATAGCACATTCGGGTCGAGTAGCCTCGCCCAGGTGCACAGGGGGTTGCGCGTCGTTGCCGGTCTGTTGCTCGGCTTCGGAACGGCGCTGGTCGACCTGGTCGTCGTGGTGTTCGCCCGGAAGGCGGCGGTCGCGGTGGCCGGACTGGAACGGCGGCGGCTGAGGGCGTTCCTCGGGATCGACAGCGCGGAGCCGACGCGGGCGCAGGCCGTGCGGTACCTGGCCGTGCGGGCGCCGGTCGGCCTGTTCGGCGGTTTCGTGCTGGCCTGGCTGTTCTACGGGCTGGCGATGGGCGTGATCGTGGTCTACCGGCTGTTCGCGGGCGGCCCGCGCAGCGGCCTCGACCCGTCCGACGACTGGAGCGCCTTCCTCTGGACCGGGCTGATCGGCCTCGTCCTGTTCTACATCGAGGTGCAGGGCATCATCGGCGTGGTCGCGCTGGAGGGGAAGGTGGCCCGGCGCTGGCTCGGCCCGAGCGAGGCCGAGCTGCTGCGCCTGCGCATCGATGAGCTGGCCGCGAGCCGGGCGGGCATCGTGGCCGCGGTGGACGCCGAACGGCGGCGCATCGAACGCGACCTGCACGACGGCGTGCAGCAGCGGCTGGTCGCGCTGGGCATGCTGCTCGGCCGCGCCCGCCGCAACCCCGGCCACGCCCACGACCTGCTCGCCCAGGCGCACGAGGAGTCCAGGCACGTGCTCGAAGACCTGCGCGAGGTCGCCTGGCGGGTCTACCCGGCGGCGCTGGACTCGTCGGGCCTGGCGGAGGCGTTGGAGGCGGTGGCGGACCGGTCCGCGATCCCGGTGCGGATCCGGTGCGCGCCGCTGGACGCCGCGCCGCAGGTCGAGACGGCGGTGTACTTCGTGGTGTGCGAGGCGGTGACCAACGCGGCCAAGCACTCGGGTGCGACCATGATCGACGTGGACGTCACGGAGGAGGCGGGTGCGGTGCGCGTGCGGGTCGCGGACGACGGCGTCGGTGGTGCGGACCCGGCGGGTGGCGGGCTGGCCGGCCTGTCGCGGCGGGTGCTCGCGCTGGACGGCGCGTTCGAGGTGACCAGCCCGGCGGGCGGCCCCACGGTGATCACCGCGGAGGTGCCGTGCGGGTGATCCTGGCCGAGGACTCGACGCTGCTGCGCGAGGGCCTGGTGCGGCTGCTGGTCGAGGAGGGCCACGACGTGCTCGCGGCCGTGGGCGACGCGGAAGCGCTGCTCAGCGCGGTGGCCGCGCACCTGCCGGACGTCGTGGTGACCGACGTGCGGATGCCGCCGACGAACTCCGACGAGGGCCTGAAGGCCGCGCTGGAGATCCGCAGGCGGTTCCCGGGCGTCGGTGTGCTGGTGCTGTCGCAGTACGTCGAGCAGCGCTACGCCGTCGACCTGCTCACCGAGCACGCCGACGGCGTTGGCTACCTGCTCAAGGACCGCGTGGTGCAGGTGGAGGAGTTCCTGGACGCGCTGCGCCGGGTCGGCGCGGGTGACGTGGCGTTCGACCCGGAGGTGGTGCGGCGCCTGCTGGCCCGCACGAGCCACCCGCTGGACGTGCTGACCGAGCGGGAGCGCCAGGTGTTGGCGCACATGGCGGAGGGGCACACGAACAACGCGATCGCGTCCCGCCTGCACGTGTCGCGCAGCGCGGTGGAGAAGCACATCAACTCGATCTTCGACAAGCTCGGCCTGTCCGACGTGGACGGCTACAGCCGGCGGGTGCTGGCGATCCTGCGCTACTTGCGGGCGTGATCCTTCTTGCGGGTCAGGCGTGACACCACGAACCAGCCCACCGCCAGCACCACCAGGCCGATCACGACCTTCGACACGATGCCCATGTACTGCTCGACCAGGTGGTAGTTCGCGCCCAGCACGTACCCGGCGAGGATGAGCGCGGAGTTCCAGATCAGGCTGCCCGCCGCGGTCAGCAGCAGGAAGCCGGGCAGCGGCATCCGCTCCACGCCCGCCGGGATGGAGATGAGGCTGCGGAAGATGGGCACCATCCGGCCGAAGAACACCGTCGCCTTGCCGTGCCGGGCGAACCACTCCTCGGTCCGGTCCACGTCGGACACGTCGACCAGCGGCAGCCGTTGCGCGATGGCCCTGATCCGGTCACGGCCGAGCACCGCGCCGAGGTAGTACAGCGCGAGCGCGCCGGCGACCGACCCGGTGGTGGTCCACAGGATCGCGGCGAACAGGTTCATCTTGCCCTGGCTCGCGGTGAAGCCGGCCAGCGGCAGGAACAGCTCGCTGGGCAGGGGCGGGAACAGGTTCTCCAGCGCGATCGCAATTCCGGCGCCGGGTGCGCCGAGCGCTTCCATCAGGTCGGTGACCCACGAGACGACATCCATGATCACAAGTTACGAACGCGCCGATGCCGCCACCATGAAGCCGACCGCACACCGCGGTGTGGGAAACCTCAGTTCCCGGACGCGGCGCGTGCCGCGAGCCCTTCCGCGTAACGCGCGATGACGCTGCGCAGCACCCGGCGGTAGAACCACCCCGTCCCGGGCACCTTCGGCTCGAACGACGAGTGCCAGCGGATCGTCGTGCCGCCGCCGTCCGGCGCGAGGTCGATGAACGCCCGGTAGTCGCGAATGGCGAGACCCGACAGCAGGACGTAGCCCACCCGCCGGTTCGGCGTCAGTTCGACGACCTCCTCCCTGGTCGGGACCTTGCGGCCTTTGTTGTGGAATACCCGCACCTCGCCGACGCCATTCGCGTCACCCTCGCGTTCCACCTCGTACCGCAGCACCGGTGACCACTCCGGCCACGTCGACACGTCCGCGGCCAGCCGGTAAACCCGTTCCGGCGGTGCGTCACTGCGCACCTTGACGTCCACTCTCTGTACCATGCGGTACATGTACCATTCGGTACATGACGGGACAAGGGGTGGCGCGGGAACGCCTGCTCGCCGCCGTGGTCGAGCACCTGGCCGAGCACGGCCTGGCCGACCTGAGCCTGCGCCGGCTGGCCGAGGCCGTCGGCACGAGCCACCGGATGCTGATCTACCACTTCGGCTCGATGGAGGGCCTGTTGGTCGAGGTCGTCCGCGCGGTCGAGGCCCGCCAACGGGCTCTGCTGGCCTCGCTGCCGCTGGACGACCCGGCCGAGGCCGCCCGCGCGTTCTGGCGCACGTTGACCGACCCGTCCCTGCGCGCCCACGAACGCCTGTTCTTCGAGCTCTACGCCCAAGCCGCTCAGGGTCGGCCGGGCACCACGCCCCTCCTGGACGGCATCGTCACCGACTGGCTGGCGCCGGTGGCCGCCATCCAGCGCTCGCTCGGCCACCCGCCCGAGGTCGCCGAAGCCCGCGCCCGCCTGGGCCTGGCCGTCGCCCGCGGCCTGCTCCTCGACCTGATCGCCACCGACGACCTGCCCGCCGTCAACGCCGCCATGGACCAGTTCATCGCCCTGATGACCACCTGACCCCGCGTGAGTCCTACGTTCAGAACGCGCGTGTCCTACGTTCGCGCACCCCGAGTTGAACACTCAGAACAGTTGATCTTGTTCCGAGTGTTGAACTCGGGTGTTCTGAACGTAGGACACGCGCGACGCGAACGTTGGACACGCGCGGGGCACGTAGGATTTGGTGCCGTGAAGCGGATCCCGGTGGTCGTGGTGGCGGGGTTCCTCGGTTCCGGCAAGACGACGCTGCTCAACCACCTCCTCAACAGCAGTCGCGGCACGCGGATCGGGGTGGTGGTCAACGACTTCGGCGCCATCGGCATCGACGCGATGAGCGTGGCCGGGCAGGTCGACTCCACGGTCTCGCTGAGCAACGGGTGCCTGTGCTGCGCGGTCGACGTCAGCGAGCTGGACGAGATGCTGGCCAAGCTGGACTCGCAGGTCGACGTCATCGTGATCGAGGCCAGTGGCCTGGCCGAACCGCAGGCCATGGCACGGATGGTGCTCGCGAGCGAGAACCCCCGACTCGCCTACGGCGGCCTGGTGCTGCTGGTCGACGCCGCGGAGTTCCCCGACGACCTGGCCAAGCACCTGCGCGTGGCGGACCTGGTGGTGCTGAACAAGGTCGACCGCGTCACGGACCCGGAAGCGCTCGCGGTCGAGATCGACCGGCTCAAGCCGGGTGTGCCGGTGGTGCGGTCGTCGTTCGGGCGCGTGGACCCGGCCCTGCTGTTCGACCCGCGGCCGCGTGAGCGGTTCGGTCAGCTGTCCTTCGAGGACCTGCTGGACGAAGAGCACGACCACGTCCACTACGACAGCGTGGAGTTCACCGGCGGTGCGATGAACCCGTTGCGGCTCATGGCTTTCCTCGACGCACGGCCCAAGGGCCTGTACCGGATCAAGGGCTTCGTGCGGTTCGACGTGCCGGGCCACCGGCAGCGGTTCGGCCTGCACACCGTCGGCGCGTTCCTGCGGTTCGAGCGCTCGGCGTGGCCGGGACCGCGGCGCACCGAGCTCGTGCTGATCGGCACGGGTCTGGACGTCGCCGCGATCCGCGCCGGGCTGGCCGCCTGCGAGGAACCGGACCCGTCCGCCGTCGACCCGCAGTCGATGCTGGAAGTCCTGCGCTACACGGCCTGAACGGCGGCGGCCCCCGGCGCGCGAACGCCGAGGGCCGCCGGTGACGTGGGCTCGGAGAGACTCGAACTCTCACTGGCACGGACCTAAACCGTGTGCCTCTGCCAATTGGGCTACGAGCCCGGCCGCGCAAGCTTATCGGCAGACCGGAAAGCGCCACGCCGAGGGACACCACTGCCCCACTTGACTGAAAACAGTGTTATAGAAGCTTTTGTCGGCCGGTCAGGTCAACGCCCGCCCCACGGCTCAACTACGGTTGTGACCAAGGTGCAGCAGCTAGGAGGAGATGTGGCCCGCGATCCCGACACCATCCAGCGCGAGATCGAGCAGGCGCGCGACGCGCTGGCCGTGACCCTCGACGAGCTGGGGACCAGGGCGAACCCCCAGCGCTTCGTCGAGTCCGGCAAGCAGAGCGTGCGCGCGAAGCTCGACGAACCCAAGATCCGGTACTCGCTGATCGCGGTGGCCGTGCTCGTCGGGTTCGCCTTGCTGCGCAAGCTGTTCCGCTGAAAGTGGCCTACTGCCCCTTGGCGACGAGGGGCATCAGCACCTGATCCACCACGCGGTCGACGAACGGCAGGTCGAGCGGGTCACCGGTGAGCATCAGCCGGTAGATCAGCGCGGCGCCCGCGAGTTCGACCGCCATGCCGCGCGGTGCGTCCTGGCGCAGTTCGCCGCGCTCCTCCGCGCGGTCCAGGATGCGCCGCAGCACGTCCCGCTGCGCGGTCAGGAACGTGCCGCGGAAAGCCGAGGCGAGCTCCGGCTCGTGCGGCAGTTCGCCGACGAGGGCCTGCGCCGCCTTGCCGATCGGGCCGGACAGGAACGCGGCGAACGCGCTCAGGAACTCCCGCAGGTCGCCGGCGAGCGAACCGGTGTCCGGCTCGGCCAGGTTCTGCTGCGCCAGCTGCGTGCACGTGTCGATCACCAGGTCGAGCTTGGACTCCCACCGCCGGTAGATCGTCGCCTTGCCCGCACGGGCGCGCGCCGCGACGGCGTCCATCGTCAGCGCGCGGTACCCGACTTCGGCCATCACCTCCAGCGCGGCCTGTCGCAACGCGTCGTCCCGGGTGGCGTCCCTGGGTCTGCCCCGCTGCGGGTTCCGAGCGGCCCCGCTGTACACCGGTGTGGCCATGTCGCACTCCTGTCGCCTTTGGCCGGACATCCTAGGCCGCGAGCGCCCGGAATCAGGTTCGATCATCCGCCCGGGCGCCGCGCCGCTTCGGGTTCACCCCGTCGGCGGTGGCGTGAGGCCCGCACGGGTGTGCAGGTACGCCACGGAGAACGCGAGCGCGTCGCCGTCGAGCAGGTGCACGACGGCCCGCGCGGAGCAGCCGAGTGCGATCTCCTCGACCAGTTGGTCGGCGGCCAGTCTGGCCGCGATCAGGCCCGGTGCGGTGGCGTCGAGCTCCTTGCCGGCGGCACGCACGGTGACCGCCCAGTCGTCGCCGTTGCGCCGGTAGTTCGCGGTGATCGGGAGTGTGGACACGGCACTCTTCTATCGACTAAACGCCGGACATGGGGCCGCGACGTCCCCGCGCGCCACCCGATCGTGTACTCGAAATCCCTGTACGGACGGTGCATGAGCGGTAACGGGCGGCCATCGGGTGCCGATAGGCTATTCGGAGTAATCGCCTTGGTCTGAGAGGTCGTCATGAGCCGTCGAGTGGTCGTTCTGGTGTGTCTGGCGCTGGGGTTGGCGGTCGCGCCGGGTATGGCGATGGCCAGTCCGCCGTGGCCCGTGCCGGACGGGTGGGGCGACCGGGTCCGGGGTGACGTCTGCAAGCACCGCGGCGACCCGCCGTGCCACACCACGACCACCAAGCCGACGACGACCACGTCCACGACCACGACGCCCCCCACGACCACGACGCACCCGACGACCACGACGCCGTCGACCGGCGGGACGTCCACCGGGGCCACCACCACGACGACCGCCGTGTCCGGCACGTCCGCGACATCGGTCACCGCCACTACGACGGGTGTCGCGGGCACCGCCACCGCGTCGACCACCTTGTCGACCACGCCGTCGTCGACCACGGGTGTCACCACGACCAGCCCGGTCGGCGCCACCGTGCCCGCCGGTGCGCCGCCGGCGCCACGCGTGATGTCGGCCGATCACGGGCTGGCGAGCACGGGTGCCGCGCCACTGTGGACGGGTCTGGGCGGCTTGGCCGTGCTGCTCGCCGGCGGGGTGCTGCTGCTGTTCAGCCGTCGTCGCCGCGCCTGACCCCGCCGTTCACGTCGTGAGCCGGCTCGCCACGCCGCGCCACACGACGTCCATCACATAGGCCGTCGCGAGCGCGGGACCCACTTCGGGCCTGCGCTCGCACCACAGCGCCAGCCGCTCGGTCGAGCCGACCACGATCTCCGCGAACGCCTCGGCCTCGACCGCGTCCACATCGGAGTCGAAGCTGCCGATCACGGCCGCGATCAGGTCGGTCTGCTGCCGCCGGATGCCCTCGACCTCCTCGACGGCCGACGGCACCGTGATCGCCGCCTCCTGGCGCAGCAACGCCCACGACTGCTTGTGCTCGGCGATGAACTCGAAGAACGCCAGCAGGCCGCGCCGCAGGATCTCCTCGGGACCGTCCGCGCCGGTGATCGCCTGCTGCGTGCGGTCGAGCAGTTCCGTGCGCGCCCGGTGGATGCAGCCGATGAGCAGGCCCTCCTTGGAGCCGAAGTACTCGTACAGCATCGGCTTGGACACCCCGACCCGTTCGGCGATCTCGTCCATGGACGCCGCCAGGTAGCCGCGTTCGGCGAAGACGCCCTCGGCGATGTCGAGCATCTGCGCCTTGCGCTCGGCCTTCGGCATCCGTCGGCGGCGCGGCTCGGTCGTGGTCACGAAGTCGAGACTACCGGAGGTAACTTACTTCGAGTAACCTACTCGGCAGTATGTACGCGGACGTGGAGGAGACGGGCATGCACCGAGAGGTCGAAGTCCTGATCGTCGGCACGGGCTTCTCCGGCCTGGGCATGGCGATCGAGCTCAAGCGCGCCGGGAAGCGCGACTTCGTCGTGCTGGAGAAGGCGGGCGACCTCGGCGGCACCTGGCGGGACAACTCCTACCCCGGCTGCGCGTGCGACGTGCCGTCCCACATGTACTCGTTCTCGTTCGAGCTCAACCCGCGCTGGTCGCGGATGTTCGCCCGGCAGCCGGAGATCTGGGACTACCTCAAGCGGGTCGCCGAGAAGTACCGGCTGCGCGAGCACATCCGGTTCAATAGCAAGGTCGGCGGCGCGCGGTGGGACGAGGACGACAAGGTCTGGCACGTCACCGTCGAGAACGGCGACACGTACACGGCGAAGTCCGTGGTGGCGGGCGTGGGTGCGTTGCACATCCCGAACGTCCCGACCCTGCCCGGTATCGAGGACTTCGCCGGCAAGGCGTTCCACTCGGCCGAGTGGGACCACGACTACGACCTGCGCGGCAAGAAGGTCGCCGTGGTCGGCACGGGCGCCAGCGCGATCCAGTTCGTGCCGCGGATCGCCGACGAGGTCGGTCGGTTGACGGTCTTCCAGCGCACGCCGCCGTGGATCATGCCCAAGATGGACCGGTCCATCAACACGTGGGAACAGAAGCTGTTCCGGGCGCTGCCGTTCACCCAGCGCTTGTACCGCGACTTCGTGTACTGGACGCGGGAGTCGAGCGCGCTCGGCTTCGCCGTGAACCCGAAGATCATGGAGTTCGCGCAGAACATCGCCCGGCGGCACATGCGCTCCCAGGTGCCGGACGAGGCGTTGCGGGCGAAGCTGACGCCGGACTACACCATGGGCTGCAAGCGCGTGCTGATCAGCAACGACTACTACCCGGCGCTCGCCAAGCCGAACGTCGACCTGGTGACCGACGGCATCACCGAGGTGCGGGCGAACAGCATCGTGGACGCGGCGGGCGTCGAGCACGAGGTCGACGTGATCATCTACGGCACCGGGTTCCACGTGGTCGACTCGTTCGACTACCTGGACATCACCGGCAAGGGTGGCGTCGACCTGGCCAAGAAGTGGCGCGAGGAGGGGATCGAGACCTACTACGGCATCACCGTCTCGGGCTTCCCGAACCTGTACTTCCTGCTCGGCCCGAACACCGGCCTGGGGCACAACTCGGTGGTGTTCATGATCGAGTCGCAGATCCGGTACGTCCGCCAGTGCCTGGAGCTGCTCGACCGCCACGGCGCGGACGAGCTGGACGTGCGGCCGGACGTGCAGGCGCGGTTCAACCGGCAGCTGCAGCGCAAGCTGTCCAAGGGCGTGTGGACCGAGGGCGGCTGCAAGAGCTGGTACCTCGACGCGCAGGGCATCAACCGCACGGTCTGGCCCGGCTTCACCTGGCGCTACTGGATGCGCACCAAGACCGTCCGCGCCGAGGACTACACCCTGACCCTCGCCCGCCGCACCCGCGTCCCGGCCTGACCCGACCGTTCAACTCGAGGTACCTGAACGTAGGACACGCCTGTTCTGAACGTAGGACACGCGCGGCGTGAGCGTTGGACTCTCGCGCGTGTCCTACGTTCGGAACGCGAGAGTCCAACGCTCAGGACCGGTGAGTTCAACGCTCAGAGCGCGACGCCGGCCGCTTTGGCGCGTTCGGCGCGCAGGCGGGTCACGTCGGGCAGGTCGAGCGGGCCGAGCTTGGTGCCCGTGGCCCACTCGATCAGCAGGTCGGCGATCTGCGGGTTGCGCGGCAGGACGGGACCGTGCAGGTAGGTGCACAGGATCCGGCCCTGGACCGCGCCCTCCACCGAGCCGTCGTTGCCCGTGCCCACCTTGACGTGCGCCAACGGCCGGGCGGACGGCCCGAGCACGGTGCGGCCCTGGTGGTTCTCGAACCCGGTCAGCAGGCCCTCGAACAGCCCGTCGGCCGGCGTGGCGATGACCTCGCCGATGGCACGGCTGCCACCCGCGTGCGACGTCGAGTCGATCAGCCCGAGACCGGCGTGCGTCACCTGGTCGGCCCGGGTGAACGACTCGCCGAAGATCTGGATCCCCGCGCACACACCGAGGATCACCGCCCCCCGCGCCGCCGCGCGCTGCATACCGGGGTGCTCGCGCAGGTGCCGCACGGCCAACGTCTGCGCCGTGTCCTCACCGCCGCCGACCACGTAGATGTCGCACGACTCCGGCACCGGCTCGCCGAACCGGATGTTGACGATCTCGGCGGAGATGCCCCGCCACGTCATCCGCTTCTCCAGCACGACCGCGTTGCCGAAGTCGCCGTACGTGCCCAGCAGGTCGGGCAGCACGAGCGCGATCTGGACCTTGCTGGTGCTCACTGGGCGGCCCTCGCGTTCAGGTCGCGGAATGCGGTGTAGTTGGCGATCACCTCGACCGGCCCCGGCGGCATGGCGTCGATCGCCAGCAGCGGGTCCGGCACGATCGTGTGCTCGACCTCCGCGTAGGTCAGCCGCACGGCCAGGTCCGTCGCCCGCTCGCCGGACGCGATCACCTGACGACCGCGCAGCCGCTCGAACGGCACGTCCCACAGCCACGACAGGTCGCGCCCGTCGGCCTCGTGCGCGTTGATCACGAGCACCGCGGGGTGGTCGGCCTCGCGCACCACGGTCAACGTCTCGCTCCACCCGGCCGGGTTCTTCGACAGCAGCAGCCGCGCCCGGTGCCCGGACCGCTGGATCGTCCGGTACCGACCGGCCACGTTGGACACCGCGCGCAACCGCTGCACGGCCTCCTCCACCGGCACGCCCAACGAAGCCGCGGCGGCCGTGGCCATCACGGCGTTGGCCTGGTTGAACTTGCCGGGCAGCCGCAGCGACAGCTCCACCTTCACGCCGTTGGGCGTGACCAGGTACCCGTCGCCGGTCACCCACTGCGGCCGCGGCCGGGCCAGGTCGCACCCGGTGCACTGCCAGTGCTCGCCCTGCCAGCGGATCGGGTCGCCGCAGCGCGGGCACGAGGCGGCGTCGTTGTGCCAGCCCGTCCCGGTGGCCACCCACACCACGTTCGTCGAGTCACGGGCCGCCGACGTCACCATGATGTCGTCGCAGTTGGCCACCACCACCCCGGTCACCGACGCCAGCGCCGTGCGCAGCGACTTCTCGATGGTGCGCACCTCGCCGACCCGGTCGAGCTGGTCGCGGCTGAGGTTGAGCAGCACGGCCACCGCGGGTGACGCGGCCCGCACGACCTCGGGGAAGTACCCCTCGTCGACCTCGAGCACCGCGTACGGCGCGTCGGGCTGCTTGGACAGCGCGGTCACGTGCCCGTCGGGCATGTTCGCGCCACCGTGGTTGGTGGCGACCTCGCCCAGGAACGACACGGCCCGGCTGAGCATCATCGTGCTGGTGGTCTTGCCGTTCGTGCCGGTCACCAGCGCGACCTGGCGTCCGGACGTCAAGTGCGCCAGCGCCTGCGGGTCGAGCTTGAGCGCGACCCGGCCACCGATCATGCCGCCCGCGCCCAGGCCCATCTTCTGCGACAGCTTGGAGCTCATGTTGCCCAGTCGCACGGCCGCCGCGGTGCGCAGCGGCAGGCGGGCTGGGTCTGCACCTGGAGTGTTAGGCAACCGACTTCCCGGATCTGTCAGGGGAGGGAGATCCCCCGATGCTACCGGGGGCCGTGGTGGTCGAGCTCCCGCAGGGTCCTGATCAGGTCCACCGTGCTGAGCTGGCACAACTGGGCCATGTACTCCAACGCGGGCAGGTCGAGGTGCACCTCGGGCGGCTGGCCGGGCACCAGGTGCGCGAGCCTGCCCTGCGCCCAGCGGCGCAGCGGCATCAGTTGCGGTCGCGTGTCGGCGACGACCGTGGCCAGGTCCACCGCGAGGTGCCCGGCGGGCGTGTCACCGAACACGCGTTCGTGGACGCGCGCGAGCACCTGGTGCGCGGGCACGCCGAGCGCGACGCAGATCTCGACCAAGCGGACCACCGAGCACTGGCGGGTACCCAGTTCGTAGGTGGCGAGCGTCTGCAGCGAGATGTCGCTCTGCAGCCGGCGGTTGAGCTCCTTGCGGGTCCATCCGCGCTGCTTGCGCAGGCTGCGGAGCTCGTCGCCGAGCACGCGCTGGTACGCCGCTGTGTCGATCTGCACCGTCGATCCTCCAGTCCGCTGGGGCCCCGACAGACCCCACGCAGATGGAAAGCGCGACAGGACGTTCGCTTACGCGGGTTGTCCGATTTATCGCCCGATTAGGCTAATCGAGTGGTACTGACAGTAGCGTTTCAACGCTCCAAGGCGCTGGTCACGCCGGTTTCCCGCGGTCCGAGGAAGAGCGGGTCGGGCTTGGCGACGACGCCGTCCCACATCGCCTTGCCCGCCGCGAACACCTCCCGGAAGTGCCCGTAGGCGGTGGTCGACACCCGGTCCGACGTGTCGTGGCCCACGCCGAACGCATCGATGCCCGCCGAACGGCACAGCGCCACCGCGCGGGGCAGGTGGAACTCCTGGGTCACCACGGTCGCCCGCTCGACGCCGAAGATCCGCTTCGCCCTGGTGCACGAGTCCCACGTGTCCAGGCCCGCGTAGTCGGCCACCACGTCGTCCGCGGGCACGCCCCGGCCGATCAGGTACGTGCGCATCGCGGTCGGCTCGTCGTACTCCGTGCGGCTGTTGTCACCGCTGACCAGCAGCACCTCGACCTTGCCCCGCCGGTACAGGTCGGCGGCCACGTCCAGCCTGCCCGCCAGGAACGGCGTCGGCGTGCCCGCCCTGGTCAGGCCCGCGCCGAGGACCAGCGCCACCGGCGCGTCCGGCACGTCCGCCGCGTCGTGCCGGTAGGCGGCGCTGCTGGTCTGCACCCACACCCACGGCGTGGCCGCGACCACGGCCAGCAGGCCGAGCGCGACCAGCACGCGCTTCCACCGGATCCGCCTGGTGAAGCTCCCCACGGCTACCCCCCGAGTAGGCGATCAGTTGACGCAGCGCACCCCGTCCGCCGTGATGGGCGGCTCGGTCGTGGTCGTGGTCGGCTGCTGCCGTGCGCCGTCCAGGCCGACCAGCGGCTTGGCGAGGAGGTTCTGCGCACCCGGCCCGGCGTAGTCCGCGCCCACGAACACGCGCACGTGACCGGCCGGGATGTTGGGGTCCTCTTCCACTTCGAGGCCGCCCAGGCTCTCCGACACGGCCTCCGCCGCCGCCTCGCCGCCCACGCCGTAGCGGACCACCGACGTGGCCATGGGCGAGGCGTTGTCGGCGCCGCCATCGACGAACCGCTCGGCCACCAGCGCCTGCAGCACCCGACCGGCCAGGCCCGGCAGGCCCGAGGCGTTGCGCACCTCGACGGTGACGGTCGCGTGGTCGACGGCCGGCGCGGTGGTGCCGGTCGCGTTCGGGTCGGCGCTGAGGTTCTTGAAGAACCTCTTCACCTCGCGCTCGTCGACCTCGACCGCCATGCCGTCCTCGGGCGTGTTCAGCTCGATGCTGCCGGTCGGGATCGTCTCGAACTTGAGGTTGCCGCCGCTCAGGTCCTTCATCTGGGTGGCGAACCGCAGCACGTCCCAGTCCTCGTCCAGCACGATCGACTTGGTCAGCGCGTCGATCAGGGCGCGCAGCTTGCCGGGGTCCGACAGCGTGCCCGCGGACAGGATCTGCTTGGCCAGGCCCGCCATGAACACCTGCTGGCGCACGATCCGGTCGAGGTCGCCGCGCAGCAGCCCGTAGCGCTGCCGGACGAACGCCAGCGCCTCGCGACCCTGGATCTTCTGCTGCCCGGCGGCGAAGTTCGCGCCGGACATGTTGTCGCGGGTGGCCTGGTTGAGGCACACGTCCACGCCGCCGATGGCCTTGGTGATCTCGTAGAACCCGACCAGGTTGATCTCGGCGTAGTGGTCGATCGTGACACCGGTCAGGCCCTCGATGGTGCCGATGAGGGTCTTCGCGGCGCCCTGGCGGGACTTGACCTCCAGCTCCGCGGGGTCCTTGACGCCCTCCTCCTGGAGCTTGGCGACGGCGTCGTTCTTGCCGTAGCCGTAGGCAGAGTTGATCTTGTGTCGGCCGTAGCCGCCGGCGATCTGCACGTAGGAGTCGCGCGGGAACGACACCGCGACCGCCCTGCCGCCGTCGTTCGGCACGTGCATCAGGATCAGCGTGTCGGTGTTCAGGCCGCCGTCGTTCTCGTTGCCCGCGTGCAGCTCCCTGAGGATCTCCTCGGGCAGCGGGTTGCCCTTGGAGTCGGTGCGGCTGTCCATGCCGACCATGAGGATGTCGACCGAGCCGTCGGCGGGCTTCTCGCCGCCGCCCGCGTCGCTGATCACGTCGGTGGTGCTGATGTTGCTCATCAGCGTGCTGAGGTTCGCCCACGCGTAGCCGGTGCCGAGCAGGACGGCGACCGAGAACAGGGCGAGCAGCGACCGGCCGAAGATCGCGCCGCCGCTCGTGGGGCGCGTCGGCGGCCTGCGGCGCGGCGGACCACCGCGGCCCGCGGGTGGCCGGGGCCGCTGGCCGGCAGGCCGCTGACCGGCGGAAACGCGTTGAGGTGCGGCCGGCCGCCGGTCGTCGTCCGCGCGGGACCGGCCGGGCTCGCTGCCCGCCCTCGCCCGCGGCGCACTCGCACGGGGTGCGGGGTCGGTCACCGGGCGCTTCGGGCGCTCGCCGGGTGCACGGCGTTCACCGGTCGCACCGGGCACGCGTCGTTCACCGGAGGGACGCTCACCCGCACCGGGCGCACGGCGTTCCGGCTGGCCGGGGGCACGGCGGTCACCGGTCGGGCGCTCGGGCCCGCGCCGCGGCGGGTCGACGCGGCCGCCCGGCTCGGAGCGCCGGGGCGGCTCCTGGCCGCGCGGCGGTTGCCCGGAGGAAGGATTCCGAGGGGGAACGGGTCGCCTGCGGAACCCATCGGGTTCGCCTGGCCTCGGCGGCCGGTTGTCCACTCCCACTCCTCCCATGTACCCGGGTTCACGCCAATGGACGCATGACAGGCCGCCCAGGTTGCCACCAGCGTCGCACAGCCGCGTCGCCGGACGTGGTGATACCGGGCCGCGGCCGGGCTGACCAGGTCGGTTACCCGATTGTGAGGTCGCCGGTGGTGCGTTCGTAGACTGCCACCGTGCTGACCATGCAGGATGCGCTGCTCGCGCTCACCAGGTACTGGACCGAACGGGGCTGCGTCGTCGTGCAGCCGTACAACACCGAGGTCGGCGCCGGTACGTTGAACCCGGCCACCGTGCTGCGGGTGCTGGGTCCCGAGCCGTGGCGCGTGTCCTACGTCGAGCCCAGCGTGCGGCCCGACGACGCGCGGTACGGCGAGAACCCGAACCGGCTGCAGACCCACACCCAGTTCCAGGTCATCCTCAAGCCCGACCCGGGTAACCCCCAGGAGCTGTACCTGGGCAGCCTCGAAGCGCTGGGCATCGACGTCCGGGCGCACGACGTGCGGTTCGTGGAGGACAACTGGGCCTCGCCCGCGCTCGGCGCCTGGGGCCTGGGCTGGGAGGTGTGGCTGGACGGGTTGGAGATCACCCAGTTCACCTACTTCCAGCAGGCCGGCGGCATGTCGCTCGACCCCGTGTCGGTCGAGATCACGTACGGCATCGAACGCATCATGATGGCGTTGCAGGGTGTCGACCACTTCAAGGACATCGCGTACGCGCCCGGCATCTCCTACGGCGAGGCGTTCGGCCAGGCCGAGTACGAGTTGAGCCGCTACTACCTCGACGACGCCGACGTGGAGGCGAACAAGCGGCTGTTCGAGGAGTACGCCTCCGAGGCGCGCCGGATGCTCGACGCGCGCCTGCCCGTGCCCGCGCACAACTACGTGCTCAAGTGCTCGCACACGTTCAACGTGCTCGACGCCCGCGGCGCGATCAGCACCACGGAGCGGGCCCGCGCGTTCGGCCGGATGCGGGGCCTGGCCCGCGAGGTCGCCGGCCTGTGGGCGGCCCGCCGCGAGGAGCTCGGCCACCCGCTCGGGCTGGCCGAGGCACCCGCCGCGGCCACGACGCCGGACACGTTCGCCGAGGTCACGGACCCCGCCACGTTGCTGTTCGAGATCGGCACGGAGGAGCTGCCGCCCGCCGAGGTGACCCGCACCGTCGAGGCGGTCGGCAAGGCCGTCACGGACAAGCTGGGCACGACCAGGCTGGCGCACGGCGCGGTCGAGGTGCACGGCACGCCGCGCCGGATCGTGGTGCTCGTGCCCGACGTCGCGCCGCGCGAGCCGGACGCGGAGAAGACCGTGCGCGGTCCCCGCGTGTCCGCCGCGTTCGACGCCGACGGCAACCCGACCAAGGCCGTGCAGGGCTTCGCCCGCGGCCAGGGCGTGGACGTGGACGCGCTCGGCCGGGTCACCGAGAACGGCGTCGAGCACGTGGCACTGGTGCGCACCGACCCCGGTCGCGGCGCGGTCGAGGTGCTCAGCGGGCTGCTCGGCGAGGTGGTGTCGGAGCTGCGCGCCGAGAAGAACATGAAGTGGAACGACCCGAAGCTGTCGTTCACCCGCCCGATCCGCTGGCTGCTGGCCCTGCTGGGCACGACGCCGGTGCCGGTCGCGGTGTCGTCGCTGGCGGCCGAGCCGAAGACCCGCGTGCACCGCACCGCCGCCACGCCCGTGGTCGAGGTGTCCACGGCGGACGGTTACCTGGACTTCCTGGCCGGGCACGGCATCGACGCCTCGGCGCGGGCACGCCGGGACGCGATCGTGGCGCGAGCCGAGGAGCTGGCCGCGTCCGTGGGCGGCGTGGTGGACTTCGAGGGCGTGCTGGACGAGGTCACCAACCTGGTCGAGCGGCCGACGCCGATCCTCGGTTCGTTCGAGGAGCGCTACCTGGAGCTGCCCGCACAGATCCTCACCACCGTGATGCGCAAGCACCAGCGGTACCTGCCGGTGCGCGCGCAGGACGGTTCGCTGCTGCCGCACTTCGTGGCCGTGGCCAACGGCGAGGTGGACGCCGACTTGGTCCGCGCGGGCAACGAGGCCGTGCTGCGGGCCCGGTACGAGGACGCGGCGTTCTTCTGGCGGGCCGACCTGCGCACGCCGTTGGCGGACATGAAGGCCGGGCTGGAGAAGCTCACGTTCGCCGACAAGCTCGGTTCGATGGCCGACCGGGCGGGCCGGATCGCGGCGTTGGCGCGGCGGCTCGCAGAGGAATTGAGCACAGGCGAGGTCGGGCCCGGAAAGGTGAGCACTGCCGACGAGACCCTGGCGCGGGCGGGTGAGCTGGCCAAGTTCGACCTGGGCTCGCAGATGGTGATCGAGCTGTCGAGCCTGGCGGGCGTGATGGCCCGCGAGTACGCCGAGCGGGCGGGGGAGGCCCCGGAGGTCGCGCGGGCGCTGTGGGAGATGGAGCTGCCGCGGTCGGCTGGTGACGCGCTGCCGTCGTCCACGCCCGGCGCGCTGCTGTCGCTGGCCGACCGGTTCGACCTGCTGGCGGGGCTGTTCGGCATCGGGGCCAACCCGACCGGCAGCTCCGACCCGTTCGGGTTGCGGCGGGCGGCGTTGGGCGCGGTGAGCGTGCTGCGGGCGTTCCCGGACCTGAAGGACATCACGCTGACCAAGGCGTTGGCGTTGGCGTCCCAGGGGTTGGAGGTGTCGGCCGAGGCGTTGGACACCGCGCGGGAGTTCACCGTGCGGCGGTACGAGCAGCAGTTGCTGGACGCCGGGCACGACCACCGGTTCGTCAACGCCGTGCTGCCGCTGGCCGACGCGCCCGCGGTGGCCGACGCGACGTTGGCGGAGCTGACCGGGCTGGCCGGTGACCCGGACTTCGCCGCGCTGGTGGCCGCGTTGCAGCGGGTGCGGCGGATCGTGCCGGCGGACACCGTCGGCGAGTACGACCCGCAGGCGCTGGTGGAGCCGGCCGAGGTGGCGCTGCACAAGGTGCTGGCCGAGGTGCCGGCGGGCGTCACGGGGTTGGCCGCGTTCGCCGCCGCCGCGAACGGGCTGACCGGGCCGGTGAACACGTTCTTCGACGAGGTGCTGGTGATGGCCGAGGACGCCGACGTGCGGCGGGCGAGGCTGGGGCTGCTGGCCGCGATCCGCGACCTGGCCGCGCCGGTGCTGGACTGGCAGGCGCTGGGCACCGCGCTCGGCTGAGCCCTTCCTGTACGAACGACGATCCCCGCCCTCCGGTGCACGGTGGGCGGGGATCGCCGTTCTGCCTACATGTCGCGGTTGTCGTTCAGAACGCTCGTACTGGCGACGGCGACGGTGTGGTCCGGCGTGACCTGTTCGGCGGCGGCGGACCCGGCGCCCAAGGCGAGCAACGCCGCGGCGGCCACGGCCACCAGCGCTGCGGGGACGATTCTCACGCTGCTACTCCTCACACACCCGGCCAGGGTTCGGCAGGCGACACCATCGCACATAAATCGTCCGAACGGGAGTCCCCTTTCGCCCGTGCCGGCTGCGTAACCAATCGGGTGCGGAGCGTGATAAGAGCGGACTGTAACGGTTCGACCTGCGGGTTCGATGTTCGGAGAAGGTCAACTGACCGAATGGCGCGGACCATTCGGAGCTGCGGGGTTGCTACGTCTTGACGAACCCGCCGCCGGAGGGATGGAATTCCGCAACAATCCGTATTTCCGCCGTCCACGACGATGTTGCCCGGGCAAGGGGTTGGCGAATGCGAAGGCTGGTCCGAGCCGTGTCCTGCGGTGTGCTCGTCCTGTTCGTCGGCGCCTGCGGCTCGGCCGTCGACCCGCTGGCACCGCAGACCGGCAGCCGCGCGCCCAAACCGGTCGTCGGCGTGATCCTGCCGGACCGCTCGTCGTCGGACCGGTGGGAGGAGCAGGACCGGCCGCTGCTGCTGCAGGCGTTGAACTTCGCGGGCGTCGAGGGCGTGATCGAGAACGCGGACGGTGACGAGGCCAAGTTCGCCAGCATCGCCGACGAGATGATCGCCCGAAAGGTGAAGGTGCTGATGACGACGCCGCTGAGCCCCGAGGGCGGCGCGGCGGTCGAGCGCAAGGCGAGGGAAGCGGGCATCCCGGTCATCAACTACGACCGGATCAGCCTGGGCGGCCAGGCCGAGTACTACGTGTCCTTCGACAACCTCAACGTCGGCGAGCTGCAGGCCGAAGGGCTGCTGAGGTGCCTGGGCGACAAGCCGGGCGCGCGGATCATCGAGCTGCAGGGCGCGCCGACGGACAACAACGCCACCCTGTTCTTCGACGGCCAGCGCCGCACGCTCGGCCCCAAGTACGACACGGGCGCGTTGCGGCTGGTCGACAGCAAGCCCATCGACAAGTGGGACCCGGTGCTCGGCAAGGCCGCGTTCGAGCAGATGCTGGCCGCGGGCGGCGGCACGGTGGACGGCGTGGTCGCGGCCAACGACGGGCTGGCGGGCGCGGCGATCGAGGTGCTCAAGGCCAAGGGCCTGGCCGGGCGGGTGCCGGTGACCGGCCAGGACGCCACGCTGGAAGGCCTGCGGTCGATCCTGCGCGGCGACCAGTGCATGACGGTCTACAAGCCGATCCGCGACGAGGCCGAGGCGGCGGCGCGGTTGGCCATCGCGGTGGCCCGCGGCGACCTCAGCGGCGCGGACGACCTGGCCACCGGCAACACCCGCGACCTGGTGGCGAAGCGGGACGTGAAGTCGGTGCTGCTGGGCGCGGACCTGATCACCCGGGACAACGTGCGCGGGCTGGTGGCCGAGAGCGTGGTCAAGCCGGTGGACCTGTGCGCGGGCGACACCGCGGACGACTGCGACGAGCTGGGCATCCTGGTCAACTAGCGGGTGCCGCGGCGCCGGGTCCGGGCAGCACGTCGATGTTGTCCGGGCCCATCGGCTCGCCGCACTCCGAGCAGTGCAGCTCCACGTGGGCGATGCGGCCGCACGCGTGGTGGCGGTAGAGCGCGGGTGGGCCCGCCTCGCCCGCCGTCCAGCGGTCGCCCCAGCGCACCATCACCATCAGCAGCTCGACCAGCTCGGTGCCCTTCGGCGTGAGCGCGTACTCGTGGCGCGGCGGCCTGGCCGAGTACTCGCGCCGTTCCAGCACGCCCTGTTCCACCAGCCACTTCAACCGCTCGGCGAGCACCTTGCGGGAGATGCCGAGGTCTTCCTGGAGCTGGTCGAAGCGGGAGACGCCCACGTAGACGTCCCGCAGGATCAGCGGTGACCACGGCTCGCCGACGACGTCCATGGTGCGCGCGATCGAGCAGGTCATGTCGCCGAACCTGGTCCGCTGCACGACCCGAGTCTACCGCTTAGGGTTCCTTCAGGGAACTGACCGCGCTAGGGTGAGTTCCCTCAAGGAACTCGGAGGTGTGTGATGGCTCGACCGACCGTCGTCTCGCCGCGGGACTGGCAAGCCGCCCGCGACGACCTGCTGGTCAAGGAGAAGGAGCTGACCCGCGCGCTGGACGCGCTGGCCGCCGAACGGCGCAGGCTGCCCATGGTGCGGCTGAGCACCGACCACGAGTTCACCGCGCCCGACGGCGCCGTGGTCGGCCTCGCGGACCTGTTCGCGGGACGCCGCCAGCTCGTCGCCTACCACCACATGCTCGCGCCGGGCCAGGACTGGCTGTGCTCGGGCTGCTGCTCGTTCACCGACAACCTCGGCGACCAGACCCACCTCAACGCCCGCGACACCACGTTGATCCTGATGTCGCGCGCGCCGCAGGACGAGATCGCCGTCGTGCGCGAGCGGATGGGCTGGACCGTGCCGTGGTACTCGTCCGGCCAGGCGTTCTACGACGAGCTGGGCCTGGGCGGCGGCTTCGGGCTGAGCGTGTTCCTGCGCGACGGCGACGAGGTGTTCCGCACCTACTTCACCACCGGGCGCGGCGTCGACCGGCTCAGGCTGGACTTCAACCTGCTCGACCTGACGCCGTTCGGCCGCCAGGAGCAGTGGGAGGACTCACCCGCGGGCTGGCCGCAGACCCCGACCATGGCGTGGCTGCGCCTGCGCGACGAATACGAGGTGTGACCCGACGTGGACCGCGTCCTGACCGAAGCCGAACGTGACGACTTCCTCGACCTGCCGCACGTCGCCGTGCTCGGCGTCGCGGCCGAGGACCGCCCGCCGCTGCTCGTCCCGGTGTTCTACGCCTACCGGGACGGCCGCGTCTCGTTCTTCACCGGCACGCAGGGCCGCACGGCCCGCAAGACCCGGCTGCTGGAACGCGCGGGCACCTTCAGCCTCAACGTGCAGCAGGCGACCTACCCGTACCGGTACGTGACCGCCGAGTGCGTGGTGGAGCGAGCCGACCGGGCGCCGTCGACCGACGAGGTGGTCGCCGTCGCGAGCCGGTACATGCCCGAAGCCGACGCGCGGGCGTTCGCCGAGTCGGAGACCACCGCGCCGTCGGGCACGTTCGTGCTGTTCACCGGCCGTCCGGTGCGGTGGCTGACGAACTCCTTCGAGGAGGACTGAGCCCCTTCTCCGATGAGAGCTAAGCCTCTTCGTCGTGCCGACCCGAGATGAACTCCTGCACCCGGATCTTCGCCCGGATCAGCGGCTGGCGGATCCGGGCCTCCCGGCGGTAGGCCTTGCGCAGCTTGTTCGAGCCCTCGGTGTACCGCCAGCGGGCCCACGGCGAGCCGGGCCGGGCCAGCCGCACCGCGCCGATCTCCGGCAGCACGGGCACCAGCAGCCCGAGCAGCCCGGTCCACACCTTGCCCTTGAGCAGCGCCACGATGGCGAACCCGAGGTTGACCAGGATGATCAGCACGCGCAGGGCGACGCCTTCGCCGTAGAACTCGTCGTAGCCCAGCGGCCGGGCGCCGAGCAGCAGCAGGCCGGTCATCCCGATCGCCAGGAACACCGCGTCGACCGACAGCCGGCCGTCCTTGGTCCAGTACACGTCGCGCAGGTGCAGGATCAGTGCGAACTCGTCGAGCACCAGGGCCGCGCCCACGCCGAGCAACGCGGCTGCGGCAACCCGCACCCCGTGCTGGTCGTCCGGCACGGCCAACCCGATCACGCCGCCGAGCAGCATGAAGACCGCGCCGAACACCACGTGGTGGATGTGCGTCCCACCAGGGGTGATGTTGCCCGGCCACCAGCGGACCTTCGCCCGGATCAGGCGGACGCTGATCCGGATGAAGACGAAGGTGAGCACCAGGCCGAGGAAGAAGAACAGCAGCCGGGACTGGGGCAGGTGGAGCGCGTACACCTCCCCATCTTCACCCGGCGGGGTTACTTGAGGTTGATGCCACCCGTGACGTCGCCCGCCTGCACGACGGTGCCGTGCACCGTGCCGGAGATCTGGTTGTTCACCCGGCCGGTCTGCGTCACGGCGTGGTGGGCGCGCAGTTCGGCCCCGAAGGCAGGATCGGCCTGGATGGCCCGCTCCAACGTCTCGCTCAACGCCGCGACCTGCGGCGAGTCCTCGGCCGCGCCTTCGGCGGCGGTGAGCGCCGCGGTCGCGACGGGGTCGTCGGCGAACTTCGCCCGGACCAGCTCGTACAAGCCCGCGACCGCCCGCGTGGCGAGCGAAGCGGCGATGGAGACCAGCATCGGTTCAGGCATCGGGGACCCCCTGTGATCGCAGCCTCGCCCACGGTAGCAGTGCGACTCGCCGCATTCTTCCGCTCGACTGCCGGCGGGATCTCATGGTTGACTGTCTTCGGTCGTACCTTTCTGTGTTCGTGTTCCACCACGCTCGCGGAACGGAGTTGCGGGCGCCGAACTTTCCTCGCCAGGAAGGGCCGGGGCCCTAGCTGACCCGGTGGTCGCAAGCGCGATCCGGCACCTGTTAGAGGAGAAGTAGCAAGATGGCAGTTCAGGGCACCGTCAAGTGGTTCAACGCGGAGAAGGGCTTCGGCTTCATCTCCCCGGACAACGGTGGCGCCGACGTGTTCGTGCACTACTCGGAGATCCAGAGCAACGGCTACCGCACCCTGGAAGAGAACCAGCGGGTGGAGTTCGAGATCGGCCAGGGCCAGAAGGGCCCGCAGGCGCAGACGGTTCGACCGCTCTGACCTAATCGGGGTCACCACCAGGACCTCGATCTTTTCGGGCCGCCACTCCTCGCAGCAGCGGGGGTGGCGGCCTGAATCGTCTCGTTCAGCTCGTCAGCGCGGGCGCCTGGCCGACGTGCTCGCCGTACACCCGCTTGCCGACCAGCCGGGCGTCGTCGAAGACGAAGAACGCCGTCGTGCGCACCCGGTAGGCCCGCCCCGCGGGCTCCTCGCCGCCCAGGTGGGTACCCCGCAGCTCCAGTTCCACGATCACCGCGTCGTCGGCGTGGTGCAGCTCGACCACCGTGCTGCGCCGGTCCGGGAACTCGTCACGGACGCGGGCGTAGTACCCGGACACCTCGGCCCATCCGTCGAACACCTGCCCGGTCGCCACGATCTCGCACCGCGGGTGGTCGAAGGCACCGACGGCGGTGTCGAACTCGTGCTCGTTCTCCGATTCCAGGTGTTCCAGCACGATCGCCTCCCGCAGGGCCCGCAGTGCCTTGGACGCGGTCATGCGTGCGATTCCCCTCCGGTTCGTCGGTAGCTGACGACGAAACACGGACGTGCACCTACCAGTCAAGACGCATCTTCGACCGGGGGTGCGCGTTGAGCCACCCGGAGGTGCGCGGCACCGTCCGGTCGGAGTTGTCGCGAATGGTGCCGTTGTCCTACCGGGCTTGGCCCACAGGCGCATTTCGCAGGCCCGGCAGCCCTCCGACACGGTCGAAGCGGGCCTGGTCCAGCACCAGCCGGCCGTCGACGACCAGTGTGAAGAGGTGGTACCGAACCGGTCCGAGGCCCTGCCTCGGCTACTGCGCCAGCCGCCGGTAGAGCGGGCGCAGCGCGTCGGTGACCGAACGGCCGTCCACGACGAGCGGTTCCAGCTGGTCGAGCAGGGCGTCCGGGCGCCGGGTGGTCGGTTCGAGGACGTCCGGCACGACGTCTGCGACCTTGGGGCGTGCCCAGAAGGCGTCGAACGAGTCGTCCGGCGGTTCCCGGCGTGCCTCGGGCTCGTGGGGCGGGATGGGGGCGCGCAGGTCGCGGAGCCGGTCCAGCAGGTCTTCGCGGGACCGCCCGCGCCAGGCCAGGATCTCGAACGGGTCGGTGTCGAACGACTCGGCGAGCAGGTAGCAGGTGGCGGCGAGGTGCTTGCACGGCACTTCCCAGTCCGGGCACGTGCAGTCCATGTGCAGCTCGCGCGTCGTGCCGGGGAACAAGGTGAGGCCGAGGTCGCGGAACACGTCCTCGATCTCCGGCGGCATCTCGCCGGCCAGCAGCTTGGCCGCGAAGATCGCCTGATCGGCCAGCGCGTGCTCGATGCGCCGCCAGTCGTCGTCGCTGAACTTCCGCACCCCGATCCGCGCCCGGTACGGCTCCGGGCGGGTGCCGGTCACCAGCGCCACGACCAGGCTGGTGGACAGCGACAGGCTCATCACCTGGCCCGTGCGCGCGTACGTGCGGCCGCGGGCGAGGCGGCCGGCCATGCCGAACGACTCCAGCACCTCCAGGAACCGGCGTGACCACCACGTCCGCGCGATGTCACCCCGCTTGCTGCGCAGCGTGAGGCCGCCCTCGACCCGGATGGGGCGCGACGGCGGGCGGTAGCCGTGCCAATCAGTCACCGACGGCCTCCCCCGACAGGGCGAACAGGTCGCGCAGCTCACCGGTCGACAGCTCGGTCAGCCAGTCCTCGCCCGCGCCGACCACGAGGTGCGCCAACCCCCGCTTGTCCTCGATCATCCGGTCGATCCGCTCCTCCAGCGTGCCGACGCAGACGAACTTGCGCACCTGCACGTGGTTGCGCTGGCCGATGCGGAACGCCCGGTCGGTGGCCTGGTCCTCCACCGCCGGGTTCCACCAGCGGTCGAGGTGGATGACGTGGTTGGCGGCGGTCAGGTTCAGCCCCGTGCCGCCGGCCTTCAGCGACAGCACGAAGATCGACGGGCCGTCCTTGTCCTGGAACCGCCGGACCATCTCGTCGCGCTGCCGCTTCGGCGTGCCGCCGTGCAGGTAGAGGACCTCGGTGTCGAAGCGCGCGGCCAGGTGCGGCACGACCAGGGAGCCGAAGGCGGTGAACTGGGTGAAGCACAACGCCTTGTCGCCGTCGGCCAGCGCCTCGTCCAGGATCTCCTCCAGCCGGGCGAGCTTGCCGGAGCGGCCGGCGACGCGCGAGCCGTCACCGAGGAGCTGCGCCGGGTGGTTGCAGACCTGTTTGAGGCGGGACATAGTGGCCAGGACCAGGCCCTTGCGCTGGACGCCCTCCGCCTCGGAGATCTTGGCCAGCATGTCGTCCACCACGGCCTGGTAGAGCGTGGCCTGTTCGGGGGTCAGCGTGCACAGCTGCTTGACCTCGATCTTGTCCGGCAGGTCGGTGATGATCCGCGGGTCGGTCTTGAGCCTGCGGAGCACGAACGGGCCGGTGATCCGGCGCAGGCGGACGGCGGCGTCCTCGTCGTGGTGGCGTTCGACGGGGACGGCGAAGCGGGCGCGGAACGTGTTGACCGTGCCCAGGATGCCCGGGTTGACGAAGTCCATGATCGACCACAGCTCGGCCAACCGGTTCTCCACCGGCGTGCCGGTCAACGCGACCCGGTGCCGGGCGGGCAGCGCGCGCACCACCTTCGACTGCCGGGTGGAGCTGTTCTTGATGTTCTGCGCCTCGTCCAGCACGACCCGGTCCCAGCTGATCTCGGCGAGCTTCCCGGCGTCCCGTGCGACGACCGCGTAGGTGGTGATGACCAGGTCGCAGTCGGTGTCGAGGGCCCGGTCGGCGCCGTGGTAGACGCGAACCTCCAGGTCGGGCGTGAAGCGGGCGGCCTCGCGCTGCCAGTTGCCGACCACCGACATCGGGCAGACCAGCAACGTCGGCAGCCTCTTGCCGTGGGCGCGGTTGTGGGCTTCCAGGGCCAGCAGCTGGACGGTCTTGCCGAGGCCCATGTCGTCGGCCAGGCACGCGCCCAGGCCGAGCCGGTCGAGGAACGCGAGCCAGGCCAGGCCGCGCTTCTGGTACGGCCGCAGTTCGGCGACCAACCCTCGCGGCGGCTCGACCGGTTCGAGGTGGTGCTCCACCTCGCCGGACAGCAGGTCGCCGAGCCAGCCGGTGGCGCTGACGCCGTTCAGCGGGAGCGGCAGGTCGGCGTCCTCGGGGTGCAGGCCCGAGTGCAGCAGGACCTGGGCGGCCGTCATCTGCCCGCCGCCCCGCTTCAGGAACGCGAGGCCCGCGGCGAGGCGTTTCTGGTCGACGTGCACCCACTGGCCGCGGACCCGGACCAGCGGCACCTTCGCCTCGGCCAGTGACTGCAGTTCGGCCTCGGTCAGCCGTTCGTCGCCGACGGCCAGTTCCCACTTGTAGTCGACCAGGACCTTCAGCCCGAGTTCGCTCTCCTTCGCCACCTGCCCCGCCGTGCCGCGACTGGTGGCGGTGAGCCGGAGCCCGAGCCGGTGGGGCTGACGCCACCACGAGGGCAACATCACGCCGTACCCGGCCTCCGCCAACACGGCCGCGTGCTGCAGGAAGTCGTAGGCGCCCTCGACGTCCAGCTCCAACTCCACCGGCCGTCGTGCGGACAGCGCCCGATCCAGCGCCGGGTAGAGCCGCCCCGCCCGGCCCAAGTCGCCGAGCAACACGTCCTCGGGCCGACTCACCCACCGCCGCAGCACCGCGTCCTGCTTGTGCCACAGCTGTTCGGCGGTCACCACCACACTCGGCTCGTCCACCGCCTGCAACAGGAACTCGACCCGCCACCCGTCCTTGGTCATGCCGCCCTGGTCGGGCGAACTGAGCCGAAAACACGTCCGAACAGGACTCTCCTGCAACCCACTGGCCCGCCAACCCGCCAACTTCGCCCGCAACCCACCGACATCCCCGACGACGCGCGGCTCACCCACCAACCCGGCCAACCACCGCCCCACAACACCATCGCCACCGACGTCCACACCCCGCAGCGCCGCCCTGACCTCACGGTCAACCGCCCTGTCCACCACTTCCTGGACCAGGTCACCAGCCCCATCACCACCCCGGAACGACGGCGGCACACTCGCCCGCAACGCCGCGTAACGAAGCGCGTCCACCCCCGCCAACACCGCCCGCCACCGCGCCACCCCATCCCCGTCGACCGCAGGCAACACCCGCCCCCGCCGCACGAGTTCCCTCACGAACTCCTGCACATCACCCAGGAACTTCCACGAAGCCCCACCCCGACCATCGGGCAACGACCGCGGCAGCACCCCCTCCACCCACACCACGGGAACCACCCACTCCCGCCACCGAACCACCCCTCGCCGACCACCGGTGACCTCACGAACCAACTCAGGAGACCCCACCGGCCCACCGGCGAACGAGGGCAACCGAACCACAACCTCCCCCGCGACCCCACCCCCTACCAACCGGACAAGCCCTTCCCCACCAACCGCAAACGGATGCCGAACCGCCCTCCGCGGCAACCGCCCACCAACCCGCTCCGGCAACGCCGAATCCTCACCCCAAACCCCAACCCGCCCGCCACTCACGCCCAACGCGTGCAACACCAACACACCAGCACTATGCGCCCACCCCACCCCCACCCTCCAACCCGCCCCCACCAAACCCCCAACACCACCACCCCCACCGCCGCGAGCACCCACCCCAGGCACCAGGTCGCCCCGACCCGCCTCCGCCTTCACCCCACCCTTCCCCGACCAGGTTCGCCAACCAGCCGGCCCAGCCAGGCCCCGCCGGGCCGGGCCCCGCCGGGCCGAGCTGAGCGGGGCCGAGTGGAGTCAGGCCGAGTCGAGCCGGGCCCAGCCGGGCCGAGCTGAGCCGGGCCAGAGCGGGCCAGCCGAAGCCAGCCCAGCCGAGCAGAACCAGGCCGTGCCAGCTCAGTCAGCCCAGCCGTGCGAGCTGAACCGGGCCGTACCAGCCCCGTCGAGCTGGCCCGCCGGGAGCCGAACGGGATCGGGCCGGGTTGAACCGAGCAGGCCGAGGGGTGCGGCAGCAGGCCCCGTCGAGCCGGGCCGGGTCGGGCCGGGGCAAGCCGGGCCGAGCCGAGCCGGGGCAAGCCGAGCCGGTCCGCGCCTGGCCAGAGGCGGGCCGAGTCCAGCCCAGCTCGGTCTGCCCAGCTCTGCCGAGCCAGCCCAGCTCTGCCGAGCCAGCCTGGCCGGTCGAGCTGGGCCGAGCTGGGCCGAGCGGGCTGGGGCAGCCGGGGCCGTGCGTCCGAGGGCGTGCGGGCCCAGCTCTGCCGAGCCGTCGGTTGGCCGGCCCGACCGAGCTGGGCCGATCGAGGCTGGCCCACCCGTCAGTACTCGTGCCAGGCCCACCCCCTCGCCCTATGCGTCCACCACGAGCATCACTCCACGCCCTCCTCTCCCGAATCGGGTTTGCCCCTGACCCGCCCCTGATCCCGACCCTGAACGTGGAACACCTGCGCACCCTCGGCGGACAGCGCCCGACCCGGCACGTCCGGGTCGCAGCCCACCCTCGCCAGACGTGACCTGATCGAGGTGGGTGAGCGTTCCAGCCGCCGTGCGATCGAACGGATCAGCTCGGTGGTCGGGGTCTCGGTGGTCGCGGCCAGCCATTCGGTGCGCAGTGCCGTGTCCAGGTCCGGCGTCCACGGTTGGTTGGCGTTGGCCGGGCGGTCGCGAGGCGTGGGCAAGGTCGGTGTGCTGAGCCTGGCCAACGCCTCCAGCACCTGGGCCAGCAGCTTGCCGATCTTCGCGCCCGCGGTGGCGGGCAGGCGGATGGTGCCCTCGGCCACCAGGGCACCCGAGGTGTCCACACCGGTCAGGTCGACGGAAAGGTCCGGGTCGGCGGTGGCCACCACCTGGTAGGTCGTGGAGCCGATGCGGACCGCGTTCTCGTACGTGGTTGTCGTCATGGTGATGACGGTAGCGGAGGGGTCTGACAATTTCGGGGGCGACGAGGTGTCAGGGGCAGAGCGGGCAGCTCGGCGCGGTCGGTTCGGCGCCCGTCAGGTACGGCTTGAGGTGCTCGGCGATGGCCCTGGCCAGGGACGGGGGCACGGCGTTGCCGATCTGCCGCGCCACCTCGACCTTCGTGCCGCACCACTCGAACGAGTCCGGGAACGACTGCAGCCGCGCCGCTTCCAGGTGCGTGATCGGCCGGTCCACCCGGTGGCCGTCCTCGCCCGGCTCCCACTGCGGGTGCAGGTAGCGGCCCTTCTCCGGCTTGTAGAACTCGGTGCGGATGGTCAGCGACGGCTCGTCCCACCGCATCCGGCCCATCACGTCCGTGGTGCCGGTCTTCTTCTCCCGCCAGCACCGGGGCAGCAGGTGCTGCGGCACGTGGAAACGCCCGCCACCCGGCGGGACGTGGCGGTACCGCTCCAACGACAACGGCGTGGGGTTGCGACCGATGTGCAGGTCCGGGCTCTTGAACGGCCCGGGCAGCTCCCGCCCGAAGAACTCCACCACCGAGTCCGGGAACGCGGTCGTCACCGGCCGTTCCGGCAGCCCGCGCAGCACGTCACCCACCGTGTGCCAACGTCCACGCGGGTGGGTCGCGATGGGCAACGGGATCGGCCCGATCCGCGAGCCGATCACGATCGTCCGCCGACGTCGCTGCGGCACGCCGAAATCCGCCGCCAGCAGGATGCCGTAGCTCAGCTCGTAGCCCTCGGTCTCGGCCTGCAGCAACGCGAACTCCGTCGACGCCAGGAACCGGTCGACGTTCTCGATCACGAACACCGACGGCCGGGCCCGCCGCACGAACCGCAGGTACTCGCGCCACAGCGAGTTGCGAGGGTCGTCGACGTCCTTCGAGCCCAGGTTCGAGAAACCCTGGCACGGCGGACCGCCGACGATCACGTCCACCTCGGGGATCTCGCCGTCCGGCACGGCCGCGATGTCCGACCAGCGGATGTGGTCCTCGCCGAAGTTCGCCGCGTACGTGGCCGCCGCGTGCAGGTCCCACTCGACCGCCATGACCGGCCGGTAGCCGCCCGCCGCGGCGAACCCGGAGGTCATGCCGCCGCAGCCGGCGAACAGGTCGATCATGGACAGCACGGGCTCAGGCTAGCCGACCGCGCCGCCGCAGGACCGTGGTCCGCACCCGACTCGCCGCGTCGGTCGGGTCCTCGTGCTCCCACACCCGCACCGCGAGCCACCCCGCCTCCGCCAGCACCTGGTCGGTGTTCGCGTCACGCTCCCGGTTCGCCTCGATCTTGGTCCGCCAGAACTCGCCGTTGCGCTTGGGCCACGTGCCGTGCTCCGGGCAGCCGTGCCAGAAGCACCCGTCCACGAACACCGCCACCTTGGCCGGCCCGAACACCACGTCCGCCTCACGCCGGACCGCGCGCACCGGCCGCTGGTGCACCCGGTAGCGCAGCCCCAGCCGGTGCAGTTCACGCCGCAACGCCACCTCGATGCCCGTGTCACGGGAACGCTGCTTGCTCATCCGGGCGCGGACGTCGTCCGTCGTCTCCAGGTTCGGCACCCGGCCATGATGGCACCCCGCCGCGCACGCCGGACGCGGCCTCACGCCGGGTGCAGCACGTCCCGCAACCGCCGCGCCGCACGGTCCAGCTGTGCCCGCGCCGGCAGCACGGCCGCACCCACCCGCGTGTACTCGCTCACCCCCAAGTCCGCGAAGAAGAACGGCGGCATCGCGTGCACCAGCAACTCCTCCGACCGCTGCCGACCGCCGCGCGGGTTGAGGATCAGCCGCTCCACCCACGCGTCCACCCGGAACACCGTGTCCGCCAACGGGTGCACCCGCACGTCCAGCCCGTGCCCGCGCAGCACCGCGAGCACGTACACGTCCCGCAGGAACCCCAGGAAGTCGGACACGACCCGGTTGCGCACCGCCTCCCGCCCCGCCGCCCCGACCTCGGCGATCACCTCACGAGCCGGCGTCCACAACATCGCCCGCGCCCGCTCGTCCGCCTCGCAGAACTCGCGGAACTCAGGCCAACCCGGTAATCGACCCAGCGCCTCGACCACGTGGTGCGCCACGTGCGTGACGGCGAAATCGGGCCGCCAGTCCCGGATCTCCGGCACGTCGGTCGGACCCGGTCGCGGCGCGCTGCGGCACGCGGCCTCGACCTCATCGACGGTGATCCGGTGGACGGCGACGGACTCGTGCGCCATCACGTGCGCCACGACGTGCTTGCGCCTGCTGTACCAGTGGTTGAAGTGGAACCGGGTCTCCTGCGTGACGTTGAACAGCCTGCGCACTTCCATCGCGGTGGTCATGACGCAGAGGGTACGGACGGGCACCGACAGTTCAGGTGAAACCGCGGGTCAGGTGATCGACAGGTTGGCCCGGTCCGCCGCCGAACGACCCGCGTCCCACCCCGCCGCGCTGCGCACCGGGGTCGTCTTGGCCACGGTCCGGCTGAACATCGCGCCGAAGTACTCCTCCACCGCCTTCTTCCGCTCCGCCAGCACGGGCAGCAGCCGGTCGTCCTCGGGCACCTCGTTCGCCGCACGCAGCCGTTCGCCGATCCGGTGCGCGTAGGACAGCAGGAACGACTTGCGGAACACCGCCGACCGCTCCTCGTCGCCCTTGCGCGCCTTCTCACCCGCCGCGACCATCGCCCGCGTCGCCTGCACCAGCAACGACGCCGACAGCAGCTCCACGATCTCCAGGTCGAGCTCCTCGCCGACCAGCGCCACGAAACCCAGGTCGTACACCACGGCCCGGCAGCGGTTCGCCTCCGCGACCACGTGCACGACCTGCGCCTTGCCGTCGAAGTACCGCTTGTCCAGCCACAACCGGCGTGACGTCGTGGTCGGCGCGTCGAGGGGCATCCGCTCCAACGCGTACCGCGTCACCAACTCCTGCGCCTTCGCCGACAGCGCCTCGGCCTCGTCCGGGAACGCGGTCGACTCGGCCTTGGCCAGCAGCCCCCGCACCCGGTTGAGGATCTTCGGGTCCACGTGGTGGTGGTCGACCGCGGCCAGCGGCGACCCGGGCTTGGGCACGATCACCGGCAGTCCCGGCAACGTGATCAGCACCGCCAGCACCGCCACCGCGGCGGCCACGGCGTCGTCGCGCAGCTCGATGTGCCTGCTCGCCCACTGGTCGACGTGCGGCTGGTCGACGTCCCACCAGACCGTCGCCTCGATCTCCGCCAACTGCTCGCGCCAGCGCGGGTGCAGCGCGGGGTAGCGGGACGCCTCCAGCGCCAGCGAGTCGACGAGGAACGACAGCGCGCGCTCGTCCTCGTTACGCCGTACGACCTCGTACACGTCGTACGGCAGCCAGCCGTGCTCCCACAGGTGCTCGAAGGCGCGCCTCAGCACCGCCTGCACCGCGTCGTCCACTTCGGCCGGTGGGAGGGAGGAGGTGCGCGGCAGCCGGGCCCGGCGGTTCGCCGCGGCCCGCCACAACGCCTCGCACAGGGAGTCCACGACTGCCGATTGTCCCCTTTCGGGTGTGGTGTCGGCGCAGCCGGTGCGCGTTGCCGCCCGCACGCGCCCCGACGTGCCAGCCTCGCGCGGTGAGCCGGAAGACGCAGTCGCCGAAGCGGCGGCCGATCGTGGTGGTGCACCGTCCACAGGGGACGCCGCTGACCACGGCGCAACGACAGGTCGTCCACCGCTGCCGCGCCCTGCCGCAACTGCTCGACCCGTTGGAGGCCGAGCTGACGGTCAGCAGCGCGGTCGCTGACATCGGCCCGGACGAGGAGTTCTGGGCGGGCCTGATCGAGCACGCCGTGTCGCTGCCGAGCCGCCGCAACCACGCCCTGCTGCGCGTCCTGGCCGCCGTGCTCACCGGCCGCCCGCGCGAGTGGGCGGCGAGCGCCGTCACCCCCGCGGGTCCCGCCCTGGCCGTCGGCGGCGCCTGGATCTGCGACCGTTCGCTCGATGCCGGCTACCTGGCCCTGATCTGCACGTACCGGTTCGCCGCCGACGAGCACGCCATGGTGTTCCTGATCGACGAGTTGGCCGGCGGCGAGGTCCGCACCGCCTTCGTGACCCGTGACGTCACCACTGCCCGCCGCCGCCTGGCCGAACAGGGCCCGCTGACCCCGATAGGGGCCGAGGCCGCGCACTGGCTGCTGGCCAAGTCCTACCACCGCCTGGACCGCAACGCCGAGGCCGTCATCGACGCGGACGTGCGGCGGACCCGATTGCTGGCGGGCCGCCGGATCGCGCTCGCCTTCGGGTGAGCGCGATCCGGCGACAAATGTGACGTGAATCGCGCAGCAGGTGTCCGACGGCATTGGCGAGGCCGCCGCGGAAAGTGGCGGAAATAGCAAAGAGCCAGGTCGGCGGAATGCCGACCTGGCTCTTTGTGTTGTGCGCCGCCAGGGACTCGAACCCCGAACCCGCTGATTAAGAGTCAGCTGCTCTGCCAGTTGAGCTAGCGGCGCTCGGACTCTCTTGCTCTGTCCGACGCGAAGAACATTAGCACAGCGCCTCTCCCAGCTCCCAATCGCCTGGTCAGGGCCGGTGTGCCGCCCTGGTGCAGGGGGAACTTCGCCTTCGTAACGATCCAGCATCTCGGGCAACATCGTCAACCCTCTGGGCGTCACCTTGTCAGGGGACGCCAGCGGACTCCTGTGGCGGGCTGTCACGGCGTTCTGGGGACGAAGCGGAGGACGGGGATGTACCGCAAGCGGGGGGCGCGCAGAGCGCTGGGGATCGTCGCGATCGGGTTGGTCGCGGCGTTGATCACAAGTTGTTCGTCCGGCTCCGCCTCGACCGAGGCCGCCGCCGGTGAGACCTCCACCACCACGTCGTCCACACCGCCGCCGAAGCCCGTGACGCTGAGCACGGGCCCGGCGGACGCGGCGGTCGACGTCCAGCCCGGTGTGCCGGTCGTGGCCACGGCCACCGACGGCAAGATCACGTCGGTCTCGTTGACCAACCCCGAGGGCAAGGTCGTGGCCGGTCAGGTGAGCCCCGACGGTCTGCAGTGGACCAACACCGAACCGCTGGGCTACCAGAAGACCTACACGCTGTCCGTGACGGGCGAAGGCGCGGACGGCAAGGCCGTCACCAAGACCTCCACCTTCACCACCGTCAAGCCGCGCACGCTGACGTACCTCTCGGTCAACCCGCAGGACGGCACGACGGTCGGCGTCGGCCAGCCGCTCGCCTTCTACTTCGACGAGCCGATCGCGGACAAGGCCGCCGCCGAGGCGATGATCTCCATCACCACCCAGCCGCGCGTCGAGGGTGCGTTCTACTGGTTCGACGAGAAGACCGTGCACTGGCGCCCCCAGGCCTACTGGACGCCCGGCACCAAGATCACCATCAACGCCAAGATCTACGGCAAGCACGTGGGCAACGGCATCTACGGCGAGGAAGACCGCCTGATCAACACCACCATCGGCGACGCGGTCATCCACGAGGCCGACGGCCAGACCCACCAGGTCGTCACCAAGGTGAACGGCCAGGTCGTGCGCACCATGCCGACGTCGATGGGCGACGCGCAGAACCCGACCCCCACGGGCACCTACGTGCTCATGGAGAAGCACGCCCACATGGTGATGGACTCCCGCACGTACGGCCTGTCGCTGGAGGCGGGCGGCTACGTGACGCCCGTCGACTGGGCCTACCGGATGTCCAACTCGGGCATCTTCTTCCACAGCGCGCCGTGGTCGATCGGCGACCAGGGCAGGCGCAACGTCAGCCACGGCTGCCTGAACCTCTCGCCCGAGAACGCCAAGTGGGTGTTCGACAACTCCAAGCAGGGCGACGTCGTCATCGTCACCAACTCCGGCGGCCCGGTGCTGGAGTCCTGGGACGGCTTCGGCGACTGGCAGATCCCGTGGGACCAGTGGATCAAGGGCAACCGCTGACGCTAGAGCTCTGACACCCGACCCGCCGCCACCACCAGGCGGCGGGTCGTCCGCACCGCGTCCGACATCCGCCGGTCGTGCGTGACCAGCAGCAACGTGCCGGTGTAGGAGTCCAGCGCGGACTCCAGCTGTTCGATCGCGGGCAGGTCCAGGTGGTTCGTCGGCTCGTCCAGCACCAGCAGGTTCACCCCGCGTGCCTGGAGCAGCGCCAACGCGGCACGCGTGCGTTCACCGGGGGAGAGGGAAGCGGCGGTCCGCAGTACGTGCGCCGCCTTCAGCCCGAACTTCGCCAGCAACGTGCGCACGTCGGCGGGCACGAGGTCGGGCACGGCGGCACCGAAGGCGTCCAGCAGCGGCTCGTCGCCGAGGAACAGGCCGCGGGCCTGGTCGATCTCGCCCACGACCACGCCGGAACCCAGGGACGACGACCCGGAGGCCAACGGGACGCGGCCCAGCAGCGCCGCCAGCAACGTCGACTTGCCCGACCCGTTGGCGCCGGTGATGGCGATCCGGTCGGCCCAGTCCACCTGCACGTCGACCGGCCCCAAGGTGAACGACCCCCGCGTCACCACCGCCGACCGCAGCACCGCCACCACGGCACCGGACCGGGGCGCGGCGGCGATCTCCATCCGCAGCTCCCACTCCTTGCGCGGCTCCTCGACCACGTCCAGCCGTTCGATCAGCCGCTCGGTCTGCCGCGCCTTGGACGCCTGCTTCTCGGTCGCCTCGGTGCGGAACTTGCGTCCCACCTTGTCGTTGTCGGGCGCCTTGCGGCGGGCGTTCTTCACGCCCTTCTCCATCCACGCCCGCTGCGCCCGAGCGCGCTCCTCCAACGACGCCCGCGTGGACGCGTACTCCTCGTACTCCTCCCGCGCGTGCCTGCGGGCGATCTCACGCTCCTCCAGGTACGACTCGTAGCCGCCGCCGTAGGAGCTGACCTGCTGCTGCGCCAGGTCCAACTCCACCACCCGCGTCACCGTGCGGGCCAGGAACTCGCGGTCGTGCGACACCACTACGACGCCCGCTCGCAGCCCCGTCACGAACCGCTCCAGCCGGGCCAGGCCGTCCAGGTCGAGGTCGTTGGTCGGCTCGTCGAGCAGGAACACGTCGTACCTGCTCAGCAGCAACGACGCCATGCCCACGCGAGCCGCCTGGCCGCCCGACAGCGCCGTCATCGGCAGGTCGAGCGAGACCTCCAGCCCCAGCTCGGCAGCCACCTCCAGGGACCGTTCCTCCAGGTCGGCGCCGCCCAGCGCGAGCCACCGCTCCAACGCGTCGGAGTAGCCGTCGTCACCCGACCCGGAGGCCAGCGCCTCGGTCGCCCGGTCCAGCTCGACCTGCGCCGCCGCCACGCCCGTGCGGCGGGCCAGGAACGCCCGGACCGTCTCGCCCGGACGCCGGTCCGGCTCCTGCGGCAGGTGGCCGACCGTCGCGGTCGTGGGTGAGAGGCGGATCACACCCTGCTCGGCGGGCAGCAGGCCCGCGAGGGTCCGCAGCAACGTGGACTTGCCCGCGCCGTTGGCGCCGACCAGCCCGATCACGTCACCGGGCGCGACGACGAGGTCCAGCTCGGAGAACAGCACGCGGTCGCCGTGCCCGGCGGCCAGGTCTTTCGCGACGAGGGTGGCGCTCACGACGACTCCAGGGCAAAAGAAGACGCCCCTCGACTCGGGCGTCGAGGGGCGTTCCGCTTGGGGTGAGTGACGGGACTTGAACCCGCGACACCTGGGATCACAACCCAGTGCTCTGCCAGCTGAGCTACACCCACCAAGACCGGCTGACCCGGCGGATGAAGCATACAGTGCCCTACCGCCGGGTCTGAAATCGACCCTATTTCAGGCCCTCGTCGGCCAGCAGCTCGGCGGCGACGGCCTGCGCCTGCTCCGACGTCGGCCCTGGCTGCGGCACGAACGCCGTGCGCCGGTAGTACGCCAGCTCGCGGATCGACTCCTTGATGTCGGCGAGCGCGCGGTGCGCCAGGCCCTTGCCCGGCTGCGCGTAGTAGATGCGCGGGTACCACCGCCGGCACAGCTCCTTGATCGACGACACGTCGACCATCCGGTAGTGCAGGTGGGCGTCGAGCTCGGGCATGTCACGGGCGATGAACCCGCGGTCGGTGGCGATCGAGTTGCCCGCCAGGGGAGCGGTGCGCGGGTCCGGCACCCACTGCTTGATGTAGGCCAGCACCTGCGCCTCGGCGTCGGCGAGCGTCACGGTGGACCGCCGCACCTCCTCGGTGAGCCCGGACTTGGCGTGCATCTGCATGACGACGTCCGGCATCGAGTCGAGCGCGGTGTCGTCGGCGTGGATCACCACGTCGACGCCTTCGCCGAGCACGTTCAGCTCCGCGTCCGTCACCAGCGCCGCGATCTCGATCAAGGCGTCCTTGCCCAGGTCGAGGCCGGTCATCTCGCAGTCGATCCACACCAAGCGATCCATCACCCGCGCGAGCCTAGTCGCCCGGTCGCGCCGGCCCCGCGTCGCTTCGGGTGGCGGCCCCTTCCAATCTCATTACGCTCATCGCAATGACGGCCCAGAGCGACATCGCTGCCGGCTACGCCTCGGAGGGCGCGGCCATCGAACTCGGCGCCGTGCTGGTCGACGGCGAGGTGGAGCCGACCGCGCGCGTGCGGCTCCCGCTGGCCACGCTGAACCGGCACGGCCTGGTCGCGGGTGCCACCGGCACCGGCAAGACGAAGACGCTGCAGCTGATCGCGGAGCAGCTGTCGGCGGCGGGCGTGCCCGTGGTGATGGCGGACGTGAAGGGCGACCTGTCCGGTCTGTCCCGGCCGGGCGAGGGCGGTGAGCGGGTCACCGCGCGGGCCGCCGAGACGGGTGACGACTGGCAGCCGGCGGCGTGCCCGGCGCAGTTCCTGTCCCTGGGCACGGGCGGGGCGGCGGTGCCGGTGCGGGCGACCGTCACCAGCTTCGGGCCGATCCTGCTGGCGAAGGTGCTCGGGCTCAACGACACCCAGGAGTCGACGCTCGGGCTGATCTTCCACTGGGCGGACTCGCGCGGGCTGCCGTTGGTGGACATCAAGGACCTCCGGTCGGTGATCACGCACCTCACGTCCGACGAGGGCAAGCAGGACCTGAAGGGCCTGGGCGGTGTGTCGTCGGCCACGGCGGGGGTGATCCTGCGGTCGCTGGTGAACCTGGAGGCGCAGGGCGGTGACACGTTCTTCGGCGAGCCGGAACTGGACCCGCTCGACCTGATGCGGGTGGACGGCGGTCGCGGTGTGGTGTCGCTGCTGGAGCTGGCGGAGCTGCAGGCCAAGCCGGCGCTGTTCTCGACGTTCCTGATGTGGCTGCTGGCGGAGCTGTTCGAGGTGCTGCCCGAGGAGGGTGACCTGGACCAGCCGAAGCTCGTGTTCTTCTTCGACGAGGCGCACCTGCTGTTCGCCGACGCGTCGAAGGCGTTCCTGGAGCGGATCACGCAGACGGTGAAGCTGATCCGGTCCAAGGGTGTCGGTGTGTTCTTCTGCACGCAGCTGCCGACCGACGTGCCGAACGCCGTGCTGTCGCAGCTGGGCGCACGGGTGCAGCACGCGTTGCGGGCGTTCACGCCCGAGGACCAGGCGGCGCTGGCGAAGGCGGTGAAGACGTACCCGACGACGCCGCACTACGAGCTGGACGAGGCGTTGACGTCGTTGGGGATCGGCGAGGCGGTGGTGACGGTGCTGAGCGAGAAGGGTGCGCCGACGCCGGTCGCGTGGACGAGGATGCGCGCGCCGCGGTCCTTGATGGACACCATCGGGCCGGACGCGATCGAGCAAGCCGCCGAGACGTCCGAGCTGCACGGCAAGTACGCCGAAACGGTGGACCGCGAGTCGGCGTACGAGAAGCTGACGGCGAAGGTCGCACCCCCACCCGACCAGGAGCAGGCACCACCCGCCGAGCCTTCCGAACGGCGTGCCGAGCGCGAGGAACCGGGCGTGGTGGCCCAGGTGCTCGGCAACACCGCCGTCAAGTCGTTCCTCCGCTCGGCCGCGAGCGCGCTGGGCCGTGAGATCACCCGCGGGCTCTTCGGCACTTCTCGCAAACGCCGGTGAGCAGGTGCGCGGATCATTCGGGTGGTCCGGGCTCCAGGAACGGGCGCAGCAGGTCCGGGACGGCTTCGTCGGCGAACGCCAGGCCGGCGGACTCGCCCACGTCGATCACGTGGTACGCGCCGTCGCCCGCAGCGGTGGTGGCGGTGACGGTGACCAGGCCCGCGCGGCGCTGGAAGAACGAGCGGGAGATCCGCCAGCCGATGATGCCGGTCCGTTGCAGCGCCACGGTTTCCCGGATCGCCGAGCCCGCGCGGGCGAGCAGGTGGCGGTCGGTCAGCGCGTGGCCGAGCGAGCGGTAGCGGTCCCAGCCCAGGGCGGCGGAGAACGGGACCAGTGCCAGGACGACCTGCCACGTCCAGTTCGGTGCGAACCACGCCAGGACCGCCGCGAGCACCAGCAGCGGTGCCACGGCGCGCACCATCCGGCGGCGCAGGGCGGCAGGCGGGTGCCGGCGCAACGGCGTCCGCGTCGGCGAGTCCGCGGTACTGCCGGTGGGGTGCCGTAGCACCTCCGCGGACACGCGGTGCGCCTCGGCGACCGGCGCGGGTGGCAGCAGCAGGTTGCTCTCGCCCTTGCGGCCCAGACCGGTCGTCACGGTCTTGGCGTGCGCACCCCGCCCGGCGCGCAACAGCAGCGGCTCGACCAGTTCCACGCCGCGGAGCCGTTGCTCGGCAACGGAAACCGAACGCGTGGTGAGCAGGCCGCGGCGCACGCGGACCGTGTCGTCCGGCTCGCGGGTCAGCCGGTAGCCCCAGAACTGCACCACGTACACCAGCACCGAGCCGAACGTCGCGACCAGCAGCACGACACCAGCGAACACCGCGACGGTCAGCCCGAGCGGCTGTGCCACCACCCAGTGCGCGGCCTCGGTCATCGGCTCCAACACCTCGATGTCGAGCTCCCGCGCGAAGTTCATCACGAACCCGAACAGCGCACCGGCGGCCACCAGACCGGACAGCGTCAACGGCGCGTACCGCAGCCACCGGTTGTCCCATTCGGACAGCACGACCCCGGGCCGCTCCTCGGCCGCCGCCGGGGCCTCGGTCTTGGCGATGGTGAGCAGCAGCACGCGCAGCCGTTCCGCCTCGGCCGACGACACCGCGTCCAGCGTCAACCCGTCCTCGCCCGGCTGGTCGCGCTGCCCGGTACCGACCCGGATCGCGGACAGCCCGAACAGCCGGTGCCCGAGCTTCGCGGTCAGGTCGACGGTGCGGATCCGGTCGCGCGGCACGGCCAGGCGCTTGCGCACCAGCAGACCGGTGTGCAGCTCGACCTGCTCGGTGGTGATCCGGTACCGGGTGGTGATCCAGCGCAGCAGGCCGAACAGCACGATCGCGGCGATCACGCCGACGCTGACCAGGATCCGCCACGTCTCACCACGGCCGAGCACCAGCAGGCCGACGAACAGCGGGACCAGGCCGATCAGCTCGTTCAACGGCCGCACGATGAGCATCCGCACGTCCAGCCGGTGCCAGTCCACCACCGGTTCGGCGTACTCGGGCGCGGCGGGCAGGTCCGTGGTCACGTCGCATCACCCGGCGTGGCCTGCGTGGTGGTGGTGAGCTCGTCGGCCAGCCGCACCGCGTCTTCGTGTTCGAGGCCCTCGATGAGCACGGGACCGGCGGCCGAGGCCGTGGTCACGGTGACCGTGGACAGCCCGAGCAGCTGCTGCAGGGGACCGCGCTTGGTGTCCACGGTCTGGATGCGCGAGACCGGCGCGATCCGCCACTCCTGGTTGAGCCAGCCCGCCAGCGTGTACACCGCGTCCGGGGTGGCCTCCCAGCGGTGCACCCGGTACCGCCAGCGCGGCATCACCAGCGTGTGCGCGGTGCCGAGCACGAGCGTCGCGACGGCGGCGGCGACCTGCCACGGCGAGGCGGCGAAGATCAGCACGACCAGCTGCGGCACCAGCAGCACCGCCCAGCCGATCAGCGCGTGCAGGGTCCAGAGGGTGATCGACTTGCGGCTCACCTGGTGCCGCGGCGCACGCAGGCGCAACACTTCGTTGCTCACGCCGTCCACTGTGCCTCAAGGCCGAGCCCGCGTGCGCGCGAACCCGGCCCCGTCACCGACCGGTTACGGCTGCGGTGCGTACGGCGCCTGGAACACCCTCGCGTGGGTGCTCTCGCCCTGGACGGCCACAGCGGCGGGCACGCCGACGACGACCGCGAGACCGGCGCAGATGACGAGCGCAGCCATGATCTTGTGCAGGGAGTGCACAACCATCGTCGAACTCCGTTCGATCGTCGCGGCTTCGTCGGCAGGGGGGAGCCGGACCAGATCCGCGGGTGACGCCCGGAAGCGTCCAAGCGGAGCATCGCACAGACGGGTTGTCACGGTCACCACCCACTTCTGCCTCTGCCCACTAGGCAATACCCCCGGAGCGGTCGCCCCGATCGTCGGGGACATCCCACCACTACGGTAACGAGCCGAAAACCCGGAAGTGACTCAGTCGATCACGACCCGTCCCCGCGTTTCCTCGTCGAGGTCCACCCACCACACCGCCGCGCCCGCCCGGTCGCGCACGCCGATCGTCCGGTAGATGCGCTGGAGGTGGTTCTGCACGGTCTTCGGCGACAGCGACAGCTCGGCCGCGATGTCAGCGGTGCTCCCACCTGCCGCGACCCGCCGCAGCACCTCGATACCGCGCTTGGTCAGCCCGGACCGCAACGCCCGCGCGATCCGCCGGTTGTCCTGTTCGGCGGTGGCCGAACTGCGCAGCGGGTCCGGCGCCGACCGGTGCTCCCGGTGCGGCCCGAACGTCCGCTCGGCCAACTGGTCCACCAGCCGCGCGGACAGGTCGTGCTCGCGCATCCGCAGCAGGTCGCGGCCTTCCTGCAGCTCCCACAGCCGGTACTGCTCCAACTGGGACCGGGCGTGTCGCAGCGCCGAGTCCAGCTTCCCGGCCCGCTCGTGCGCCACGCTCAACGCGCCGTGCGCCCGCACCGCGACCTCCCGCGCGAGCACGCCCATCGCCAGCTCCGCCGCACGGGTCAGCAGCCGCACCTGGTCGTCGTGCCGGCCGCGCACGCCGTTGATCCGGGCCCACGCCATCAGCAGCTCGGCCCGCAGCACGGGCCGGTCCTGCTCGTCGAGCAGCCGGTCGGCCCGCCGGCACGAGCGCAGCGCCCGTTCCACCTCGCCCAGGTCCAGCCGCACGTGCGTGAGCAGCAGGTTCAGCCGGGCCATCCGCCACGGCTGGTCGAGGTGCTTCCACCGGTCCCGGACCTGCGCGCACAGCGCCTCCGCGCGCCGGAGCTTGCGCGTGCACGGTTCGCCGTCCGGGCTGCACCGGCTCGCCGCCGTGCGCACCAGGCAGTGCTCGTGGTACTGCGTGCGCAGCACGTTGGCCTGCTCGAACAGGATCGAGCCGATCAGCTCGACGTCCTTGGTCAGCTCGGCCAGGCCCAGCGCCCGCGCCAACGAGTGCAGCGACCGCTCCCGCGAGTCCAGCCGCAGCTCCACCACGGCCTGCGCGAAGCCGCACCACGCCTGCAACCCGACGTGCCGGTTGGCCACCGCGATCGCCCGCACCCGGTCGATGGTGTCCAGCGCGCCCGGCAGCAGGCCGCGCTTGCCCAGCGCCACGGACTGGGCCAGCACGCTGTGCGCCACGCCCTCGGCGTCGTCCAGCCAGGAGAACGCGGCCAGCGCCTTCTCCGCGGCCTCCAGCGCGTCACCGGGACGGCCCTCGTCCAACGCCAGCCGCGCCTCGCGCAGGTTGGACACCGCGGCCTCACGCGGATCGGCCGCTCGCTGGACGGGAATCGTCATCGTTGCCCCCCGGCTGGCGAGCGTACTCACCCCAACTCGCGCTTGAGCACCTTCCCGGTCGCGTTGCGGGGCAGGGCGTCGAGGAAGACGACCTCGCGCGGCACGGAGAACTTGGCCAGGTTGCCGCGCACGTGCTCGCGCACCGCGTCCTCGTCCAGCACGCCCGGTTCCTCGCACACGACGTACGCGGCGAGCCGTTGGCCGAACTGCTCGTCCGGCACGCCGACCACGGCCACCTCGCGCACCCCGGCCAGGCCCGCCAGCAGGTCCTCGACCTCGCGCGGGTACACGTTCTCACCGCCGGAGATGATCATCTCGTCGTCCCGGCCCGCCACGAACAGCAGGCCGTCGCCGTCGCGGTAGCCGACGTCGCCGGTCGCCATGAGGCCGTCGCGGACCTCCTTGTTCGCGCCGTTGGTGTAGCCGTCGAACAGCATGTCGTTGGCCACGAAGATCCGGCCGGTGGTGCCGGCGGGCACCGGGTTGCCGTCGTCGTCCAGGATCGCCAGCCGGGTGCCGTGCGGCGGCACGCCCGCCGTGTCGGGGCGCCTGACCAGCTCGTCGGGCCGGGCGATGCTCACCCAGGACACCTCGGTGGAGCCGTAGAGGTTGTAGAGCACGGGACCGAACTCCGCCAGGCACCGCCGGGCCACCGGTGGCGGCAGCGCCGAGCCGCTGGACGCGATCACCCGCAGCCGCGGCAGGTGCGGGCGCCCGGTCAGCTCCAGCACGCGTTGCAGCATCACGGGAACGACGAACAGCGCGTCGCTGCCGTGCTGACGCGCGTCGGCGAGCACGAGCGCCGGGTCGAACTTGCGGCGCAGCACGAACGTCGCACCCAGCACGAGCCCGATCTGGAACGCGGCCAGGCCCCAGGTGTGGAACAGGGGCGCGGGCACGGAGAACCGGTCGCCCGCCTTGAGCGGGATGCGCGACAGCAGCGCGGCGGCGGGCGTGAGGCTCGCCGGTTCCGGCCGCTTGGCGCCCTTGGGCGCGCCCGTGGTGCCCGACGTCAGCACGATCATCCGGCCGCGCGGCGGACGCTTCGGCAGCGGGGTGGCGGGGGAGCCCGCGATCAGCTGGTCCAGCGTCTTGCTCTTGGTGGTGCCGTCGACCCACGCCATCACCCGGCGCACCTTGCGCGGCGCGTTGGCCAGCAGGTCGCGGAACTCCGTGTCGGCGACGACCACGGACACGTCCTGCTCGCGCAGCACCACGGCGATCTGGGACGCGCTGAGCCCGGTGTTGAGCAGCACGGTGTGCGCGCCGAGCTTCACGCACGCGGCCACGGTCTCCACGAAACCCCGGTGGTTGCGGCACAGCACCGCAACCTTCGAACCGGCGCGCACGCCCAAGTCGTGCAGGCCGTGCGCGAGCCGGGTGGTGCGCTCGTCGACCTGGGCGTAGGTGAGCGTGCCCGCGTCGTCGATGATGGCCGGCCGGTCGGGGTGGCGCGCCGCGCCGTGGGCAAAGCCGAACGCCACCGTGATGTCCCACTGCAGGTAGGCGTCCACCACGCCGAGCAGCCTGCCCGGACCCATCGGCCGCACGACACCGGCGCGCACCAGCGTCACCAACGCGCGCAGCGCTCCCAGGACCCGGTTCACCGCGTCGCCCGCAGGACCAGGCGGGTGACCCCGGCGGCGACGGCGGCCAGCGGCGACGTGCGCGGGGCGCCCCGCTCCGGCATCGCCCGGTACGCCAGGTGCAGCAGCGACCGCACCTGCTTCGGCGCGGTCTTGCGGGCGAGTTCGGCCAGCACCCCGAACGGCCGGTCGACCTCTTCGGGACGGCGTTCCAGCGCGTGCACCACCCACTGCGCGGCACGCTCGGGCGTCGCCGCCGGGAACCCGTCGTAGACCTTCGTCGGCCCGATCATGGGCGTGCGCACCAGCGGCATCCGCACCGAGGTGAACGTCACACCGTCGGCGACGGACTCACTGGCCGCCACCCGGCTGAACGCGTCGAGCGCGCTCTTCGAGGCCAGGTAGGCGGAGAACCGGGGCGTGTTCAGCTGCACGCCCATGCTGGAGATGTTCACGATGTGCCCGAACCGCCGTTCTCTCATGTGCGGCAGCAGGCCCAGGACCAGCCGCAGCGGTGCGAAGTAGTTCAACGCCATGGTGCGCTCGTAGTCGTGCAACCGGTCCACGCTCAGGTGCACGCTGCGCCGGATCGACCGGCCCGCGTTGTTGACCAGCATGTCCACGCCGTCGTGCTCGGCGAGCACCTGCTTGAGCAGCGCGCCGACGGCTTCGGCGTCGGTCAGGTCGCACGGGTAGGCGTGCGCCGTGCCGCCCTCGGCGCGGATCCGCTCGGCGACGTTCTCCAACTCGTCGGCCCGGCGTGCGACGAGCAGCGGCACGGCCTTGCGGCGGGCCACGGCGAGCGCGGTGGCCGCGCCGATGCCCGACGACGCGCCGGTGATCAGCACGGTGCGCCCGGCCAGGCCGTGCTTGCGGGCGGCGCGCAACGGGTCGAGGTGATCCGCCCAGTATCGCCACACGGTGTGTGCGTAGGTGGTGAAGTCGGGCGGTTCCAGGCCGGTGACCGTGCGGGTGGCGGTGGAGTCGAACTCGGCGCGCACCGCGAGGTGGGGCACGACCTGCGGCGGGATGCCCAGCTCGGTGAGCACGCCGGTGACGATCGCGCTGGTCGGCGCGGCGGGCAGCGGCAGCGGCACGGTGAGGCGGACCTTGGGCGCGCCGGTGGCGTCGGCCAGCGCGTTGTAGACGGCGTCCAGCGGAAGCGAGCGGCGCGCGGTGAGGTGGAACGTGCCGCCGGCGGGCACGTCGGCGTGGATCAGCTCCAGCAGCGCCGCCACCACGTAGTCGACCGGGACCAGGTTCACGGCGCCGAAGTGTGGCGCGACCAGCGGCAGCAGGCGCGGCAGGCGGGCGAGCGCGGCCAGTGCCGGGAAGAAGTAGTAGGGCCCGTCGACCTTGTCGATCTCGCCGGTGCGCGAGTCGCCGACCACCGCGCCGGGCCGGTACACCCGCCACGGCACTGCGCCCTGGTCGCGGACGATCTTCTCGGCGGCGTGCTTGGTCGCGTGGTACGGCGAGGGCAGGTGCTGGCCGAGGTCGAAGTCGTCCTCGGTGAACGGGCCGCGGTGGTCACCCGCGACCGCGATGGACGACACGTGGTGCAGCAGCCCCGAGCCGGTGCGCTCGGCGTACTCCACGACCCGCCGCGTGCCCTCGACGTTGACGGCGTGGTGCTCGTCCGCGGACGCGGTGAAGTCGTAGACGGCGGCCAGGTGGACGACGTGGTCGACCCGGTCGGCGTCGATCGGTGAGCCGAGGTCGCCGAGTACCGCGGTCAGCTTGTCGTGCCGGGCCAGCTTGTCCGCCGACTGTGGTCTGACCAGCGCGAACACCCGTTCGCAGTCCGGTCGCCGGAGGAGCTCGGCGACCAGGCGCCTGCCGAGGAAACCCGTCGCGCCGGTGACGAAGTAGGTACTCACGACCCCGATACTGACACTACCTACCCGTGAGTAGGAAGAGTGCGGTCCGAAATCGGAACGCTGGTGATCAGTTTTCCGGGGTGCCGGAGGCGTTCACCACCGCGTCGCGCAAAGCCGCGCGCAGGCGGCCCACCTCCAGTGGCGTCAGCACGGCCGCCTCACCCGGCGGCACGGTCACCACGACGTGGCCCTGGCTGACGAAAACGGTCATGTCACGGCGACGTGACGCGATGTCGCGGCACGAGATCTGCCACTCCTTGCCTGTGCTCACGGCCCCCAACCTCCAGCTGTCTCCACACGGGGTGCTCGGACCAATCCGGGCGCTCGCGAGGAGGAGACGCACGCGGGTTGGTGCCATGACGGGACATCCGTCGGGCGACCGTGCCGAGCTGTCGCTAGCGTCGCATGCGGCTGTCGTCGCAGTCACCTGGAAGGGTGAGAAAAATGGCTGAACCGCAACGGATCGTGATAATCGGCTCGGGTCTGGCCGGCGCCGCCGCGGCGGGTGCGTTGCGCGACCGGGGTTACGCCGGTGATCTCGTCCTCTTCGGTCGGGAGAGGCACCAGCCGTACGAGCTTCCGGCGCTGTCCAAGCAGGTGCTGCTCGGTGACGCCGACGAGCCGAACCGCGTGCACGAGCCCGATTTCTACGCCGACCGCCACGTCGAGCTGCGTCTCGGGGTCGAGATCGTCCGCCTGGACGTCGCCGGGCGGTCGGTCGAGGACTCCACCGGCGCAACGCATTCGTACGATCGGCTGATCCTCGCGACCGGCTCGACACCGCGTCGACTGGCCGTGCCGGGCGGAGAACTCCCAGGGCTGCGGGTGTTGCGCACGGTGGAGGACTCGCTGGCGTTGCGCGGGAGCTGACCGACGGCGTCGAGGTGGTGATCGTCGGTGCCGGGTGGATCGGCTGCGAGGTCGCCGCCGCGGCTCGCAAGGTGACGTGGACGCCCGCGAGTTCACCGCGTTCTGGCTGCGCGACGGGCGCGTCCAGGCGGCGATGAACGTCAACCAGTGGGACGACGGCGAGGCGTTGCAGCTCTTGGTCGACGCACGGGCCGAGTTGACGCCGGACCAGCTGCGTCAGAGGCAGGAGCCGCTGTCGGGGCCGTGACCGGTCGCGATCAGGCGTTCCAGCAGCACGCGCAGGGTGTGGGCTTCCTCGGGCGTGAGTTCGGCGGTGAACTCGCGCTCCACCTCGACGTGCAGCGCCTCGACCGCGCCTTGGACGGCCCGGCCCTGCTCGGTGATCATCGGCACGCGCACGCGCCGGTCGTTCGGATCCGGCTTGCGCACGATCAGACCCGCTCGTTCCAACCGGTCCAGCTCCGCGGTGAGCGTGGTCTTGTCGACGCCGAGCGCGTGGCCGAGCGCGAGCTGGGTGCGCTGGAACTCCTCGCTGACCAACGCGGTCAGCACGATCTGCCCCCGGGTGGTGATGCCGTGCCGCACCGCCGCTTCCTGCGCGACCGTGCCGAGCTTCTGCGCCGCGCGGTGCAGCAGCCAGTTCAGGCCCGCACGGCTGGTGCAGCCGAGGTCAGGGGCGAGATCCATGGCCCGATCATACGCGAGGCGCGAGATATTCTCGGGTCAGAACATCTTGACTCGGAATACCTCTAGTCGTATGTTCTCAATCAAGAACTTCTTGGGAGGAACTATGGCGGAACTGCTCCACCTCGACACCAGCCTGCGGTTCGAGGGTTCGGTGTCACGCGAGGTCACCGGGGCGTTCGCGGAGGCGTGGCGGTCGGCGCACCCGGACGGCGGGTACACGTACCGGGACCTGGCCGCCGACCCGTTGCCGCACATCGACCCCGAGGTGCTGGCCGTCCGGGAGGCCGACGGCGACCGGCCGCTGGAGCAGCGGCTGGTCGCGGAGGTGAAGGCGGCGGACACCGTGCTGCTCGGCGTGCCGATGTACAACTACGGCGTGCCGTCGAGCCTCAAGGCCTGGCTCGACTGGATCGCGGTGCCGGAGCTGTTCGCCGACCAGGAGACCGGTGAAGGCGTGCTGACCGGCACGCGGGTCGTGGTCGTGACCGCGCGGGGCGGCTCCTACGCACCCGGCACGCCCCGGCACTCGTTCGACTTCCAAGAGCCGTACCTGCGGGCCGTGTTCGGCACGCTGGGCATGGGCGAGCACCTGGAGTTCGTGCACGCCGAGATGACGCTGGCCGGCGTCATGCCGCACCTGGCCCAGTTCCGCGACCACGCGGTCGCCTCGCTGGAGGACGCGCACCGGGCGGTGCGCGAGCTGGCCGTCGCCTGAGGGGGTATCGGGTGACGGGCCGTGGTCGAGGGGGCGGCCCGTCACCCGATGGAGGAGGCTTGTTCGGACTGCGACACTGTGGGCCATGTCCGAGTCGATCGCCGCGGTCCTGGTGCGCGCCGCCGAGCTGACCGCGCGCGGGTTGCCGCGCAAGGCGATCGAACTGCTCCAGCCGGCCCTGGTGGTCAACCCCCTGCACGGCGAGGCGTGGTGCCGCCTGGCCGCCGCGTACCTCGACGCGGGTGAACCCGACCCGGCCCTGAACGCCGCGAAGCGAGCTTTGGTCCTCGACGGCGACCCGGTGTGGGCCCAGCGGCTGACCGCGTTGGCGTTGAGCGAACTCGGCCGGCACCCCGAAGCGGTGGTCGCGGCCCGGGAGTGCGCGCGCCGCAAGCCCGGCGACTGGCGTTGCCAGGTGGTGCTGGCCGAAGTGCTGGCCAACAGCCCCGAAGGTCGACGGGAGGCCGTGGAGGTCGCCCGCGAGGCCGCGCACCTCGCGCCGACGGAGGCCCGCGCGTTCCAGGTGCTCGGCGACGCCGCGCTGCGCGTGCGCGACTGGGGCACCGCGGAACGCGCCTACCGCACCGCGCTGCGCCTCGACCCCGACGCCGACGACGTGCGCGCGAACCTCGCCACCGTGCGGCGAAAGCGCGGCGGCGCACCGATCCCGCCACCGTCCGGCGAAGCGCTGCACGCCGCGCACGTGCTGGTGTGGCCCGCGTTGTCCCGGTTGGCCGCGCTGCTCGTCGCGGGCGGCCTGGTGCTGCTGCTGGCGGGCATGCCGAAGCCGACGCCGCTGCTCGGCGCGTTCTCCGGCCTGCTGGTGCTCGCCTGCCTGGCGGTCGTGGGACTGCTGCTGCTCAAGGCGCGGCGCGGGGTGCGACGGGCGTTGCTGCGCCTGCCCGTGCACCGGCCGAAGGTCGCGATCGTGGCGACGATGTTCGGGCTGTCGGCGGTGATCCTGGCCGGCTGGTCGGTCGCGCTCCTGCTCGGCGCCACGACGATGCAGCCGCTCGTGGTCGCCTGGCTGTGCGCGCTGACCGGCGGAGCCGTCGTCGTGCTCGGCGGCGGTCGCTAACCTGGACGCCGGGAAGGAGGCCGATGACCCGGCGCACGCTGCTCGCGATCCTGGCGTTGATCGCGGGTTTCGTGGTGTCCGGACCCGGCCCGAGCGCCCCCGTCGACGTGGTCGCCGTCTCCTCGACCGTCGACGCCACCCACCTGCCCGGCACGGCCACCCGCGGCACGAACGCGGTGCACCCCGTGCAGGTGCACGTGGGCCAGCCGCTGGACGGCGTCCAGCCCGCCGTGCACGTCCCACCCGCGCCACCGGTGCGGGTGCACGTCGTCGACCCGACCCACCGCACCCCCGAGCGCAACGGCCAGACCCCGCTCGGCGAACGCGCACCGCCCCCGACCCCCGGTAGCTGAACCGCACCCCGTTCACCTCAGCCGGAGGTCCCTTCACCATGCCGCGCCCCAGCGCGCGGCGAGCGCTACTCGTCCGCGGGCTGCTAGCCCTCGGCGTGCTCGCCGCGTCCACGTTCACCCTGCTCACCGTCCAACCCCGCCTCGGGCTCGACCTGCGCGGCGGCACCCAGATCGTGCTCGAAACACCGTCCGAGGCCACCTCCGACGCCACCGACCGGGCGATGGAGGTGCTGCGCCGCCGGGTCGACGAACTCGGCGTGGCCGAACCCGTGCTGGCCCGGTCCGGAGACCACCGCATCGTGGTGGAACTGCCCGGCGTGCAGGACCCGACCGAGGCCATCGAAGTGCTCGGCCGCACGGCGCAGCTGCGCGTGCAGCCGGTGACCGGGCCCGGCGACGTACCCACGCCCGAAGGTGACGCGGTCGGCCTCGGCGAGGTCGTGATGACCGGCGAGGGCATCGAGGACGCCCGCGCCACGCCCAACACCCAGGGCGTCGGCTACCTGGTCGGCGTCGACTTCCAGGGCGACGCACCGCGGGCGTGGCAGCGGGTGACCGCCGAGGCCGCGTGCTCACCGCCGGGCGACCCGAAGCGGCGGGTGGCGTTCGTGCTGGACGGCGAAGTCGTGTCCGCGCCGCAGGTGGATCCGTCGGTGGTGTGCGGCACGGGCATGATCGGCGGCAGCACGTCGATCACCGGGCGGTTCAGCCAGGCCGAGGCCCAGGAGCTGGCGCTGGTGATCCGGTCCGGCGCGCTGCCCGTGCCGGTCGAGGTGGTGGAGCAGCGGACCGTCGGGCCGACGCTCGGCGCGGAGGCGATCGAGGCCAGCGCGCGGGCGGCGATCATCGGCGTGGCGCTGACCGGGTTGTTCCTGGTGTTCGTGTACCGGCTGGCCGGGCTCGTGGCGGTGCTGGCGCTGGGCGGTTACGCGGCCCTCGCGTACGCCGCGATGCTGGCGATCGGCGCCACGCTGACGTTGCCGGGACTGGCCGGGTTCGTGCTGGCCATCGGCATGGCGGTGGACGCGAACGTGCTGGTGTTCGAGCGGTCGCGGGAGGAGTTCGCGCGGCGCAAGCGCCTGTCCCGGTCGGTGGACCAGGGTTTCCGCGGCGCGTTGAGCGCGGTCGCCGACTCGAACGTGACCACGCTGCTGGCCGCGGGCCTGTTGTTCTGGCTGGCCACCGGGCCGGTGAAGGGGTTCGGCGTCACGCTGTCGATCGGTGTGCTGGCGTCGCTGTTCAGCGCGTTGGTGCTGAGCCGGGTGCTGTTGCAGCTGGTCATGCCGTTGCTGGACCGGCGGTCCGGGTGGAGCGGGCTGCACACCTTGGGACGCGTGCGCACGTGGCTCACCTCGCGCGGCCTCACGCTGTTCCGGCGGCCTCGGCGCTGGCTGCTCGCCGCCGGTCTCGTGCTGCTCGCGGCCATCGGCGGCCTGCTCGTGCGCGGGCTGGAGCTGGGCGTCGAGTTCACCGGCGGTCGGGTGCTGGAGTTCACCGCGTCTTCGGTGGACACCGGTCGGGTGCGGGCGGAACTGGCGAGCGCCGGGTTCGCCGACGCGGTCGTGGTGACCTCGGGCTCCGACGGCATCTCGGTGCGCACCGGCCCGATCGACTCGGCCGCGGCCGTGCGGGTCGGTGAGGCCGTCGACCGCGCGACCGGTGGCGCCGAGCAGCTCAGCAACGAGCTGATCGGCCCCAGCCTCGGCTCGGAGCTGCGCCGCAACGCGCTGATCGCGCTGGCCATCGCGGTGGCCGCGCAGCTGGTCTACCTCGCCGTGCGGTTCGACTGGCGGCTCGGCGTGGCCACCGTGGTCGCGCTGGTCACGGACGTGGTCGTGCTGGTCGGCGCGTTCGCGTGGCTGGGCAAGACGGCCGACGCGGTGTTCCTGGCCGCGCTGCTCACCGTGATCGGGTACTCGGTGAACGACTCGGTGGTGGTGTTCGACCGGGTGCGCGAGCTGCGGCGGACGCGGGCGCCGTTCCCCGATGTGATGAGTTCCGCGGTGCTGCAAACCCTGCCGCGGACGGTGAACACGGGTATCGGCGTGCTGTTCGTGCTGGCCGCGCTGCTGGTGCTCGGTGACGGCTCGCTGGCCGACTTCTCCACCGCGCTGCTGATCGGGCTGGTCGCCGGTACGGTCTCGACCGTGTTGACCGCGGCGCCGGTGGCGATCGTGCTGGAGGACCGATGAACACAGGCCACGCGTTGCTCGCGGTCGGCGGTGCGTTCCTGGCCGCCGGTGTCATCGCCCGCGCGGGAGTCCGGATCGGACTGCCCACGATCCCGCTGTTCATGGTGGCGGGCATCCTGTTCGGGCCCAACACACCCGGACTGTCGCTTGTGGACGACCCGGGCGAGATGGGTGTGCTGTCCAGTCTCGGCCTGGTGTTCCTGCTGTTCTACCTCGGCCTTGAGTTCTCCGTGGACGACTTGGTGTCCGGCGGGCGTCGGCTCGCCCTGGCGGGCACCGGGTACCTGGTGCTCAACATCGGCGGCGGGCTCGCGTTCGGGTTCGCGCTGGGGTGGGGCACGCGCGAGGCGCTGGTGATCGCCGGCGCGATCGGCATCTCGTCGTCCGCGATCGTGACGAAACTGCTGGTCGAGGCCCGGCGGCTGCGCAATCCCGAGTCACGGCTGGTGATGGGCATCATCGTGATCGAGGACGTGTTCCTCGCCCTGTACCTGGCCGTGCTGCAGCCCGTGCTCAGCGGCACGTCCGGCGTGTCCGCGCTGGTGGACTTCGGCAAGGCGTTCGTGTTCCTGCTGGTCCTGGCCGCGATCGCGCGCTGGGGCGGCGGGGTGGTGACCAGGCTGTTCCGCTCGGCGGACGACGAGCTGCTGGTCGTGTGCTTCGTCGGCGTGGCGGTGACGGGTGCGGCTCTGGCGCACGAGCTCGGGGTGTCCGACGCGATCGGCGCGTTCATGGTCGGCGCGGTCCTGGGAGGCTCCGGCGTCGCACCGCGCGTGCACAAGCTCGTCCTGCCGCTGCGGGACGCGTTCGGGGCGCTGTTCTTCTTCATCTTCGGGCTGAGCATCGACCCCGGTGCCGTGGGTACCGTCGTGCTGCCGATCCTGGCGGCCGTCGGGGTGACGATCGTGCTGAACCTGGGTGCCGGCCTGTTCGCCGCCAAGCTGCACTCGTTCGACCGGCAGCAGGCCGTCGACATCGGCCTGACCGTGCTGACGCGCGGCGAGTTCTCCCTGGTCCTCGCCGCGATGGCGGTGGCCGCCGGCCTGGACTCCCGCGTCGCACCATTCGTCGCCGGCTACGTCCTCCTGCTGGCCGTTGTGGGTCCACTGGCCGTGCTCCGCTCGGACCGCCTGACCTGGCTCCTGCCGAAACGGTTGTTCGTGTAGCAAAGTGTCCCCATGACCGCATTCGCCGCGTACCAGAACGAGATCTACCTGCAAGGCCTGGCGGGGAACGTGCCGCCGTTCACCACCGATCCCGAAGCGCTGGAGGCGTCCGCCCGGGAACGGCTCGGGCCCGGGCCGTTCTGGTACGTGGCGGGTGCGGCTGGTGGAGGGCACACGGCCCGGGCGAACCGGGAGGCGTTCGACGACTGGCGGATCGTGCCGCGGATGCTCACCAACGCCACCGAGCGGCACCTCGGGACGTCGTTGCTGGGCACCGAGATGCCCGCGCCGGTGTTGCTGGCGCCGGTCGGCGTGCAGTCGATCCTGCACCCGGACGGTGAGCTGGCGACCGCCCGCGCGGCGGCGGAGCTGGGTGTGCCGTTCGTGCTGTCGACGGCGTCCTCGCACACGATCGAGGAGGTCGCGGAGGCGGCTGGTGACACGGCACGGTGGTTCCAGCTCTACTGGCCCAACGACCCGGACGTGGCGGCGAGCATCCTGGACCGGGCGCGCAAGGCCGGGTACCGGGTCCTCGTCGTCACGCTCGACACGTGGACGCTGGCGTGGCGGCCGCACGACCTCGACCAGTCCTACCTGCCGTTCCTGCGCGGTGTCGGGACGGCGATCCCGTTCTCCGACCCGGCGTTCCGGGCCGGGCTCGCCGCGTCACCCGAAGAGGACCTGCCGATGGCAATTTTGCGGTGGGTGCAGCTGTTCACCGGCACCGACAAGTCGTGGGACCAGTTGTCGATCCTGCGCGAGCACTGGGACGGGCCGATCGTGCTCAAGGGCATCCAGCACGTGGACGACGCGCGCAAGGCCGTGGACGCGGGGGTGGACGGGATCGTCGTGTCCAACCACGGCGGACGGCAGGTGGACGGCGCGGTCGGGTCGCTGGAGGTGCTGCCGGAGATCGCCGACGCGGTCGGCGAGCGGGTCGACGTGCTGTTCGACTCCGGCATCCGCAGCGGCGCGGACATCGTCAAGGCGCTGGCGCTGGGCGCGAAGGCCGTGCTCGTCGGCCGTCCGTTCGCCTACGGCCTGGCGCACGGTGGTCAGGTCGGCGTCCGGCACGTGCTGCGCAGCCTGCTCGCCGACTTCGACCTGACCCTCGGCCTGTCCGGGCACCGCAGCCCGGCCGAGCTCAACCGCGAGGCGCTGCGTCGGCGCTGAGCTGCCGCAACCGGTTCTGCAACGTGGTGAAGTCGGCCGGCTGCACGGTGATCCACGGCGTGCCGTCGCCGCCGGTCGTCTTCGCCGACAGGTAGCGGCCGGTGATCGTGTCGAAGTACGTCAACGGCGCCGCGCACCGCTGCTTGCGGCCGAACCGGTCACGTCGTGCGGCGTACAGCTGGCCGCCGCCGGTGCGCTGCTCGGCGAGCAGCTTGCGCACCTGCTGCGCCTCGGCCACGTGCGCCCCGGTCGGCCTGCTGGCCTGCAGGAACGACCCACCGTCCTCGTCGTGCCTGCGGGGCTTGTCGCTCAACGCGTCCGCGGGCAGCGAGATCACCCCGCCGCGCCCCGGCTTGGCCTCCGGCAGCGCGGACACCAGGGACTGCACCACGTCTTCGACCCGGACCGGCTCCAGCACGAAGTGCTTGTCCGCCCGCAGCACCACGCGCAGCGCGTCGTCACTCGACTGCACCACCAGGGCGGTGCGCGTCTCGTCGTCGCCCTGGTTGAAGAACGCGTAGTACTCGACGCTCGCGTCCGCGATCAGGCGCAGCGCCCGGCTCAGGTCGGCGTGCACCTGCCTGCCGCGGGCCAGGCCGAGCCGTTCCAGCTCGGCCCAACCGCGACGGGCGAGGTCGGCCAGCACCGTGACGTCACCCTCGGCGAGCTGGTCGCCGTCGAAGTCGACCTGGGCCAGCAGCGCGTTGTGCAGCGTCGGCAGACCTTCGGCCTGCCAGGCGTTGTAGAGCGCGACGACCGGGATGGCCACCCTGGTGCGCAGCACTTTCCCCCCTGTTCCCGCTATTCACCGATGACCGGTGGGGCCACCATCGTGCCGTCGCCGAAGACGTCCTCGGTCTCCTGCAGGTACGACGCGGCCTTGTGCTCCGTGTCCTCGTCACCCTGACCGCGGGCGCCACCGGCACCCATGCCCGCCGCACCCATACCGGCCGCACCGGGCCCACCACGCCCGCCGGCCGCACCACCGGGCCCGAACCCGCCCGCGCCGCCGGGACCGAAGCCACCACGGCCCTCACCGGGACCCAGGGCACCGGACATGCCGCCGGGCCCGAACCCACCCGGGCCCATGCCGCCGGGGCCGCCCAGGCCGGGAATCCGACCGGCACCGATGCCGCCACCACCACCGCCACCGCCGCCCCCACGGCTGCCGCCCCCGCCGCCGGGAACGCCGGGACCGGTGGGGACGCGCGGCACGCCTGGCGGCGTCGTCGGCGGCCGGTTACGCGGGTTGTTGGGGTTGCGCGGGTCGTTCGGGTTGCGCGGGTCGTACGGCAACCGCGGGTCATAGGGCAACCGCGGGTCGTACGGCTGACGCGGGTCCTTCGGAAGCTCCGGCGGCCGGTAACCGATGTCGGGCTGGGGCCGGTTGGTGTCGGGGTTGATCCCTTGCGGCCGGGTCGTGTTGTCACCGCCCGTGCCACCGGGCCCCGGGATGGTGGGGTCGGTCCACGACGGGTTCGTCGTGCCCGTGCTGCTGTCACCCGTGCCGTCACCGTCCCCGGTGCCCGTGCGGTCGTACTCGCCCTTGCCGGGCTTGGGCGGCGGGATCTCGATCTTCTCCTGCTCGACGTTCGCCCCGATCTCGTCGGGCGACTGGAACGTCGGCATGCTCGCGGTGGCGGAGTTCGCCGTCTCGCCGTAGGAGCTGAGCACGGCGACGTTGTGCGAGTTGACCTGCTGGCTCTGCTCGACCGCGTCGTCGTAGTCGGTGTCCCAGGGGACCACGCCGTTGTACCAGGGCTTGTCCGGCACGTCGACGGGCTTCTGCAGGCTGTCCTTGGCCTGCCGGAACGCCCGGCTGATCTCGGCCGTGCTCTCGCCCGCCGTGTCCGCGCTGGTGCTGGCCGTGTCGGACCAACTGGCCAGCGGCGTGGTGGAGGCTCGCGCCTGATCACCGGCCGCACCTTCCCACGCCGCACCGGAAGCCCGGACGGCCTGGTTGATCAAGTCGCTGACCTCGGTCTGGCCACGTGCGATGTTGCTCCAGCCTTCGTTGCCGGAGTCGGTGGTCTGCTCCGGCCCCTTGCCTTCGTGGAACCAACCGTAGATCTTGTCGGCGCCTATCCCCATCTGAAGGAGTACGAAGCCCCCCAGGTCCATGTCCACATCGCCGGCCATGTCCCTACCCCTTCAGGTTTCCGACGATCGTCTCCGCTATGTCGCCGGAGACGGAGCAAGGCTTGGTGTACTCAGGCAGTTTCTCGTCGTTCACGTTGACCTGGACGACGAAGCCCTGGCCCTCGGCCACGCCGACACCGGTGGTGCAGGAGCCGCTCTTGAGGTCTGTGCCACTGCCGTTGAACGCCGGGTAGTTCGCGATCTCGATGGCCTCGAACTCGGCGAGGCGGTTCCGGTAGAAGCCCTCGATACCGTCGGTGCCCTCGAGGATCGTGGCGCTGAAGCTTGTGCCGAGCACACGATCCTTGGGGCGCCACGCGCACGTCGGGCCAGTGGACGTGTCCTCCGCCTTGCCGGGCTCGGCGACGTCGAGTTCGGCCAGCTGGTCGGCCTTGAGCAGGTCGCACACCGAGAAACTGGACAGATCCAGCTCGGGCTCGGTGATGGGCGGCATTCCGCTGTCATCCGGTTTGGACGGCGAGGTGCCGGCGGCGTCGGAGGTCGTCGTAACGGGAGTCGGGTCGCCGCCTACCGACGTGCAGGCCGAGAGAACCGCGACTGCGGAGATGACTGCCAGTACTGCTCGCCTCACGACAGATTCCCCTCGCCCTTGAAGGCGTCTGCGGTTTCCTGGTCCTGGTTCTTGTAGGACTCCAGGGCCGCTTGGACGTTCAGAATGGTGTTGGTCAGTGCCTTATAGGCTTGCTTGTTCGCCCACAGGTACCCGCCCTCTTCTGCTCCGGCGGATCGGCGGATGGCCAATGTGGCAAAGCCGCTGTAAGGGTCCTTGCCGGGTGACTGGACGGCCGATAGCCGTTCGGCCTCCCTGACGAGCACTTGAAGCTTGTCACGTGCCTCGACCAGGCCGTCGATCAGCTTCTGCGCCTGCTCCGGGTCGACGCTGAACTGGGTCTGGCTCGCCGTTAGCCCTGAACCCGCTGGTCCGGCGGACACGGTGTCGGCCATGAACCCGATCCGCTTGACGCCCCCGCCGCCTCCGGCGTCCAACATCGTCGTGCTCCCCTCACCCCTGAACCACCCGAAGTGATGATGGCACAGGGCCTTCGCCCCTCTGGGGGTGATCGCAGAGGTTACTCCTGGTGGGTGATGGACGTCCGATTTGTTCAAGACGCAGTAGTGCGGACAGGCCTACCGTCGGGGGCATGATCGAAGCAGCTCGTTACTTCATGTGGCTCAACGCGCGCGTCCTCGAGTAGCGGCGGTTCCGGTACCTCTTCGACGGTGGGGCGGGGGACGCCGTGGTGACCGCTGTGTTGGGGTACCGCAACGACGACGGCGGCTTCGGGCACGCCTTGGAGCCGGACGGACGTGGGCCGGACAGCCAGCCGTTGCACACCTACACGGCGTTGTCGCTGCTGGAAGAGGTCGGCGACACCGAGTACGCGAAGTCGGCGTGCGACTTCCTCACCACGATCACCAACACCGACGGTGGGGTGCCGAACTGCCTGGACACCGGGCACGACGGTCTGCGGGCGCCGTGGTGGCAGCCGTCCGGCGACTCCGACCTGCTGGTCACGGGTCTGTTGGCGAGCGTCCTGCACAAGATGGGTGTCGAGCACGCCTGGCTGGACGGTGCCACCGCGTTCTGCTGGCGGCGCATCGCCGACCTGGCCAAGACGCACCCCTACGAGGCAGGAGCCTGCGCCCGCTTCCTCGACCACGTGCCCGACCGGCCGAAGGCGGAACGGGAGGCGGAGCGGTTGGGTGCGTTGGTGCGCGAGCAAGGGCTGGTGGACCTGGGCGACGGGCAGGCGCACGAGGGGTATGCGGCGGGGGAGACGCACAAGCCGCACCACTACGCGCCGACGCCGGACTGCCTGGCCCGGAAGTGGTTCGGTGACGACGAGATCGACGCGGACCTCGACGCCTTGGCGGCGGGGCAGCGGGACGACGGCGGGTGGACGTTCCCGTGGCCCGCGTGGACCCCGGTGACGACCTTCGAGTGGCGTCCCGTGGTGACCATCGAGGCGTTGCTGACGCTGCGCGCCTACGACCGGATCAGCTGACCCAGCGGCACGCCCGCCAGGTCGCGCACCTCGCGCGCCAGGTGTGCCTGGTCGGAGTACCCGGTGCGGTGGGCGATGTCGGCGAACGGCACGCCCGCCCACGCCAGCTTGACCGCCCGGTCGAACCGCAGCACGCGGTGCAGCACCTTGGGCCCGTAGCCGAACGCGGCCAGGCTGCGCCGGTGCAGTTGCCGGGTGCTCAGGCCCAGCGTCCACGCCAGGTCGCCGACGTTGCCCGAGAACGACGCGATGGCGCCCACCGAAGGGTCCGGCGGCGTCTCCCGCAGCCGTGCCAGCGCCGCCGCCGCCAACACCGAGCACGGGTCCGACGCCGCACCCAGCGCGTCCTCCAGCCGGGCCGACGGCCCCCACAGCTCCGACAGCGGAACGCGCTGGTCACGCAGCTCCACCGCAGGCAGGCCGAACGCCGAGGGCCCCACGCCGGGACCGAACCGCACGCCGAACAACGTCCCGGGCGCCATGGACGTCACGTGCCCGACCGTGTCCGGTCCGGCCACGTGCACCTGCCCGGTGGCGGTCGAGTAGATGATGTCGGTGCACCCGTCCGGCACGACCCGCCCCACGGCGGCCGACGACGTGGTCCGCTGCCACACGCAGGCCAGACCGGGGAACGGGCGTTCCGCGTACACGCCGACGATGGTAGTGGCGGGCCGCGCGGAAGGAGGGTCGCGCGGCCCGCCACGAGCACTCACGTGCCGAAACGGATCCAGTTCACGCTCACGTAAGGCGCGGGCTGGCCGCTGGTGAACGTGATGTAGACGTCGTGCGTGCCGGTGACGCCGGAGATGTTCGCGGGCACCGTGCGCCAGCTCTGCCAGCCGCCGGTGTTGGCGATGGCGAAGCTGCCGATGGGTGCCGCGGTCGGGCTGTCCAGCCGCACCTCCACCAGGCCGCTCACCCCGCCGGACGCGCCGGATGCGACCCGGCCGACGAACTGCGTGGCCGTGCGCGAGCCGAACCTGACGCCGGAGAACCGCAGCGAGTTGCCGTTGGCCAACTGCGCCACCGCCTGACCGCCGTCACCCGACACGATCGACCCGCCGGACCGGGACGTCGCCTGCTCGGCCTGGATGTCGGCGAACGCGTCCCAGCCGCTGCCATCGGGCTGGGTGGTCGTGGTCGTCGGCTGCGTGCCGCCTCCCGCCGTCCACACGGCGACGTAGTCCACCAGCATCGAGTGACCGGGCACCGTCGCGGACGTGGGCGTGGCGTGGCCCGCGACGCCGTTGGGGAACGCGCCGCCGATGGCCAGGTTCAGCAGCAGGAAGTAGCCCGCGTGGCTGGTCATGTTGTTCCACATGGTCGCGTCCATCTGGTTCTGGGTGACGCTGTGGAACTGCTGGCCGTCGACGTACCAGCGCAACGCCTTGGGTGAGGAGCTGTCGTCCCACTCGAACCGGTAGGTGTGGAACGCCGACTGGCACGTCGAGCCGGGGCACGCGCGGCTGGCGCCGAGGCCGTTGGTCTCGTTGCACGGCCCGCCGGGGTTCACGCCGCAGTGCAGCACGCCCCACACGGCGTTGATGCCGTTGACGTTCTCCATGACGTCGAACTCGCCGATGGCGGGCCAGTTCCAGTAGTTGCCCCGGTACGGCGAGCCGAGCGCCCAGAACGCGGGCCAGTAGCCGAGCGCGGCCTGGCCGGTGACGTTGGGCATCTGGATGCGGCCCTCGATGGCGAGCTTGCCGCCCGCCGGCGGCTTGAAGTTCGCCCGCTGGGTCTCGATGCGGGCCGACGTCCAGTTGCCCGCGCCGTCGCGCAGCGCGGTGATGCGCAGGTTGCCCGAGCCGTCCAGCTTGATGTTGTTCGTGCTGTTGGTGTAGTTCTGGATCTCGCCGGTGCCCCAGTTGGCGGGGCCGCCCGGGTAGCCGTGGCCGAGGTCGAAGATCCAGTTCGAGGACGACGGCAGCGTGTTCGCGGCGCCGTTGAAGTCGTCGCTCCACTGCAGCGTCCAGCCCGGTGGGGTGGACGGCACGGAGGCGTTGGCCGACATCGTGGCGAGGACCGCCAGCGGCACGGCGGTGATCAGGGCGGCAGCGGTCGCGATGACCCGTCGTCGTCTGCTCCGGCTGAACTCCATGAGCGGTGACCTCCTTGTCACAAGGCACGACCACTTCATGAGAGCGCTCTCACAGTGATCGTTCAAGCGCCGAACGGCCCAATGGCCGCTACTTGGCGTCGGCGTAGGAGTCCACCGCCACGGCCTTGAGCGGAAACCGCACCGGTGTCGCGCCGAACACCAGCCGGGACGCCTCCTCGCCCGCCGCCGTCACCTCCGCGCACACCACCTCGGCCAGCTCCGCCGGGCAGTGCACCAGCACCTCGTCGTGCTGGAAGAACACCAGGTGCGCGCCCCGGGCCGACTGGTGCAGCCGCCGCCGCAGCACGCCGAGCAGCGCCGCCGTCCAGTCCGCCGCGCTGGCCTGCACCACGAAGTTGCGGGTGAACCGGCCCCAGTCCCGAGCGGCCCGCCGCGACTGGCGCAACGCGTCCTCGCCGTCGTCGGTGCTGCCGGTCATGGCGCGCCACGCGTCCGACGGCGGCGGGCTCGTGCGGCCCAACCGCGAGCGCACCACCCGACCCTGCTCGCCCGCCAGCGCGGCGGCCTCCACGTACCCGACGGCCTCCGGGAAACGGCGGCGCAGCACGGCCATCGCGGGACCGGCGTTGCCACCCGTGCCGCCGTACATCGCGGACAGCATGGCGAGCTTCGCCTTGCCCCGGTCGCCGTCGAACGCCTCCGCTGCCAACGACGTGTAGAGGTCGTCGTCCGACGACACCTCGGTGAACTTGTGGTCGTTCGACAACGCCGCCAGCACCCGCGGCTCCAGTTGCGCCGCGTCCGCCGCCACCAGCTTCCACCCCGGGTCGGCCCGCACCGCCGTGCGCAGCATGCGCGGGAACTGCAACGCCGCACCGCCCCGCGTCGCCCACCGCCCGGACACCACGCCGCCCACCACGTAGTCCGGCCGGAACCTCCCGTCCGCGACCCACGCGTCCAGCCACGACCAGCCGTGCGCCACCCACAGCCTGGCCAGTTCCTTGTACTCCAGCAGCGGCTGCACGGCCGGGTGGTCCACGCCCTTGAGCACCCAGGCACGCGCCGACGGGATGTCGATGCCCTCCCGGGCGAACGCGCGCACGATCCCCGGCGGGTGGTCCGGGTTGACCTGCTTGCCGCCGAGCGCCGCCGTGATCCGGTCGGCCAACTCGGCCAGCCGTGCCGGGCGTGCGCCGTTGGCCGGACGCGGGCCCAGCGTGTCCACCAACAACTGGTCGTGCACGTCGGCCCGCCAGGGCAGGCCGAAGTGCGTCATCTCGGCGGCGGCCAACGCGCTGGCGGACTCGGCCGCGAACAACAGTCGCAGCCGGTCGGCGTGCGGGAGCGTGGCGGCCAGCCGCTGCTGCTCGGCGTGCACCTCGACCACCGCGTCGAGCGGGTCGGCGTCACCGGGCAGCGGTTGCTGCTCGGGCTCGAACAGGGTCGGCTGGGTGTCGCGCTTGCGCGGCCCGTGGTCGTCCGGCACGGGCAGCCCGCGCAGCCGGGCGAGCGCCGCACCCAGCCCACGCGGCTCACCGTGCCGCCCCTGGTAGGCCAGCAACAGGTACTCGACGTGCGCCAAGTCCTGGCACCGCTCCACCCGCACCCCGCGCGCCAGCAGGTCGGGGTAGACCTCCGCCGTCTCCGCCCACAGCCACCTGGGTCTGTGCCGATCCTCCAATTCGGACACCGCCGCCGCCAGGTCCGCCGTCGCCACCACGGGTCCCTCGGGCACCCCGGCATCGGAGAGCACGCGGAACCGACCCGCGTTCTCCCCTTCCGGCACCAGGGCGATGAGCATGCCTCGATTGTGTAGGACAGCACCGACAGTGTTGGACTGCGCCGCCTTCGGCGTCGCGGGCGACCTCGCGGGGGTGTGGTGGCCGGTCGCCCGATCGTGGCGGAGAGCTGGGAGCACGATGTGCCGGTGAACCGCACACTGTCGCCCGGTGAGCTGCTGGACCCGCGGTACGAAGTGGTGTCGTTCCACGGGCGCGTGGAAGAGCTGGCTGAACTGGAGCGGTGGCGTGACGGTGACGCGGCGGCCTCGGTGCTGCTCCTGCACGGCCCGGCGGGCGTCGGCAAGACGCGGTTGGCCCGGCAGTTCGCGGCCGGCTCGGACGTCGTGCTCGTGGACGACGCCGACCTCGTCCCCCGGCTCGACCTGCGGCAACCCCGCGTGCTGCTGGTCGCCCGGACCACCGGCTGGTGGTGGTCCTCGATCAGCCAACGCGCCGCGCGCCTCGGCTACCGCACCGCGGACCTCGCCGTCGAGCCGTGCCCGGACGAGCACGAGACGTCCTTCGCCACCGCCTGCGCCCACTTCGCCTACGCCCTGGGCCTCCCGCTCCCGACCGTGGCCGCACCGGACGCGCCGACGTTGCACGACCTGCACCTGGCGGCGCTGATCGCGGTGTGCGGCCCACCCGCCCACTGGCTGATCCCCACCGACCCGGTGCACGGCCGGCTCGCGGAGGACGTCCTGGCCGCCGCGCTGCTGGACGATCGGATCACCCCCGACCGCACCCCCGAGGCCCTGGAGACCCTGCTCCGCGCCGCCGCACGCCTGCCGCACGCCCGCCGCCGCGCCGAGGAGCTGTTCACCACCCACCCGGAACTCGCGGACACCGCCACCGCCGCCACGCTGAGGATCCTCGCCGAGTGGCCCGCACCGGCCGCCACCATCGCCCGCCGCGTCTTCGACGACCCCCGCTTCGCCGGCGACCCGCTGCCCGCCATCCTCACCCGGACCCTCGCGCGGGAGACCGAGCAGAGGCTGGAACGGGCCGAGCTGCACGGTCTGCTGGCCGCCCGCGCGGCCCTGGCATCACTGCACGAGGAAGCGCTCGCGGCGGCACGCCAAGAGGTCGCCCTGTACCGGGAACTGGCCGAAGAGGACCCCGCCGAACACCGCCCCGCGGTCGCGGACGCGTTGGCGGACTTGAGCTTGCGCTACCTCGCGGTCGGCCGGCCCGAGGACGCCCTCGCCGTGTCGGAGGAAGCCGTGGCGCTGTGCCGGGTCGTCGCCGCCGAAGACGACGACTGCACGCCGCAGCTGGCCCGCGCGCTCGACCAGCTCAGCCGGCGGCACGCCGCGCTGGGCCACCGCGACGAGGCGTTGGCCGCGCTGGAGGAGGCCACCGAGCTGTACCGCGAGCTCGCCGAGGCCCACCCGAAGCTGTTCCGGGTGGACCTGGCGAACCTCACCCACCAGCGGACCGGGCTAGCCCGTGGTGACCAGTGAGCGCAGGAAGAAGGCCACGTTCGCCGGGCGCTCCGCCAGCCGCCGCATGAAGTAGCCGTACCACTCGTCGCCGTACGGCACGTACACGCGCATCCGGTTGCCCGCCGCGGCGATGCGGCGCTGCTCGTCCGGACGGATGCCGTACAGCATCTGGTACTCGTAGCTGTCCGGCGACCGGTCCTTGGCCAACTCGCCCGCGATCGCGACCAGCCGCGGGTCGTGCGAGGCGACCATCGGGTAGCCCTCGCCCGCCATCAGCACCTTCAGGCACCGCACGTACGACCGGTCGACGTCGGTCTTGTCCTGGAACGCCACCGAAGCCGGCTCCTGGTACGCGCCCTTGCACAGCCGCACGCGTGAACCCGCGTGGGCGAGGTCCCGGCAGTCCTGCTCGGTCCGCTTCAGGTACGCCTGCAGCACCGCGCCGACCCACGGGAAGTCGACCCGCAGCTCGCGCAGGATGCCCAGGGTCGAGTCGGTCGTGGTGTGGTCCTCCATGTCGAGGGTCACCGTGGTGCCGACCGCGCCCGCCGCCGCGCAGATGCGGCGGGCGTTCTCCAACGCGATCTTCTCGCCGTCCGCGGGCAGGAACTGGCCCACCGCGGACAGCTTCACCGACACCTCGGCCCGCTCGGTGTGCCCGGCCAGTTCGAGCCGGCGCAGCAGGTCCAGGTACGCCTCGACGGTGGCCGTGGCCTGCTCGGCGTCCCGGGTGTCCTCGCCGAGGTGGTCGAGCGTGACGTACCGGCCGTCGGCCAGCACCTCGCCGGTGGTGCGGACGGCCGCGTCCACGTCGTCACCGGAGATGAAGCGCTTGACCACCGGCCGGGTCAGCGGCGTGCGTTCGACCAGCTCGCGGATGGCTCCGGAGCGCGAGGCGGCGAGCAGCGCGGAGCGGAGCATGGTCACCCCTGGTGCGGGTAGCGGTAGGAGGTCGGAGCCGCGAACGTCTCCTTGATCGAACGGGGGCTGACCCAGCGCAGCAGGTTGTGCACGGAGCCTGCCTTGTCGTTCGTGCCCGACGCTCGGCCGCCGCCGAACGGCTGCTGGCCGACGACCGCGCCGGTCGGCTTGTCGTTGACGTAGAAGTTGCCCGCGGCGAACCGGAGCTCCCGCTGCGCGTGCGCGATGGCGGCCCGGTCCTGCGCGATGACGGCGCCGGTCAGGGCGTACGGTGCGGCGCTCTCCATCTGCTTGAGCACGGTGTCGTAGTCGGAGTCCTCGAACACGTGCACCGCCAGCACCGGCCCGAAGTACTCGGTGGTGAACACCTCGTGCTCGGGGTTGGTGCCCAGCAGCACGGTCGGCCGCACGAAGAAGCCCTCGGAGTCGTCGGCCGTGCCGCCCGCGACGACCTCCAACGCGTCGTCCGCGTGCGCGGCCTTCAGCACGCCGTTCAGCTTGTCGAACGAGCGCCGGTCGATCACCGCGCCCATGAAGTTCGACAGGTCCGTGACGTCACCCATGGTCAGCGACTCGACGTCGGCCAGGAAGTCGTCCTTCACCCGGTTCCACACCGACCGCGGGATGTACGCGCGGGACGCGGCGGAGCACTTCTGGCCCTGGTACTCGAACGCGCCGCGGACCAGCGCGGTGCGCAGCACGTCCACGTCGGCCGACGGGTGCGCGAGCACGAAGTCCTTGCCGCCGGTCTCGCCGACGACGCGCGGGTACGAGCGGTAGTTGGCGATGTTCGCGCCCACCTGGCCCCACAGGTGCTGGAACGTGCGGGTGGAGCCGGTGAAGTGGATGCCCGCGAGGTCCGGGTCGGCCAGCGCCACCTCGGACACGGCCAGGCCGTCACCGGGCAGCAGGTTGATCACGCCGGGCGGCATGCCGGCCTCTTCGAGCAGGCGCATGGTCAGGTGCGCGGCGAAGCTCTGCGTCGGCGACGGCTTCCACAGCACCACGTTGCCCATCAGGGCGGGCGCGGTGGGCAGGTTGCCCGCGATGGCGGTGAAGTTGAACGGGGTGATCGCGTAGACGAAGCCCTCCAGCGGGCGGTGGTCCGTGCGGTTCCACACGCCGGGGGACGACTGCGGCTGCTCGGCCAGCAGCTGACGGCCGAAGGAGACGTTGAAGCGCCAGAAGTCGATCAGCTCGCAGGCGGCGTCGATCTCGGCCTGGACGGCGGTCTTCGACTGGCCGAGCATGGTGGCCGCGTTGAGCGTGGCCCGCCACTTGGTCGCGAGCAGGTCGGCGGCGCGTAGGAGGATCGCGGCGCGGTCGTCGTAGGACATCGCACGCCACGCGGGCGCGGCTGCCTTCGCGGCGGCGACGGCGTCACGGGTGTCCTGCTGGGTGGCGCCGTGCAGCGTGCCGAGGACGGCGCGGTGGTTGTGCGGCTGCACGACGTCGAAGCGCTCGCCGCCGCCGACCCGCTGCTCACCGCCGATGGTGAGGGTCAGCTCGGTGGGCTCCTTGGCCAGTTCCGCCAGCTTGGCCTGCAGCTGCGCCCGTTCCGGGGTGCCGGGGGCGTAGCTCAGGACGGGCTCGTTCACCGGTGCGGGGACCGTGGTCACGGCATCCACAAGCAGCTCCTTCGCCACAGGGTTGGGGTTGTCCCAACGGTAGGACTTCCAACCATGCGTCCCGTTGTCCGGACGTCTAGGCTTGGCCACCCCTCGTTGTGGAACTGGACAAAAAGATGAGCCTGCGGCAGGTCTTGATCGCGCTCGGCGATCCGCTGGTCGAGGTGCAGGTCGCGCCGCACGGGCTGGAGGCCGACGTCCTCGACGTGGTGATCCTCGACCCCGACGACACGCCCGACGTGCGGCCCGGTGACCTCGCGCTGGTCATCGGTGCCCGCGGCCGTTCGGCGTCACCGCTGGTCAGGGCGGCCGGAGCCGGGGGAGCGGTGGCCGTCGCGGTCAAGGTGGACACCCCGTCACCGGTGCTGCGGCAGGCGGCGGCGGACGCGGGCGTGGCGCTGCTGGCGGTGCGGCCGGAGGTCCGCTGGGAACACCTCGAATCACTCGCCCGGGGCGTCGTGCACAACGCCCGCCTGACGGCCGACGCGGGCGTGGGCGAAGTCCTCGGCGACCTGTTCGGCCTCGCCCAGACCATCGCCTCGCTGACCGGCGGCATCGTCAGCATCGAGGACACCGCCAGCCGCGTGCTGGCCTACTCGCGCTCCACCGACGAGGTGGACGAGCTGCGCCGGCTGTCCATCCTCGGCCGCCAAGGCCCCGAGCCGTACCTCAAGATGCTCCGCGAGTGGGGCGTCTACCAGCGCCTGCGTTCCGGTGAGGAGGTCGTCCGCATCGATGAACGGCCCGAGCTGGGCATCCGCCGCCGCATCGCCGTCGGCATCCACGCGGGCGCGCAACCACTGGGCACGATCTGGGTGCAGGAGGGCACCACGCCGCTGACCGAGCAGGCCGAACGGGCGCTGCTCGGCGCCGCCCGCGTCACCGCCCTGCACCTGGTCCAGCAGCGCGAGCCCGCCGCCGCGTTCCGGGAGAACCTGCTCGCGTCCCTGCTCGACGGCCGGATGGACGCCGAGGCGATCGCCGAGCAGATCGGCGCCGACCCGGACAAGCCCGCCGCCGTCGTGGTCTTCGCGCTGCGCGGCCAGGAGCACGCCGACCGCACCGAGCACGAGCTGCGCCGGGCCGAGATGACCAGCCTGATCTCCGTGCACGCCGCCGCGTACCGGCGCAGCGCCCTGGTCAGCCAGCGGAGCGGGCGCACGTACGCCCTGCTCACCGACCTGCCGCCGAAGGCGCCGCTGCTCACGTTGACCAAGGAGATCGTGGCCGCCGCGCGCAAGCACATGGGCCTGCGGGTGCAGGGCGCGATCGGCTCGACGGTGCCCACGGTGGACGAGGTGATGATCTCCCGCGACGAGGCCGACCGCGTGCTCGACGCGATGTCGCGCGACCTCGACGCCGAGGTGGCCGTGCTCGAAGACGTCCGGTCCCGGGTGTTGATCAGTGAAACGCTCGCCCTTTTGGGTGAACACCCCCGCATCCGCGATCCGCGGCTCAGCCGGCTAGATGGGGAACTGGCTCGTTCTCTTTTGGCGTACCTGGACGAATTCGGCGACGTGAAAAGCGCGGCCGCGAAGCTGCACGTCCACCCGAACACGCTCCGGTACCGCGTCCGACGTGCGGCGGAGGTCGGCGGATTCGATCTCGACGACCCGCTGCTCCGGTTGTTCGCCCAGTTGCAACTCAGGCTGGGCTGAGCCGGTGACGCCGCGCGCCGTACCCTCCCGGGGGTGAGCACCCAAGCCCGCGGCAGCGACTTCGCTGAATTGTCCAGGTTGGTCAAGCAGCAAGGTCTGCTCGACCGGCGCATCGGTTTCTACATCACGTTCTTGGTCGGCGTGCTCGCCGCGTTCGGCCTCACCGGGGTTTCCATGGTGCTGATCGGCGACTCGTGGTGGCAGCTCGTGCCCGCCGCCGTGCTCGCCGTCGTCTTCACCCAGATCGCGTTCCTCGGGCACGACGCCGGCCACCGGCAGGTGTTCGCCGACCACAAGGCCAACCAGACCATGGGCCTGCTGCTCGGCAACCTGCTCATCGGCGTCGGCTACGGCTGGTGGATGGGCAAGCACACCCGCCACCACGCCAACCCCAACCACGAGGACGAGGACCCGGACGTCGACATCGCCGTCCTCGCGTTCAGCGCCGAGCAGGCCGAGCGCAAGCGCGGCTTCTTCCGCTGGGTCGTCAAGCACCAGGCGTGGCTGTTCTTCCCGTTGCTGCTGCTCGAAGGCTTCAGCCTGCACGTCATCAGCACCGCCGCCGCGGTCCGCCGCGAGGTCAAGGGCTGGAAGCTGGAACTGGTGCTGATGAGCGTGCACGTCGTGGTCTACCTGGGCACCTTGTTCCTACTGATGTCCCCGGCGAAGGCGCTCGTGTTCATCGCGGTCCACCAAGGCCTGTTCGGCGTCTACATGGGCATCTCGTTCGCGCCCAACCACAAGGGCATGCCGGTGCTGCAGGCCGGCCACCAGCTCGACTTCCTGCGCAAGCAGGTGCTGACCTCGCGCAACGTCACCGGCGGCTGGTTCACCGACTTCCTGCTCGGCGGCCTGAACTACCAGATCGAGCACCACCTGTTCCCGAGCATGCCGCGACCGCACCTGCGCCGGGCGCAGGCGCTGGTCCGCGACTTCTGCGAGCGGCACTCGGTGTCCTACGCCGAGTGCGGCCTGTTCACCTCGTACGGCTTCGTGCTGAAGTACCTGCACGAGGCGGGAGCTGAACTACGCGGTACAGCAAAGCTCGCTCCAGCAGGGTCCAGGTAGTCGTCGTCACGAGGTAGATCCCGGCCGCCAGCGGCAGCACGGCGGCGATCAGCACGGTCCCGAACGGCAGGAGCCGCAGCAGCCGCGCGAACGGCGGCTGCGGCCCACCGGTCTTCGCCGCGATGGCCGCCTGCCAGCGTGACGTGGCGAACGCGACCGCCGTGAGCACGGCGAACAGCGCCAGGAACACCGGTGTGTGGGCCCAGGTCCCGAACCAGGACGTACCGAGCGGCACGCCGAGCAGCGTGCCGTCCAGCAGCGGGTTCGGGGTCGTGACCAGCCGGTACATCACCATGAAGAACGGCGCCTGCACCAGCGCGGGCAGGCACCCGGCCAGCATCGACGTGCCGTTGGACCGGTAGAGCTCCAGCGTCTTCTCCTGGAGCTCGACCCGGTCCTTGCCGTACTTCTCGGTCAGCTTGCGGACTTCGGGCGCCAACGCGGCGCGGGCTTTCTCGCCGCGCACGGCGGCACGGCTGAGCGGGTGCATGAGCAGCCGCACGACCACGGTGAACGCGACGATGGCCAGGGCGGGCGTAGCGAACGCGGCCAGGGCTGAGCCCAGGGCGTGGAACAAGGGTGAACTCCGTCCTCAGAGCGGGGAACTGCGGGCCTCAGGAGCTGAGGCCGAGTCCGGGCGCTCGAGGACGGGGACGGCCCGCCGCGTCGGGGTCGCGCAACCGCAGGAACGCGGCGCGCAGGGACTTCTCGCGGATCGACAGCGACCGCACCCACGCGGGCGCGGCCTGCACCACCGGCGTGGCGGTGAGCAGCAGCACGACCAGGGCCACAGCCGTCACGGCGGCCAGCACCTCGGTGGGCGTGCTCAGCAGGGTGAGGGCGTAGAGAGCAGGCAGGTACAGCGCCAACAGCAGCCGCAGCCTGGTCATGCCCTCACCTCCCCTCACTGCACTGTACTCACCAGAGCGGGCCGAGCGGGGTGGTCGTAGCGCACCGTCACATCGGCCTGTGGCTCGTAGGAGGCGTACGCGGGCCGCGTCCACCGCCACTCGTCGGACAGCTGCCGGTCCAGCGCCCCCGACGACAGCCACAGGTGCACGGTCAGCTCAGCGGGCAGCCACTTGTCCAGCAACACCGTGCCGTCGAGCAACAGCACGCCACCGGCGCCGAGCGTCACGTAGTCGGCCCGGTGCGCCCGGTCGGTCTCGGCGTTCCACAACGCCGGCAGCACCCGTCCGGAGCCGTCGGGGTCGAGCGGTTCCAGCACCTCGCGCAGCAGCCCGCCCACGTCCAGCCACGAGTCGCGGAACGAGTCCGGGTCCTCGTGCCCGTACTCCAGCCGCACGGACGCGGGCCGCAGGAAGTCCCACGCCGACACCCGCAGCACCGGACGTCCCAGCGCGCGCAGGGGCTCCACCAGGGCGTCCGCCAGCTCACCCGGCTTGGTGGGCAGGGCGCCGTCGACCAGCACCCGGGCCCACGTCGTGCGCGGCAACGCGTCGATCCGCCCGACCAGCTCGGCCACGAGGGTCTGCGGCGAGAGGGGGACGACCTTCACGGCAGCGGGTAGTCCTCCCAGCCGGCGGGCAGCACGGGCACCGGCCAGTCCGGATCCGGCTCCCAGGACGCCCACTCCGGGTCCCACCACGTCGTGCCGGCCGTCAGCATCGCCTCGATCTCCTTGCCGGTCGCGCGGATCGACTCGGCCTGCTCGGCGCTGTACTTGCCCTGCACTACCTGCGCCTCGAACTCCTCGCGGTCTTTCTCCACCCAGTCGCCCTCGGCGGGCACCCAGTAGTCCAACTCGTGGTCGAGCGTGTCGAAGCCGAGCGACGTGCGGCGGAACGGATCCTGGAGGTTGAGGTACCAGCCGTGGAACCGGCGTTCTTCGCCCACCCAGTACAGGTCCACGGAGTACGCGTCACCGGGCCGGTGCAGCTGGAGCTTGCCGTTGCCGCGCCAGTGCGTGTTGCCCGCGACCTGCCGGCCGTGCGGCCAGTGGTGCGGCGGGAACCCGAACCGCGCGCCCGGCACGGTGAACACCGCGAGCAGGTCCGGGCCGTCCTCGACGACCCTGGTCGGCGTCACGGCCCACGGCTTGCCGTGCAGCACTTCGCGGCGCAACGCCACGTCCCCCGGCTCGAAATACCCCATGTGGATCAGGCTAGTGCGCGGCGGAGGCGGGTGGCCGCCACTTCACGGCGAGGGTCGGTGCGGGGCAGCAGTGCGACCAGGCGTTCCAGCACCGTCATGTCCTCGGCCACCAGCCCGAACGCCCACAGCGCCTCGACGTCACCGCGCTCCAGCAGCCCACGGCGCAACGCCGCCGCCAAGTCCTCCCGCTCCTCGCACACCACCGGCGCCTCGGAGCGGGGGAGCAGCTCACCCCGGTACGCCGCAGAGGCGGTGCCGACATCACCGGCTCGCAGGGCGTCGCGCACCGCCAGGAAGTCACCGCGCACGTCCGCCGACAGCCGATAAGGCCTGGTCAGCAGCACCCCGCCCAACTGCGCGCGCAGCCTGTGCAACTCGGCCCGCACGGTCGTCGGGTTGCCGCGCTCGCCGTACAGGTGCAGCGCCAGCTGCTCGGCCGTCAGTCCGCGCGGGTGCAGCGCCAAGGCCGTCAACAGCTCCGCGTGCCGCAGCGACAGCGGCAGCGCCCGCCCGTCCAGCGAACCCTTCGCCCCGCCCAGGAACCGCAGCGACAGCACGGGTCTTCGAGTGCCCTGTCGTGGCACCCGCAGCAGATATCCCTCGTCCAACTGCTCCCGGACCGCTTCCCGGCCGTCGGCCAGCCGCACGCTGCCGTCGTGCACGTCCACCCGAGTGGCCAGCAGGCCGTGCGGTTCGGCGGCCAGCACCCGGCCGCTGGGGCTCAGCAACGCGCCCGGCTCGCCGCGCAGGCTCGTCGGCCCCGTGGTGTGGGTGAGCGCGTTCGACCACTTCGACGACGCGGTGAAGGAGCTGGGAGGCGCCGCGCCCGGCGTCGGCCTGTGGTCCAGGGAGGCCGGCGTGGGCTTCCGGGCCGGTCGGCGCGTCGCCGCACGCCGCGTGCGGGTCAACACCTTCCGGTCCGGCGATGGCCGCGAGGACCACCGCGCCCTGCTCGACCAGTACCAGCGGACGAAGACGGTCCTGGTCGAGCAGGGCTGAACCCGGTTTACCAGGGCACCTGCGGCGAGGCGTAGTAGTTCACGCCCAGCACGTCCCACCGGTCGGCCTGCGCCGCCAGCCGGACCTTGAACTTCTCCCAGTCGTGCGTCGACCACGGCGACCAGCCCAGCTCGGCGATCGCGGGCAGCCGCGGGAACGCCAGGTACTCCAGGTCCGCCGTGTTGGTGATGGTCTCGCTCCACAGCGGCGCCTCGACACCGCGCACCGCCTCGGCGGGCAGGCCCTCCAGGTACGCGCCGGGGTTCCAGTCGTAGGCGTCCTGCACGTCGGTGTACCCGGCCCAGCTCAACCCGAGCTTGGTGTTCGCGTCGTACTTCATGTCCAGGTAGGCCTTGGTCGCGGGCGACAGCACGATCTCGCTGCCCCGCGCGGCGGCCGCGACCATGTCCGGCGCGACCGTCTTCGTGCCCCAGAACTGCGGCACCGCCGAGGCGGGCGGACCGGACTTCACGAACTCGTGCCAGCCGGTCGCGGTCTTGCCGTGCTTGGCGACCAGCGGCAGCACCTTGTCCATGAACAGGTCGAAGTCCGGGTCGGTGGTGGCGTGCGCCTCGTCGCCGCCGATGTGGATGTACTCGCCCGGTGTCAACGCGGCCACCTCGCGCAGCACGTCGTCCACGAACTTGTACGTGATGTCCTTGTTGATGCACAGGGAGCTGAAGCCGACCTCGATGCCGGTGTAGAGCGGCGGGGCGACGCCGTCGCAGTTCAGCTCCGGGTACGACGACAGCGCGGCGTTGGTGTGGCCCGGCATGTCGATCTCCGGGATCACCGTGATGTGCCGTGCGGCGGCGTAGGCGACCAGGTCCTTGTACTGCTCCTGCGTGTAGAAGCCGCCCGGACCGCCGCCGACCTCCGTGCTGCCGCCGTGCGCGGTGAGGTTGGGCCAGCTCTTGATCTCCAGTCGCCAGCCCTGGTCGTCGGTCAGGTGCAGGTGCAGCCGGTTGACCTTGTAGAGCGCGATCTGGTCGATGTACCGCTTGACCTCGTCGGGCGAGAAGAAGTGCCGGGCCACGTCGAGCATCGCGCCGCGGTGGGCGTAGCGCGGGTAGTCCAGCACCCGGCCGCCGGGCGCCGTCCACGGACCGCGCTGCTTGGTCTTCGCCTCCACCTTCGCGGGCAGGATCTGGCGGAACGTCTGCACGCCCGCGAACAGGCCCGCCGCGGTCCGCGCCCGGATCAGCACGCCCCGCTTGGTCACGTCGAGCTGGTAGCCCTCCGCACCGACGCGGGGGTCCGCGCCGACGAGCAGCAGCGAGATGTGCCGCCCGGACGCACCGGGCACGACCGGCAGGCGGTAGCCCGTGGACGGGCGCAGCACGCCCGCCAGGAACTCGCCGACCTGCCGCGCCTCGGCCGAGCCGGGCTGGGTGTGGATCCTGGTGTCCGGGCCGAGCGTGAACGTCACGCCCGGTCGCGGTGTGACTGTGACGGGAGCGGGCACGATGTGCTGCAACGGCGTCTCCGGAGCTGCTTGGGCGGGGACCGCCGCGCCCACCGCGCCGACGAACAGCAGCGCGACGAGCACTCGACCGAACCCGCGCCGTCCGGCGCCTTCTGTAAGAAGCACTGACGTCCTCCTGGCCAGCGTGGATCACCGAGCGGCGGCTCACGCCACCGTTTCAGCCGCATCAGGAGGTGTCAAGGTCCAGACCAATTACCGCAGCTTCGGCTTGCCGAGAGCACGCCACACGGCGGGGAACCGGTCCTCCACGCGCCGCGCCGCAGCCGCCTCCAGACCGTGCAGCAGGCCGAACGTGAAGCCGTTCTCGTTGTCGAGCTGCGCCTTCGCGCCCAGCTCGCGCAGCACCGGCCGCGCCACCACGCCGTCCTGGTGCTCGCCGAGCAACTCCTGCACCGCCTTGACCTTCTTGCGGTACTTCGCGGCCCGCTTGCCGAACCGCGGCTCGGACACCTCCACCGCGTAGCGCAGCCGCTTCGCCGCCTTGCGCGCCTCGTGCAGCTCGACGTCGTCGTGCGCGCCTTCGGCCCGCTTCGCCAGCCTGCGGTAGGTCTTGTCGACCAGAGCGGGCAGCACCTTGGTGGCCTTCTGACCCGCCACCGCCGTGAACGGCGGGTCGGCGATCAACGCGTCGACCGCGTCCAGCAGGGCGAAGTACCGGTCGCTGTCCAACGCCGCCACGGCCGCCTCGTGCGCGGCGGCCTCCAACGGCCCGAAGTGCCGGGTGAGCTGCGCCCGCACCGGGCCGAGCACCAGCTCCTGATCGAGCGCGCCGACGGCGTCCTCGAACCGGGTCCGCAGCACCTCCAGGTCACGGGCTTCGCCGAGCACGCCCGCGAGCCACTTCAGCTCTTCGGTCAGCTCACGCGTGGCGTCGCGCTCCACGATCGTGCCGAAGGCTTGGAGCGCGCTGCGCATCCGCCGTGTCGCCACCCGCATCTGGTGCACGGCGTCGTCCTCGCCCCGGCGCACCCGCGGGTCCTGGTGCTTCAACGCGTCGGCCTGCTCGCGCAGGTAGGCCAGCACGACCTCGCCGGCGGACCTGGCCGACTTGGCCGCCGCCTTCGGCTTCGGTGGCGCGGTGGCGGCCATCCGGTCGGCCAGCAGGCGGGTCAGCTTCGCCGACGACGTGGACCGGGTGATGCCCGCGTCCGCCAGCCGTGCCTCGACCCGGTCCAGCAGTGCGACGTCACCGCGTTCGCCCAGCTCCACCTCGATCTCGCGCCACGAGTCGACCGGCGAGTCGTCCGCGAGGGCCTGCCCGGACACCAGGTCCTCGACCACTTCGGTGAGCAGGCGGCCCTTGTCGTCCACGAGCTGCCACCGCTGCCGCGTCGTCTGGATGCGCGCCACCGGCGCCAGCTCGTGGCCGCGGGCGTGCACCTGGACCAGCGAGCCGAGCTGCTTCGGCGGGTGCTTGGCCGCGCGGCCCGGTGGGAGCCGCACCTCTTCCCGCGTGTCCACGCCCGCGGGCAGCTTCAGGTGCCAGCCCGCGTCGTCACCGCCCGTGCGGCGGCGCAACGTCAAACCGGCCCGTGCCAGCCTCAGGTCAGCAGTGTCGTAGTACACCGCTTCCAGTCGTTGCTCCTCCGGGCCCGCCACGGCGGCCACGCCGGGCAGGTCGGCCAGGTTCGGCAGCGCGGTGCCACCGGAGGCCTCGTACTTGCGTTCCGTCTCGTGCACCGACCTCGACATGTACAAGACATACACCGTTTGATCGCCGTTCAGGCATGTCACCGTGCGTGATCGACCGTTAACCAGGCCGGGGGTTTGTGTCGGCCCGTACGCGTGGTCTTCCGGTTTCGTCCCTGGACTGGACCTTCCCGTGCGGTTGGCTGGATCGCGTGCCCACTGAGAAGGAACGGCTCGACGAGGTCGAGCCGACCGTCGCTGATCTCGTCGCCACCACCCAGGCGCTGACGGCCGAGCTCGGTCGGGTGAGCGCCCGCCTGCTCGTGCTGGAACGGCGGTTGTCCGGCGCCGGGTCCGGCCCGGACGAGGACCTCGACTCGACCGAGGGCATCACCGAGACCGTGCACGCCCTGCGCGCCGCTTGGGACGCCGAGCAGGACCTGCTGGCCGACTCCGTCCGCGCCGAGCTGCGGGCCGAGGTCGCCGAGTACGAGTCGTTGAAGGAGCAGATGGACGCGGGCCTGGCCAAGCTGTCGGCGGGCCGGATGCCGCGCTTCGAGCGCGACGCGTTGCAGCACGAGGTGCAGAACCTGGAGTGGCGGGTCAACGCCCAGCAGGCGGGCGCGATGGCCGCCGCCCAACGATTGGCTGCCGACCAGTTGGCCGCCGAGGAGCCGTGGCGCGCGGAGGCGGTGATGGCAGGCGACAAGGCACGCGAGGAAATCCTGGACATCGCCCGCCACCGTCTGGACCGCGCCCTGGCCGCCGACACCCGCCTGCCCCTGTGGTTCCGCGTGGGCCTGGGCGAGATCACCAGCCCCGACCCGTCACGCTGGGTCGAAGCCGCCGTCGCCCTGGTCGCCTACCGCCTGGAGTACGGCGTGACGGATCCGATCTCCCCACTGGGCGAAATCCCCTCCGCCACCTCGGGCTTCGCCGCCTGGGTCCGCCGAGCGGAGGCGCACACCGACATCGTCGACCAGCTCGAATCCCTGCGCCCCTGAGCTTGTCGGCCTAGCAGGTCTTCAGCATCACGGCCAGCGCGTCGCGCTCCGCCTCGTCCACCGTCAACGCGTACAGCGTCTTCACCGAAACCACAGCCCGCGCATAGGTGCACCAGTAGGTCTCCACCGGTGGCTTCCACTTCGCCGCGTCCTGGTCGCCCTTGGCCCGGTTGCTGCTCGCCGTCACGGCGATCAACTGCAACCCGCCGAGGTCGTTGGCGAACTTCTCCCGCTGCTCGTCGGTCCACTTGTCCGCGCCCGAACGCCACGCCTCGGCCAGCGCCACGACGTGGTCGATGTCCAGCTCACCGGGATCGGTCGCGACCTTGCCGTCGTAGGCGCTCGTCCACGTCCCCGACGTGATCTTGCAACCGGCACCGGTCCGCACGTCCGCGCCCTGTCGTTGCAGCACGACGTCCCGCGTGTCGCACCCGTCGCCCTGGCCGCTCCAGTGCGGGAAGCGGTCGCGGCTGTAGCCGGCCATCTTGCCCTCGGGCGCCACCGGCAACGCGGCCAGTTGCGCGGCCGGGTCGTCGCCGGGCGCGGCCGGGCCCGGTGGGACGTCGGCGGTTGACGAGGTGTCGGGCGGCAACAGGTCGGTGCCGCAGCCGGCGATGATCATGAAGATCACCAGGACACCGCTGATCACTGCCGCCGACCGCTTGCCGCTCATGCACCCCATGATCAGCGATGATCGCCCCGACCGGAACACCGGGGCCGAAATCGTCCGGAATAATCCCGAACCGTGCGCCGCATTCGACAGTCGTTCGACGTGTTAGTGCCGGCCTTGGTGGGGGTGCTCGTCGCGTTCATGGTCGTCGCGACGTCCGCCTTCACGGCCGCGATCGCGGCACCCGCCGCACTCGTGGCGCTGGCGTCCGGTGCCGCGCTGTGGTGGCGCCGCCGCAATCCCGTGCTGGTCATGGCCATCGCACTGGTCGGCGGCCTGGTCGTGCAACTCGTCGCGCCGCTGACGGTGTTCCCGCTCGCCGCGCTGGTCGCCATCGGCTCGCTGGCCGCCGCCCGCTCGCCGTTGTTCTCCTTGCCCGCCTTGGTGTTGTTGCTCGGCGTGATCTCGCTGAACTTCCGCACCACGACCGCCGAGGACACGCAGTTCGTGATGGCGGTCGCGGTGGTGGTGTGCGCGGTGGGTGAAGCGGTGCGCAATCGGCGGGTCGCGTTGGCGCAGGCGGCGCAACGCGCGGTCGGTGAGGAACAGGCCCGGATCGCACGGGAACTGCACGACGTCATCGCGCACGGCGTCTCGGTGATCGTGGTGCAGGCCGCGGCGGCGGACGACGTGTTCGACCAACGGCCCGACCGGGCACGGGAAGCGTTGCGCTCGATCGACGCGACGGGTCGGGCGACGCTCGAGGAGTTGCGCAAGCTGCTCGGCGCCGTGCGGCCGGAGGAACGTCCGGGACTGGACCGACTGGCCGATCTCGTGGAACCGCTGCGGGCCGCGGGGTTGCACGTCGACGTGCGCCGCGACCCCGTGCCGCTGCCCGCCGGTGTCGACCTGTCGGCCTACCGGATCGTGCAGGAGGCGCTCACGAACACCCTCCGGCACGCGCACGCCAGCCGTGCCGATGTGGTGGTGCGCAACGATTCCGGCGTGTTGGAACTCGAAGTCCGCGACGACGGCCGGGGTGGCGTGGCGGGATTCGGACGCGGCATCACTGGGATGCGCGAACGTGCGGCGCTGCTCGGCGGCACGGTCGACGCGGGCCCGTTGCCCGAGGGCGGTTTCCGCGTGCGCGCCCGCCTGCCGCTGGCGGTGACCGCGTGATCCGCGTGCTCATCGCGGATGACCAGGCGTTGGTGCGCGGTGGTTTCCGGATGATCCTGGAATCACGCGACGACCTGGACGTGGTCGGTGAGGCGGCCGACGGCGCGGAAGCGGTCGCCCTCACCGCGTCCCTGGACCCGGACGTCGTGCTCATGGACGTGCGGATGCCCGGCGTGGACGGCCTGGAGGCGACCCGCCGCATCGTCACGTCCGGCAGCCCGGCCCGGGTGCTGGTCCTCACCACCTACGACGTGGACGACTCGGTGTACGCGGCGCTGCGCGCGGGTGCGAGCGGGTTCCTGCTCAAGGACGTGCGTCCGTCCGAACTCGTGGAAGCCGTCCGCGTCATCGCCCGCGGCGACGCCCTCCTGGCACCGTCGGTCACCCGCCGCCTCCTCGACCGCTTCGTCGACACCCTCCCCGCGCCCTCGCCCCGTGCGCTGGACGCGTTGACCGGGCGTGAGATCGAGGTGCTGCGGCTGGTCGCGCTGGCCCTGTCGAACGCCGAGATCGCCGAGCACCTCGTGCTCACCGAGGCCACGGTCAAGACGCACGTGTCCGCCGTGCTGCGCAAACTGGGCCTCCGCGACCGCGTCCAAGCCGTTGTGCTGGCCTACGAAGTGGGGCTGGTCCGACCTCGCTCCATCTGAAGATGGAGACCGGACACCGTTCTCACGCCTGATGTCCAAGGCCTTCGGCGCTCCTACCGTTGCGCTCCATGTCCCGCAACCTCCGCGCCGCGTTGGTCCTGTTCCTGCTCGCGCCACTGGTGGGCGAGTTCGTGCTCGGCAACATCCCGTTGTCCGAGATCGCCGCGCTCATCGTCCTCGCACCGATGTACGGCGGGGGAGCGCTGCTGATCCGCGAAGTCGCCCGGCGCACCGGCCGCGGCTGGCCGACCATGCTCGTGCTCGGCCTGGCGTACGGCGTGCTGGAAGCCGGCCTGTTGGACCAGTCGCTGTTCAACCCGTCGTTCGAGGAGTACGAGTTCCAGGCCGTGACACCGGTGCCCGCGCTCGGGATCAGCGCGTTGAACGGCTACGCGTTCATCGTCGGCCACGCCGTCTGGAGCATCGGCGTGCCGATCGCCCTGGTCGAATCACTGGCGTGGCGGCGCCGCACCACCCCGTGGCTCGGTCGCACCGGCCTGATCGTCTTCTCGCTGGTCTTCCTGGCCGGTTCCGCCCTCGTCTTCCTGATCCTGCTCAAAGAAGAAGGATTCATGGCCACGCCCGTGCAACGCATCGGCGCCGCAGTCGTCGTCCTGGCCCTGATCGCGGTGGCGTTCCTGATCCGGCCGCGTGCCGCTGTGGAACGACGTGTGCCCCGCCCGGGGTTCGTGGGCGTGGGCACGTTCGTCGTCTCGTCGGTTTTCGTCGCGGTACCGGAGGACTGGACCGGTTTCGGCCTGAAGGTCGCGCTGACGATCGTGGCCGCCACCGCCCTGGCGTGGTGGGGCCGGAGCACGGCGTGGGGCGCCGCCCACCGGTTCGCGGTGGCGGCCGGCGCCCTGGTCACCTACACGTGGGTGGGGTGGATCCTGGTGGAGAACTCCGCCGGGGCACTCATCGCCCACGCCGTCCTCGTCGTCCTCACGTGGGCTTTCCTGTTCGTGGTCCGACAGGCCTCGCTCAGGGTCGGCTCGTGAGGTAACCGCCCATGTGCGTGAAGTACTCCGTGGCACCCAGCTCCGTGCCGTCCTCCGTGCGCACCCGCTTGACCAGCAACGCGTGGTTGCGCCCACGCCGTGCTTGCGCGCCCGCGACGATCGCGACACCGTCACCCTCGCGGTAGAAGATCCGACCGGGCGTGCCGCCGTAACGCTCCTGGGACACCTCGGCCTCCAGGATCTCCAGCCGCTTGCCCTTGTGGAACGCGAACGCGCTCGGGTACGGCGGGCACTGGGCGCGGACCAGCCGGTCCAGCTCGTCGGCCTCCCACGTCCAGTCGATGCGCAGGTCCTCTTCCGCGCGCTTGTGGAAGAAGCTGGCCTTCGACCGGTCCTGCTTGGTGAAGTCCGTGCGGCCCTTGGCGATCTCGGCCAAGCCGTCCACGGTGATCGGCCCGAACAGCTCCAGGGTCTTGTGGAACAGGTCCGCCGTGGTGTCGCGCGGTCCGACCGGGACGGCGCGCTGGAGCACGATGTCACCGGCGTCCAGCGTCTCGTCCATCATGTGCGCGGTGACGCCGACTTCCTTCTCGTCGTTGATCAGGGCCCAGATCAGCGGCGAGAAGCCCGCGTAGGCGGGCAGCAGCGAGTCGTGCACGTTCAGCGTGCCGTGCTTGGGGAGGGTGAAGATGTGCGGCGGGATCCAGGTGCGCCAGTTCGTGGCGACGATGACGTCCGGCTCGACCTCCTTGAGGCGCTGGAACAGCTCGTCGTCGTCCGGGCGGTTGCGGGTGATCGTCTCGACGCCGTGCTCGGCGGCCAGGTCCGCGACCGAGTCGCTCCAGATGCGCTCGTAGGCGTGGTCGCTCTTGGGGTGCGTGACGACCAGCACCACCTCGTGCTCGGAGTCCAGCAGTGCCTGGAGCGTGCGGTGACCCCAGGTCTGGTAGCCGAACATGACGACCCGCATGGGAGCTCCTCCTTGGATAGGCTCGCCTAAGTTATCCAACCCTAACCTAAGTACCTTGGGCTAGCCTTTGCGGGTGATCCTCGATCTCAAGGTGGTGGGCGGGCGGGTGGTGACCATGGACCCGGCCCGGCCGGTGGCGTCCGTGATCGGTGTCTGGGCCGGGCGGATCGTCGGTCTGGACGACGACGTCGCCGACCTGCCCGCGCGCCGGGTGGTCGACCTCGGTGGCGCGACCGTGCTGCCGGGTTTCGTGGACGCCCACAACCACCTCGCGTGGACCGGACGCGCGGCGCGGACCCCGGACGTGTCGTCCTGCGCCACCGTCGCCCAGGTCCTGGACGTCCTGCGCGACGCACCGCGTTCGTCGGGCTGGGTCGAGGCGGCCGGCTACGACCACCGCGCCCTGGATCGCCCGTTGACCTCGCGCGACCTGGACCTGATCGGGCCGCGGACCTACGTGCAGGACCTGTCCGGGCACGCGTGCGTGGTCAGCGGTGACGTGCTCGCCGAGCTGCCCGCGGCGGCGTTGCGGGACGCCCAGCGTGACGCGACCGGCATGCCGACCGGCTTCCTGGCCGAAGCCGCGCAGACGGCCGTGCGCGCGCTCCGGCTGCCGTACGCGTTGGACGACATCGCGGCGGACGTCGAGTCGGGCGCGCACCAGTGCCTGCGTGAAGGCGTCGTGCTGGCCGCCGAAGCCGGTGTCGGAGGCGGGCTGATCGGCAGCAGCCCGTTGGAGGTCGAGGCGTACCAACGGGCTTCCCTGCCCATCCGGATCCAGCTCATGGTGTCCGCGGACCGGCTGGAACCCGTTGCCGCGCACGCGACCGACGGCATCCGCCGCGCCGTGCCGCTCGGCCTGCGCACCGGCCTCGGCGACGACCGCCTGTCGATCGGCCCGCTCAAGCTGTGGACCGACGGCGGCATGATGGCCCGCACGGCGGCGTTGACCTGGCCGTACGAGGGCATGGACACGGCCGGTCAACTGCAGGACGACCCGGACCTGATGCGTGCCGCGATCGTCGACGGGCACGCCGCCGGCTGGCAACTGGCCGTCCACGCCATCGGTGACCGCGCCGTCGACTTCGCCCTGGACGCGGTGGCCGAAGCGCAGCGCGCCGTGCCGCGCCAGGACGCCAGGCACCGGATCGAGCACTGCGGGCTCGTGCGGCCCGAGCAGCTGGACCGGATCGCCGAGCTGAACGTGATCCCGGTGATCCAACCGTCCTTCCTCTGGGCGTACGGCGACGACTACGCCAGGATCATGGGCGCCGAACGGGCGCCGTGGATGTACCGGGGCAAGTCCTTCCTCGACCGCGGCATCGTGGTGGCGGGCAGCTCGGACCGCCCGGTGGCCGACGGCAAACCGTTGCGCGGCATCCAGTTCATGGTGGAACGGCGGTCGAAGGAAGGACACCCCATCGGCCCGGACGAGGCCGTCGCGGTGCGCGAGGCCATCGCCGCCTACACGATCGGCGCGGCCTACGCGTGCCGCCGCGAACACGCGCTGGGCACGATCACGCCGGGCAAGCTGGCCGACTTCGCCGTCCTCGAAGCCGACCCGCTGACCTGCGACGTCTCCGAGATCGGCGACATCGGGATCGCGGCCACCGTCGTGGGCGGCGACTTCGCCCACGACCCGGCCGGTTTCACGACGGCGTGATGGTCAGGCGCTCATCCGCCAGTGCACCACGTACCCGGCCGCCTCGGCCGCGATCAGCGCGTCCAGCTTCGCCAGGTTCGTCCGCCGGGACATCCGGAACGCCCGCCCGCGCCGCGCGTCCAGCACCAGCGGCACCGCGCCCGGCAACGTGTCGGAGACCGTCTGCTGGAGGATCCGCAGCCCGACGTTGGCCGCCTCCTGCGTCATCGGTGTCTCCTTCACGTACACCAGCACCGCCGCCCGCGACCCGTCCGGCATCCGCAGCCCCAGGTGCGGCCGAACGCGCAACGCCAGGTCACCGGCCTGCCACCGGGCCGCCGCCGTCGGCACGCCGGTCGCCCTCGTCGCCAGCAGCCACGGCAGGAAACCCTCCCGCAGCTCCTCGAACGCACGCGGCTGACCGGCCCGGGGCTGCCGGTGCGCCGCCTCCACCGCCTTCTCCAGCTCCGCGGCCGGGTCGGGCGAGTTCGCCGCCCGCCGCATCGCGTCCCGCATCGGGTTGTAGAAGCCCGCCACCCACTGCTCGGACGACAGGTAGATGCGCCGCTGCTCGGACACGATGCTGATCCGGCCACGCTGGCCGCTCATGACGTACTCGGTGAAGGACAGGGCGGTGACGCTGATCGGCTCCACGACAAGCTCCCCTCGCGCGCGATCGAACTCGTGTTCGATTCTACCGAGGGGGTCCGACAATCCGCGGGCTGCGAACGGGCTATCCCACCGGCCACGCGCCCCCGTCCCACGAGCGCCTAAGCTGCCGGTCGGGGGAAGGAGCGAGCCGTGGGTGAACGACCGGACATCGACCTGACCAGGCCGAGCGCCGCCCGGGTGTACGACTACTACCTCGGCGGGGCGCACAACTTCGCCGTCGACCGGGAGATGGCCGAGCAGGCGATCTCGATGTGGCCCGAGCTGCCGCTGATCATGCAGGCCAACCGGGCGTTCCTGCGCCGGGCCGTGCAGTTCTGCGTGCGCGAGGGCGTGACCCAGTTCCTCGACCTCGGCTCCGGTATCCCCACTGTGGGCAACGTGCACGAGGTGGCCCGTGAAGCCGCTGCCGACGCGCGCGTGGTCTACGTCGACAACGACCCGATCGCGGTGACGTACAGCCGCACGATCCTCGGTGACGACCCGCGGACCACCGTCGTCCAGCAGGACCTGCGCGAGCCGGCCGAGGTGCTGGCCGCACCCGAGGTCACCGGCCTGCTCGACTTCGACCGGCCGGTCGCGGTCATGCTGGTCGCGGTGCTGCACTTCGTCCAGGACGACCCGGCGAAGATCATCGCCGCCTACCGCGACGCCGTGCCGCCGGGCAGCTACCTGGTCATCTCGCACGCCACCCACGACGGCCAGGACACCCAGGCCGACGAGCACACCGACCTGTACCGGCGCCGCACCGCGACCCCGATGACCATGCGGTCCAAGCCGGAGGTCGAGGCGCTGTTCGAGGGGTACGAGCTGGTCGAGCCGGGTGTCGTGCACCTGCCGCTGTGGCGTCCGGCGTCGTCGGACGACGTGGACGAGCACCCGGAGCGGTTCGCCGGCCTGGCCGCGGTCGGCCGGAAGCTCCGACAAAACCGAGGGGTTCGCACCTTCGAGTGATCGCGCCCCGTCGGCCATCGCCGTTGTTGTAGTTTTGTGACCTGGCAGGTGCGGCTGCCGCCGAGGCTCCTCCCGACCCGGAGGGAGTGGGTGCCTCCAGAGCGCGTTCTGGTGAGCGTGTACCGCATGTCCGCCGGTTCCCGGGGTTCGGCGTTGGCGCGTTGGCGAACCCGGTGGCGTCGACCGGGAGGCGTCCGCGGAGGTTCCTCGTGTCGACAAGCTCTCTGGTCAAGCGCAACCGGTGCACCGGTGAGACACCGAACATGGTGCGCAGGCAACGCGGTGGCGTGCCGCCCGACGGTGTCGTGCCCAGTGCCCGCACGCCCGGCCAACGCCGGTTCGAGGCGGCGTTGCTGGCGGCGGCCAACCGGACGATGGCGGGCATGCGCCGGCGTGGCCACCCACTGCGGCCGACGTCCCTGGTGAGCCGGGTGCGGCCGGACGCGAAGGTGCTCGGCCTGCGGGTCCACGACACGGCGCTGGACGACCTGCTGGCCCAGCTGCTGCCGGTGGCGGCGGGCGACCGGGTCGACGGCGTGCCGGGGCTGCGCGTCCACCCCCGCCGGGACCACCTGGACCTGCGTTCACCCGATGGTGAGGCGCGCCTGCTCGGCGTGACGCGGGAACGCTGGCGGCGGGCCGTGGCCACCGGTCTGCCGGTCGAGCTGGCCCTGACCGGCGGCCTCGACCCCCGTGAGGCGGCACCCCGGCCGGACCTGCCCGTGGACCTGATGAGCGGGGTGTTGCGCCGGTTGCCGCTGTGGCGGGGAGCCGCGTGGCTGGACGGCGTCGTCGTCGGCGACGTGCTGGAGCTGTACTGGCGAGGTGGTCCGCCGAGCGACTCGGTGGCCGCGATCCTGGCGCGTTCCACGTGCGGCATCCCGGCGTCGTCCGCCGTCCCGTACCGCTTCCGCAACGCCGTGCGCGGCGTCGCCCTGTCCGCGGCCGACCCGCGCGCCGTGGCCAAGGTGGCGGAACCGGAGTGGGCGTGGGTCGACTGGGACGCCGCCACCGCGCCTGGGCCCGCCGTGGACGAACGCGCCGTCCGCCCCGTCCAGGCGCGCCCCGACCTGCCGGACGTGTGGGAGCAGCACGAGATGCGCGACGCCTTGGCGTTGCGCGACATCACCACCGTCTACCGGCTCCTGACCCACCACGGCGTGCCACGTGACCGGATCGCCGCGTTGACCGGCCAACCGGCCCACGACGTCGACCAAGTCCTGTCCGGCACCAAGGTCGAGTCCTACGACACGCTGACCGCCATCGCCGAGGGCCTCGGCGTCCCACTGGGGTACATGGGCCTGGCCCACAACGAAGCGACCCCGCCCAGCCCCACCTGCGACTGCGCCACCCTGGACGAACGCACCAAACGCGACCGCTTCCTCGCCCACGCCGCTCTCGTCACCGTCGGCGGGACGACTTCCACCTGGAGCTGCCGCGCCGAAAGCTGCCGCTCGACCCGCCCGCTCTGACCTTCACCGCCCGACCAAGACTCGGGCGTGGTGTGGGCCGATCCTGACCAAAGACCGGCCACACCGCTCCTGAACAACGCTCGCGCGCCCCCGGCAGGATTCGAACCTGCGACCTCGGGATTAGAAGTCCCTCGCTCTCTCCACTGAGCTACGGAGGCTGGAGGGGCTGTTGACCACGAGCTGTAGCAGCGTAGCCGCCCCACCGGACACATCGTCCGGAAGACTCGTCGCGTTTCCGTCCAGGTGCCAGAAGGGTGATCAAGATGGCCTAAAAGTGATGTGGATCACTTTGGAGGCGCCGTCGAGTCGCGCGAAACGAGGGAAACCGGCAGTCTGGTCGGCTCTCCCGGTCTGCCGCCGTCGAGCAGGCGCAGGGCCAGTTCGCCCGCGTGCCTGCCCTTCTCGGCGAGGGGTTGACGCACCGTAGTCAACGGTGGGTCTGCGTGTTCGGCGGCGGGCACGTCGTCGAAGCCGATGACCGACACGTCGGTCGGCACGCGCAGCCCGAGGTCTCGGACCGCTTGAAGCGCGCCGAACGCCAACTCGTCCGAAGCGCACAGCAGCGCCGTGGGACGGGGGGAGGTCGAGAGCAGGGCGCGAGCACCCGCACGGCCCAGTTCACGGCTGCTCCGCGCGCACTCCCACACGGGCGTGTCCGTCCCCGTCACGTCGAGGTACCCGTGCAGCCGGTCCCGCGTCACGCGGAACGACGTCGAAGCCAGCCGTGCGGGCGTCACCGGGCCGTTGTGCCCGTCCGGGTGCAGCGCGAACGTCACCACGCCGAACCGCCGGTGCCCCGAGGCCCACAGCGAGGACGCCGCCAGCCGGGCGCCGCCGAAGTCGTCCACCTCGACGCGTGCCGTGTCCGGCAGCACGGGCTGGTCGATCACCACCATGGGCAGCCCGCGCGTCCGAGCCGCGGTCAACGCCGGCGCGTCGTCGGGCAGCGAGTAGGCCACCACGACGTCGGCCTGCGCCCGCGCCACGGTCTCCGGCCGCGGTCCGCCCTTGTCCTTGCCCGGCATCAGTACCAGGCAGTGGTCGTGCCCGTCCACGGTCGACGCCAGCCCGTCCAGCACGATCGACAGCGCCGCGTCGGCGAACGAGGCCGACAGCCCTTGCCCGAGCATGAACCCGACGGCGGCGCTGTGCCGGGTCGCCAGGCTGCGGGCCACCGGGTCGGGCCCCGCGTACCCCAGGGACGCCGCGGTCTCCAGGATCCGTTCGCGCAAGGCGGCGGACAGCTGATCCGGCCGGTTGTAGGCGTTGGACACCGTGGCGCGCGACACGCCGACCGCGCCGGCCACCGTGTCGAGCGTCGGCTTGCGAGGGCGGTCCACGTGATGAGCGTAACCAGGTAATCGGTTGGACGTTCTGAAGCGCTCTAGTTCACACTCGAAAGCATGCCGACGCCACGTCTCGCCGTCTTCGCGGTGTTCCTGTTCAACGGGGCGCTGTTCCTGTCCTGGGCGGCGCGCATGCCCGCGCTGGCGGCACAGGTCGGCGCGACCGAGGCGACGCTGGGCCTGGCCCTGTTCGGCGCGAGCGTCGGCCTGGCGGCGACGGCGCCGTTCGCGGCCCGGATCTGCGCGCGGGTGGGTGCGCGGAAGCTGATCGTGGTGGGTGCGGCGGTCACCGTGCTGGCCGTGCCCTCGCTCACGCTCGCCGACACGCCGTTCCAACTCGGCCTGGTGCTGTTCGTGCTCGGCGCGTGCGGCGCGTCGCTGGACGTCGGCATGAACGTCGCCGCCGTCGCCGTCACCCGCAGCCTGGACCGGCCGCTGATGCCGCAGTTCCACGCGGGCTTCAGCGTCGGCGGCCTGGTGGGCTCGCTGGGCGCGGCGGCCGCGGCGGGTGTCGGCTGGGGTCTGACCAGGCACCTCATCACGGTCGCGGTGATCGGCGCGGTCACCATCGCCTGGGTGATCAGGGCCGTGCCCACCACGACCGGCGAGACCACCGACGCGGTGCGGGAGGACCGGCCGGTCCTCAAGCGGCCGCTGTTGTGGCTGCTGGCCACGATCACGCTGTTCTCCGCGATCGCCGAGGGTGCGGCGTCGGACTGGTCGGCGCTGTTCTTCGTCAACGAACGCGGTGTGGGCGAGGCCGCTGCTGCGGCGGCGTACGCGGGGTTCTCCATCGCGATGGCCACCGCCCGCCTGCTCGGCGAGCCCGCGCAACGCCGCGTCGGCCCGTACCGGCTGCTCGCGTCGGGTGCCGTGGTGGCCGCGCTCGGCCTCGCGCTCGCCGTGCTGGTGCGGTCGGCCGCCGTGGGTTATGTCGGGTTCGCGCTCGTGGGCCTAGGCCTGGCGTTCGCGTTCCCGGTGATCATGGACCTGGCCGGTGACGCGGGCAGGCGCGCCGACGGCACGGGCGGTGAACGCGAGATCGGCCTGGTCACGACGGTCGCCTACACCGGTTTCCTGCTCGGCCCACCGGTCGTCGGCGGTCTCGCGCACGCCAGCAACCTGTCGATCTCGCTGGGTTTCGTGGCGTTCGTGATCGCGTTGATGGTGCCCGCGGTGCTGCTGGCGCGCCGGTCGCGCGCCCGTGAGCTCAGGCGGGCGGGAGTCGGCTCAACGCCGCTTTGAGCAGCGGCTGCATCGCGGCCAGCATCCGGTCGGGCACGCCCGCGGGCTGGGCCATCGCCACCAGGACGCTGCGGTTGGCGTTCACCGCCAGGGTCGCGGTGCACGCCGTCTCGCCGCCGGTCGGCTCGCACAGCACCCACGTCGAGTGCCCCTCCACGACCACCTCGCGCCCGTCGGCCTGCCGCGTCCGCACCTGCTCGTACTTCTGGTAGAGCGCGGCGATCACGGTCCGCCCGGCCTGGGAGCCGTCGTCCAGCACGTACTGGCACGACTCCTGGATCACGTCGTCCTTGCGCGCCGGGTCCTTCTTGTACGGGCCGATGGACTTCAGGTCGGCCGCGGTGAGCAGGGAGCACGGCTCCACGCCGACGACCGTGCGCGGCTTGGCGATCTTCGGCGCGCCCGAAGGCTCGTCCGCGGACGTCGTCGAGGGTGTGACACCGGCCTGGGGCAGCGCGTCCCCGTTGATGGAGTAGCTGCACCCCGCCGACAGGAGCAAGGCGAGGGCCATCAAGAGCACCGTGCGAGAACTGGTCACGTCCGGCAACGGTAGTGGGTGTGATCTGCGCACGTCCGGCGGTTGGTGGCGGTGTGGCCGGGCCGCCTACGCTCGTCACGTGCCCACTGACGCGCCTTCCCGCACCCGGCGGACCGGTCTCATCCCCTTGCTGATCGTCGGCACGGCGATAGCCGCCCTGGTGGCGGCGGGGCTGCTCGTCCTCACCGGCGGTGACGCGTCCGCGCTGATCGTCGTGCGCGTGCTGACCGAGGCCGCGGCCGTGGTGACGGTCGGCTCGCTGCTGCTGGCGGCGTTCCTGGTGCCGCCGCAGGAGAGCGGCACGCTGGCCGCCGACGGTTACGCGGCCGTGCGCACGGCGGCCTGGGCGGCGTTGGTGTGGACGTTGGGCGCGGTGCTGTCGGTGCCGTTCACGGTGGCCGACGCGCTCGGGCAGCCGGTGACGGCGCTGTTGGAGCCGTCGGTCCTGGTCCAGGTGGCCGGGCTGGTGGAGCAGGCGAAGGCGTGGATGATCACGGCGGTGATCGTGGCGCTGCTGGCGCTGGGCTGCCGGTTGGTGCTGTCGTGGGGCTGGACCGTGCCGCTGTTCTTCCTGTCGGTGTTCGCCCTGATCCCGGTGGCGGTGACGGGGCACTCGTCCGGCGGCGGTTCGCACGACGTGGCCACGAACAGCCTGCTGTACCACCTGATCGCGGCGGCGTTGTGGGTCGGCGGCCTGATCGCGTTGCTGGCGCACGGCAGGCGGGGCGGCGACCACCTGGGGCTGGCGACGGCGCGGTTCTCCCGGCTGGCGCTGGTCTGCTGGATCGTGATGGCCGCCTCCGGCGTGATCAACGCCTGGGTGCGGCTGCCGGTGAGCCAGTTGTTCGGCAGCGAGTACGGGCTGCTGGTGCTCGGCAAGGCGCTCGCGCTCGTCGTGCTGGGTGTCGTGGGGTACTTCCAGCGCGAGAAGAGCGTGAAGGAGGTCGTGGCCACGGGCTCCGGGCGGTCGCTGGTGAAGCTCGCGGGCGTCGAGGTGCTGCTGATGTTCCTCACGCTGGGCCTGGCCGCGGCGTTGAGCCGCACGCCTCCGCCGGTCGAGGGCCGGGTGCTGCCCAGCACGGTGGAGCTGCGCATCGGCTACGACCTGTTCGGCGCGCCGACGTGGTCGCGGCTGCTGTTCGACTGCCGGTTCGACCTGGTCTTCGGCACGGTCTTCATCGCGCTCGGCGTGCTGTACCTGCTGGGCGTGCGGCGGCTGCGCAAGCGCGGTGACGCGTGGCCGGTCGGCCGCACCGTCGCGTGGGTCGCGGGGTGCCTGACCGTGGTGTTCGCCACGTCGTCCGGGGTGGGCCGGTACGCGCCGGCGATGTTCAGCATCCACATGGAAGCGCACATGCTGCTGTCCATGCTGGCGCCGATCCTGCTGGTGCTGGGCGGTCCGGTGACGTTGGCGATGCGCGCGCTGCCCGTGGCGGGCAGGGGCAACCCGCCGGGGCCGCGGGAGTGGCTGCTGGCGTTCGTGCACTCGCCGGTAACGAAGGTGCTGACCAACCCGTTCGTGGCGTTGGCGCTGTTCGTGGGCTCGTTCTACGGCTTGTACTTCTCCGGCTTGTTCGACAGCGCGTTGGACTACCACTGGGCGCACCTGGCGATGAACGCCCACTTCATCCTGGTCGGGTACGTCTTCTACTGGCCGGTGATCGGCATCGACCCGGCGCCGAACCGGCTGCCGCCGCTGGGACGGCTCGGCCTGCTGTTCGCCTCGATCCCGTTCCACGCATTCTTCGGCATCGTGCTGATGAGCTCGCAGACCGTGATCGGCGAGAACTTCTACCGCTCGCTGGGACTGCCTTGGGTGACGTCGCAGCTGGAGGACCAGCGGCTCGGTGGCGGTATCGCGTGGGCGGCGGGCGAGTTGCCGCTGATCGTGGTGATGGTGGCGCTGCTCGTGCAGTGGGCGAGGTCGGACAGCCGTGACGCCCGCCGGGCGGACCGGCGGGCGGACGCGGACGGTGACGCGGACCTGGCCGCGTACAACGCGATGCTGCGCAAGATGTCAGGCAAGGACTCCTAGAGAGGCCTGCGGAAGCCCTTGACGGCGGCGATCCATCCCGCGACGGCCAGCACGGCACTGGTGACCAGCGCCCCGACCACACCGGTGACCGGCTGGGCCAGCGCCAACGACCGTGCCGCGAACGTCAACGGGTTGACGTTCGCGACGGCCTGCAGCCAGCCGTGCAGCCCGCTGATCGGCACGTACGCGCTGGACGCGAACATCAGCGGGAACATCGCCAGGAAGCCCACGGTCTGCATCAGCTCGGCGTTGCGCAGCCACGCCGCGATGGCCAGGAAGATCCAGCCGAGACCCCAGCCGACGGCCAGTGCCAGCGCGAGCGCCGCGACGGTGCCCACCACGCCGCCCGCGGGGGAGTAGCCGAACACCACGACCGCGAACACCAGCATCAACAGCAGCTGCGCGGCCGTGCGCACCAGGTCGGACAGGCTGCGCGCGACCAGCACCGAACCCGACCGTATGGGCAGTGAGCGGAACCGGGCCAGCACGCCGTTCTTCATGTCCGTGACCAGGCCGACGCCCGCTTGCAGCGCCGATTGCATGGCGGTGTTGACCAGGATCGCGGGCATCAGGAAGTCGATGTAGGCCACGCCTTGGGGGAAGCCGGGCGTGGTGGCGATGCTCGCGAAGATCTGGCTGAACAGGGTCAGCATGATCAGCGGCTGGAGGATGCTGAACACGATCATGCGCGGGTCGCTGACCAGCGTGCGCAGTGATCGTTGGGTCAGCACGAGCACCTGGGTGCCGAAGTCGGTGCCGCGCCAGGCGGTGATGGTGGTCATCCGAGGGCTCCCGTTCAGGCCGCGTGCTGCGCGAGGGTGAGGTAGACGTCGTCCAGGGTCGGTTCGCCGAGGGCCAGTTCGGTGGCCTCCAGGCCGACCTCGTCCAGCGCGCGGACCACCGTGGCGATCTCGCGGGACGAGGTGACGGGCGCGGTCAGCGTGTTCTGCGCCGTGACGGGCTGCAGGCCCGCCCGTTCCAGGGCTCCGGTGGCTTTGGGGACGTCCGAGACGTCCGCCAGGGTCACGGTGACCGTGCGTTGGCCGACTTGGGCCTTCAGCTCGGCGCTCGTGCCCGCGGCGACGACCTTGCCCTTCGAGAGCACGGTGATCGAGTCGGCCAGGCGGTCGGCCTCGTCCAGGTACTGGGTGGTGAGCAGGACCGTGGTGCCGTCGGTGACCAGCCCTTCCACGATCTCCCACAGCCCGAGCCTGCTGGCCGGGTCCAAGCCCGTGGTCGGCTCGTCCAGGAAGATCACCTCCGGGTGGCCGACGAGGCTCGCGGCCAGGTCGAGGCGTCGCCGCATGCCGCCGGAGTAGGTCCGGGACGGCCGCTTCGCCGCGTCGGCCAGCCCGAACAGCTCCAGCAGTTCGGCGCCCCTGGCCCTGGCCTCACGCGGGGTCGCGCCGAGCAGCCGGGCGATCAGGACCAGGTTGTCCAGGCCGGACAGCTGCTCGTCCACGGCGGCGAACTGTCCGGTCAGGCCGATCCGGCTGCGCACCTGGTGCGCCTGTGCCACGACGTCGAACCCGGCCACCTCCGCGCGGCCCGAGTCCGGCGGGAGCATCGTGGTGAGCACGTTGACCAGCGTCGTCTTGCCCGCGCCGTTGTGGCCGAGCAGGCCGAGCACGGAGCCTTTGGGCACGGCGATGCTCACGCCGTCCAGGGCTTTCTGCGCACCGAACGCCTTGCCGACGTCCGTTGCCTCGATCATCAGGTCCGTCACTGCTTCCCCCTCAGTACGCCGTGCAGGAAGAGCTGCACGAGCTGGTCGGCGTCGGCGGTGGAGTCGCCGAAGCCCTCGCCCTGCATGCGGTTGGTGAACACGAGCCCGAGCAGCAGGCGTGCGGCCAGGGACGGGTCGACGCGCAGGTCGTCGTCCGGGCCGAACAGCGAGGCGACGTGCTCGGTGATGCGCTGCATCTCGACCGGCGGTCCCTTGTGCTCGCGCTCCTTGCCGTGCCCGTCGTGCGGGTCGTAGCCGGAGTCGCGCAGGACGCTGCTGAGCTGCCACATCCGGTCCAGGTAGCCGGAGACGGCGCTGATGGCCCAGGAGAGGCGTTCGGCGAGGGTCCTGGCCTGCCTCGCCTCCTCGATGAGCGCCAGTTCCGAGTCGACGGCCAGCACGCTCCGCACACACGTGCGGATGAGTTCCTGCTTGTCCTTGAACGCCCGGAAGACGGTGCCCTCCGCGATGCCGGCCGCCTTGGCGATCTGGCTGGTGGTGACGTTGGCGCCGTGCGTGAACAGCAGTGGGACGGTGGCGGCGACGATCGCCTCACGGCGGTCCTCGGGGCTCATCGCGGGCGCGCGGCGACGGCGTTGGGTTGTCTCGTCGGGCATGGTGCCAGCTTATGAGTGAGTCCTCACTCATATCAACGAGTGAGCGCTCACTCATTGCGATTATGCATGCTTCAGGGACTTGTCCACAGATTCGGAACCGCAGCTGTCCGCCCAGCTCAGCGCCCGGCAACCTGGTTGCAGGAGATCAACCCCAAGGAGGCGGACATGGCTTACAACGAGACCCGGGTCACCATCTGCGGCAATGTCGCGAGTTCGGTCACCCACACCAAGGTCGGCACCGGCTTCAGCCGCGCGAAGTTCCGGCTGTTCAGCGCCGAGCGGGTGTGGGACGACGCGGAACGTCGCTGGTCCGACGGCTCGCGGATGTTCCTGACGGTGTCCTGCTGGCGCATGCTGGCGGACAACGCGCAGGCATCGCTGAACAAGGGCGACCCGGTGGTGGTGACCGGCCGGTTGACGATCAAGGACGTCGAGTTCGACGGCAAGTCGCAGCCGGTCCTGGAGCTGGAGGCCACCGCGATCGGTCCCAACCTGGCCCTGTGCACCGCCATGCCGACGCGCACCAGGCACACGCCGGACGCCGTCGAGGCCAGGGCCGCGCCCGAGATCGTCGCGCCGCGCAAACCGGACGAGTTGCCGCTGGTCCTCCCGGGTGAGGCCGAGCGCCCGAAGGAGGTGGCCGAAGTGCCGTTCTGAGCCGATCGAGCGACAAGGGCTTCCGCCGGCGCGATCGGGGCGGAGAATGCGCGGGCAGTCGTCGCCGTTGCGAGCGTGGAGGAGGGAGGTCGTCGGGCCGGCGCCAGGGCCGGGTCCGCACGCAGGCACCGGGGGTTGACAGCGCACCGAGTTCGCGCATCCGGTCGGAGTCGCTGGTCGCAGGGTCGCGCCAGGCGGGGTCGACGGGCGTGTTACGTCTGTGGGTGACCCACGTTCGCGTTAACTCTGCGTTGTGCCCACGTCCGTTGCCGGCGTCCGAGGTTCGGGCCCGATCGGCACCGCTCTACGATCGCGGGCATGGCCGAGTACGTCTACACCATGAAGAAGGTGCGCAAGGCGCACGGGGACAAAGTCATCCTGGATGACGTCACCATCATGTTCCTCCCCGGTGCGAAGATCGGCGTTGTCGGTCCGAACGGCGCCGGCAAGTCGAGCGTGCTGAAGATCATGGCCGGCCTGGACACACCGGGCAACGGCGAGGCCTTCCTCTCGCCCGGCTACACGGTGGGCATCCTTCAGCAGGAACCGCCGCTCAACGAGGAGAAGACGGTCCTGGGCAACGTCCAGGAAGGCCTCGGCGAGATCAAGGTGAAGCTCGACCGCTTCAACGAGATCGCCGAGAAGATGGCCGTCGACTACTCCGATGAGCTGATGGAGGAGATGGGCCAGCTCCAGGAGGAGCTGGACCACGCGAACGCGTGGGACCTCGACTCCCAGCTGGAGCAGGCGATGGACGCCCTCCGCTGCCCGCCGCCGGACGCCGACGTCAAGACGCTGTCCGGTGGCGAGCGCCGCCGGGTCGCCCTGTGCAAGCTGCTGCTGAGCAAGCCGGACCTGCTGCTGCTCGACGAGCCCACCAACCACCTGGACGCGGAGAGCGTGCTGTGGCTGGAGCAGCACCTGGCGCAGTACGCGGGTGCCGTCCTGGCCGTCACCCACGACCGGTACTTCCTCGACAACCTCGCCGAGTGGATCCTGGAGCTCGACCGCGGCCGGGCCCACCCGTACGAGGGCAACTACTCCACCTACCTGGAGAAGAAGGCCGAGCGGCTGGCCGTCCAGGGCAAGAAGGACCAGAAGCTGCAGAAGCGGCTCAAGGACGAGCTGGAGTGGGTCCGGTCGGGCGCCAAGGCCCGCCAGGCCAAGTCCAAGGCCCGCCTCGGCCGCTACGAGGAGATGGCCGCGGAGGCGGAGAAGACCCGCAAGCTCGACTTCGAGGAGATCCAGATCCCGCCGGGCCCGCGTCTGGGCAACGTCGTGGTCGAGGTGGAGAACCTGAAGAAGGGCTTCGGCGACCGGGTGCTGATCGACAACTTGTCGTTCAGCCTGCCGCGCAACGGCATCGTCGGCGTCATCGGTCCGAACGGCGTGGGCAAGACGACGCTGTTCAAGACCATCGTCGGCCTGGAGGAGCCCGACTCGGGCACCGTCCGGATCGGCGAGACGGTCAAGCTGTCCTACGTCGACCAGAACCGCGCGGGCATCGACCCGAAGAAGAACGTGTGGGAGGTCGTCTCCGACGGCCTGGACTACATCCACGTCGGTAACGTCGAGATGCCGTCGCGGGCGTACGTCAGCGCGTTCGGCTTCAAGGGGCCGGACCAGCAGAAGCCGGCGGGCGTGCTCTCCGGTGGCGAGCGCAACCGGCTGAACCTGGCGCTGACGCTCAAGCAGGGTGGCAACCTGATCCTGCTGGACGAGCCGACGAACGACCTGGACGTCGAGACACTGGGCTCGCTGGAGAACGCGCTGGAGCAGTTCCCCGGCTGCGCCGTGGTCATCTCGCACGACCGGTGGTTCCTCGACCGCGTCGCCACGCACATCCTGGCGTGGGAGGGCACGGACGAGGACCCGTCGCAGTGGTACTGGTTCGAGGGCAACTTCGAGGGCTACGAGAAGAACAAGATCGAGCGCCTCGGCGCGGAGGCGGCGAGGCCGCACCGCGTGACCTACCGCAAGCTCACACGGGACTGAGAGCCGGGTACCTACATCGTGGCGGCGAGGGGCGAGGCGCAGGCGGACGTCGAGGTGAGCACGCTGGTCGTGCCCGCCTGGCGGCTGCGTTGGCGGGCACCGGAGCTTGCTCTGGTGCTGGGCGAGCGCGCAGTGGCGCTCGCCTCCACCCGCCGTGACGAGGTGGACCGGTTGCGCGCGGAGGCCCTGGTGGTCTTCGCGAGCAACCGGATGGGCCGGGGCGTCCGGATCGCGGACCGGGCACTGGACGCCCTCAAGGCGGCCGAGGCCGCGTCCGAGCGGGAGACGGCTTGGCGGCTGCGGGTCGAGTTGGCCGACAGCGCCAGGGCGGTCGGCGCGCCCCTCACGGGCTTCGCCGCCGTCCGGCCGGTCCTGGAAGCCGACGACGTCCCGCCGGGCCTGCGGGCCACGGCCCTCGTCCAGGCCAGCGAGTGCCTGGTCTCGGTGGGCCGCGGCGCGGCGCTCGCCCAGGCGCTGGAGGAAGCGGACCAGCTCTACCAGGCCGATCCGCTGCTGGACCACGACACGACCCTGCTGCACCGGGGCCTGCTCCGCGCGTCCGCCGCGGGGCAGCACCGCCGTTGGGGCGACCTGCAGGCGGCGGTCGCCGCGGCCCGTGACGGTCTCGCCGTGCTCGACCGCCTCAAGGAGGCCGAGTCCGACAACGGCCAGGTCAGGGGCAGGCTCACGGTCGAACTGGTCTGCGCCCTGATGGACCTGAACAAGCCGGGGGAGGCGTCCGAACTCGGCACCCCGCTCCTGGAACGCCCGGTCCGGGCGCCGTCCGCGGCCACCGCCGGCTGGCTCCGGTTGGCCCTGGCGACCAGGGTCCACCTGCCCGCCGGCCGCGTCGACCAGGCCCGCGACCTGCTCCGTGACGCGGCGGACAGTGCCGAACGCCACCAGTTGGACACCCTCCTGGCGGAGAGCTTGCTGGCGCTGGCGCACGTCCACGAGGTGGCGGGCGACCTGGCGGAGGCGTTGGCCAACCTGCGTTCCGCCCACGCGGCCGAACGCAGGCGGGCCCGGGCGGTCTACGCGGTGCGGGCGAGGCTCGCCGCCGAGTTCGCGGGCGTCCACCGCAAGCCGGCCGGTGGCCTGCACGACGAACTGGCCGCGCTGCTGCGCACCGGAACCCCGGCGACCGTGCCGCCCACCGACCCGAACCTCGCCCCGGACGTCAAGCAGCAACTCCGCCAGTGGCGGCCGGTCCAGATGCACCGCAGCGAGGGGGTCCGGGTCAAGCGCTCCCGTCGAGCCGCCGAGGACATGACGGTGGACGGCATCTCCGCCGCGAGGGCCCACGCCGCCGACCGCTGGCGCCTGGTCCAACCTTTCGGCGAGGCGGAAGGCGACCCGCAACCGGGAGGCCGCCGCCGTGCCCCGGAACCGGAGGCCCACCCCACCCACGGTCGGCCGGAACACGCCAGGAGCGTCGAAGCACGCCCCGCCACCCCGCGCCAAGCCGCCGACACCGCCCCTGCGGTCCCGGAACCCCCATCTCCCGCAGCCCCGGTTCCTGCGCCCCTGGTTCCCGCGCCCCCGGTTGCCGCAGCCCCTGTATCCGCACCCCCGGTTGCCGCTTCGGCACCTGAACCCCAGAGCCCAGTGCCCCATGCCTCGGGCTCCGAGTCCCCGACCCGGACCGCCGACCCGACCACGGCACCCGCCAACCCCCAACCGGCCGCCCACCCGCCATCGGACGTGACCACCGGTGGGGAGGCTCCGGCGGAGGTGGCTTCGCCCGCCCCCGCGCACGAGGGTGGCGAGCGGAGTGTGCCCGCGGCCGGGTTGATCGCCGCGGCGGGTGCGGTGCGCAGTGGGCGGCGGCGGGCGGCTCGTGAGGCGGCGGATGGGGAGCGGTCGCCCGGTGAGTCCGGGGCCGATTCCAGTGTGTTGGACACGTTGAAGGCGGCTGGGCTCCTGGACCCGCGACGTGCCGGTGGCCGGCGGCGGGCGCCCGACGCCGATGATGAACCGGTCGCTTCCCCATCGGTGCCGGTCCGGCCTGAGCCCCGGCTCGCGCCGCAGGCCGAGCCCGCGCCCGCGCCGCCGGGGCAGCCCGAGCCCGAGCCCGCGCCGCCGGGGCAGGCCGAGTCCGAGCCCACGTCGCTCGGGCGGCCCGAGCCCGCGCCCGCGTCGCTGGGGCAGGCCGAGCCCGCGTCCGCGCCGCCGGGGCAGGCCGAGTTCGAGCCTGCGCCGCTGGGGCAGACCGCGCCCGCACCGCAGGCCCAGCCCGTGCCCGAACCGGTGCCGGTCCGGCAGGTGCGGTCCGAGTCCGAGCCGGCGCGGCAGGACCAGTCTCGAACCGAGGCCCCGCAGCAGGCTCAGTCGGTGCGGCCGGTCGGGGCTGAGTCCCAGTCCGCCGGGCGGACGGAGGCCGAACCCGTCCGTCAGGATCGGCCTGAACGCGAGTCGGCGCCGGAAGCCCGGTCCGGGCCTGAACCGGCTGAGCCGGTGCGGCAGGTCGAGCTCGCGGCCGAGTCGGGGCAGCACGACCGGCCTGAAGTGGAGCGGACGCGGCCGGAACAGCCTGAGTCGAGGTCGGTGCAGTTGGTGCAGCCCGAGCCGCAGTCGGCGCGGTCGGACCAGGCTGAGTCCTGGCCGGTGCAGTTGGTGCAGTCGGCAGAGCCGGAGCAGCTTGAGCCTCAGTCGGTGCGGCCGGAGCAGCCTGAGGCCCAGCCGGTGCAGCAGGTCCAGATCGCGCCCGAGCCCGTGCAGCAGGTCCAGATCGCACCCGAGCCCGTGCCGCAACCCCAGCCGGAACCCGAGCCGGTGCAGTGGCGGGTGGAGGCGCCGTCCCGGCTGCGGACTGAGGAGCCGCCGGCGCCGGTCGACATGTTCGACTCGCCGACGATGGTCCAACCGGCCGTGCGCGATGACGTGCCGCCGGTCGGGCTTGGCGCGGCTTTTGTGAAGGGGCCCCTCATCCCCACCGCCCGCGTGCCCGACCCGCCCGACTACCCGGTGCCGCCGGTGAGCGATTTCGGCCTGCCGGTGGCCGAGTCCGGCGGCGGGGTGGTGGCGCACACGGTGCCACCGCAAGGGATGAGCGTCGAAGGACCGCGGACCAAGGATCTCGACGAGCGGCCGGTTTTCCCCTCCACGGACGTCGATTCGGTCGCCGCGGACTTGTCGACGCCGCAGCCCGAGCCGGATCAGGTGCCGGGCGTGCCCGAACCCGACCAGGTGCCGCCGGTGCCCGTGCCGGACCCGGTGCCGGCCGACCCCTCGCTCGAGGCCACGCCGCCGTTCAGCCCGACCGGGTTCCTCAGCGCCGCCGACGTCGAGCACGACGACACACCGCCGGTCGAGCAGACAGCCGACCAGGCAGCCGAGCCGGCCGCGGACGCGGAAACGCCCAAGGAGCCGTTCGTCACCGCGGTCGTGGTCGGTGGCAAGACGATCGACCTGCCGGCGATCGCCGAACCGACGCCACCCGCCCCCGACTCGCCCAGCGCCACCCGCGCTTCACGCCGCCACAAGAGCGACCTGAGCCTGGCCGAACTCCTCGCCGAGGCCCTCGTCGCCTACGAGGACGCCCGACGCGAGGACGAAGCGGCCGGACGCGTCGAGGTGGACGAGGACACCGTGCCGATCTCACCTGTCGGGAACCCGCCGCCGGCCTCCGAGAACGAGACCACCGCCCCGATCCAGCGCGTCGACCCGCCGCGGCGGTTCGACACGTGGACACTTCCCGAATCGTGAAATGATTTGAGCTGGTAATAAGGTTTCCGGCCGGTAACAAAGCGGGAAATAGCCCACGTCACGAGTGAATTCGCCACTTGACGGCAAGTTGTTCGATTCAGTGAGAGGGTTGTGGCGAACGGGTTCACGTGCGTCTGGTTAAGTTGTGCGCGGACCCGGTACACAGAGGTGCCGGATAGCGTGGAGTCGCCTGAACATGACCTCGACTGGAGCCCCGTCCCGATCCGAGCAGACCGCGCGTGATGTCGACGCGGCCCGCCCGGCCAGTCCCGAACAGGCTCGTGACGAATTGATCGAACGAGCCGCCGCCAACGCCCCCGAGCTCGCCGACCTGATCCGCCTGTACTACCGCCACGTCCCGGCCGAGGAAGTCAACGACGACGACCCGGTGGACCTGGTGGGCGCGGTGCGCTCGAACTACCAGCTCGCCGAGACCCGGGTGCCTGGTCGTCCGGTGGTGCGGATCATCAACCCGACCCGCGCGCACGACGGCTGGACGTGTCCGGCCACGGTGGTGCAGGTGGTCACCGACGACATGCCGTACCTGGTCGACTCGGTGGCCTCCGAGCTGACCCGCGGCGGCGTGCAGGTGCAGCGGGTGGTGCACCCGATCGTGGTGGTGCGCCGGGACCTGGTGACGGGCGCGCTCCAGGAGGTGCTGCCGACCGCCGACCCGGCCGACCCGCCGGGCGACGCGCTGGCCGAGTCGTGGATGTACATCGAGGTCGACCTGCTCACCGACCCGGACCGGGCGCGTGAGCTGGAAACCAAGCTGCACACAGTGCTCAACGACGTCCGCGAGGTCGTCGAGGACACCGACAAGATGGCGGGCACGGCCCTGCAGCTGGCCGAACAGCTGGAGTCCGACCCGCCGCCACTGCCCAGCCACGAGGTGGCCGACGGCGCGAACCTGCTGCGCTGGCTCGCCGACGACCACTTCACCTTCCTCGGCTACCGCCAGTACGAGCTGGTCCGCGACGACCCGGCCACCGACGGCGAACCGGCGCTGCGGGCGGTCCTGGCCAGTGGCCTGGGTGTGCTCAGACAGGACAGCCTCGCGGCACGCAGCCTGACCGCGGGCCCGGACGCGGGCGCGCAGGCACTGTCACCCGAACTGCTGGTCTTGACGCAGGCCAGCGCGCAGTCGAGCGTGCACCGCTCGGTGTACCCGTACTACGTCGGCGTGAAGACCTTCGACGCCGACGGCAACGTGACCGGTGAGCACCGGTTCCTGGGCGTGTTCTCCACGACGGCCCTGCACGAGGACGTGCTGGACATCCCGGCCGTCGAACGCCGGGTCCGCGACGTCATCCACCGCGCCGGCTTCCCGCTGCACTCGTACTCGGGGCAGCGGATGCTGGAGGTGATCCAGAACTACCCGCGCACCGAGCTCTTCTCAGTCGACACGGACACGCTCTACCAGACCGTGACGGGCGTGATCGCGCTGGCCGAACGCCGCCGGCTGCGCCTGTTCCTGCGCCGCGACCCGTACGGCCGCTTCTACTCGTGCCTGGTCTACCTGCCGCGCGACCGCTACACCACGACGTCCCGGCTGGCCATGCAGGAAGTCCTGATCGACCAGCTCGGCGGCGTGAACCTGGAGTACAGCGCCCGCGTGGGCGAGTCGGCGCTGGCCCGCGTGCACTTCACCGTGCACACCGACCCGGCGCGCCAGGTCGAGCCGGACACCGGCTACATCCAGCAGTTGCTGGCCGAGGCGGTGCGCTCGTGGGACGACCGCATGGTCGAGGCGGTCCTGGACGACCACGGCACCGGCCTGGGCGCGGAGTCGTCGTCGGAGCAGGGCCAGCGGATCGCCGCGGCGTTCCCCGAGGCGTACAAGGAGGACTTCACCGCGGTCGAGGGCATGGCGGACTTCCGGCGCATCGAGGCCCTCAAACCCGGTGACCTGGACCTGGCGTTCTACACGCCGCGCGACGCCGAGCCGGGAGAGCGGCGGTTCAAGCTGTTCCTCGTCGGCGCCCGGTTGACCCTGTCGGACGTGCTGCCGATGTTGCAGCGCATGGGCGTGGTCGTGGTGGACGAGCGGCCCTACGAGCTGTCCCGCGACGACGGCGTCCAGTGCTGGATCTACGACTTCGGCCTGCGCATCGACCAGGTCACGCTGGACAAGCTGTCCGCCGAGGACGTGGAGTCGGTCCGCACCCGCTTCCAGGACGCGTTCGCCGCCGCGTGGCGCGGTGAGGCGGAGGTCGACGGCTTCAACACGCTGGTGCTCAAGGCCGGTGTCACGTGGCAGCAGGCAGCGACGCTGCGCGCCTACGCCAAGTACCTGCGCCAGGCGGGCACCCCGTACAGCCAGGACTACATCGAGGACGCCGTGCTCGGCCACACCGAGGTCGCCACGGCCCTGGTGCGGCTGTTCGAGGCGCGGTTCGACCCGTCGCTGTCGGACGAGCACCGCACCGGACGCACCGAGCACCTGGTCGACGAGATCACCGCGATGATCGACGACGTGACCAGCCTGGACGCGGACCGCATCCTGCGCAGCCTGCTCACGCTGGTGCAGGCCACGCTGCGCACGAACTACTTCGTCCGCGACGCCGACGGCAACCCGCGCCCGTACCTGGCGGTGAAGCTGGACCCGCGCGCGATCCCGGACCTGCCGCAGCCGCGGCCCCGGTTCGAGATCTTCGTGTACTCGCCGCGGCTGGAGGGCGTGCACCTGCGGTTCGGCCCGGTGGCCCGCGGCGGGTTGCGCTGGTCCGACCGGCGCGAGGACTTCCGCACCGAGATCCTGGGCCTGGTCAAGGCGCAGGCGGTGAAGAACGCGGTGATCGTGCCGGTCGGCGCGAAGGGCGGGTTCGTGCTCAAGCGCCCGCCCGCGCCCACCGGCGACCCCGGCCTGGACCGCGAGGCGCTGCTGGCCGAGGGCATCGCCTGCTACCGGCAGTTCATCTCCGGCCTGCTGGACCTGACCGACAACCTCAACTCCGGCACGGTGCTGCCCGCGCCGCAGGTCGTCCGCCACGACGGTGACGACACGTACCTGGTGGTCGCGGCGGACAAGGGCACGGCGTCGTTCTCCGACATCGCCAACGAGGTGTCGAAGTCCTACGGCTTCTGGCTGGGTGACGCGTTCGCGTCCGGCGGTTCCGTGGGCTACGACCACAAGGCGATGGGCATCACCGCCAAGGGCGCGTGGGAGAGCGTGAAGCGGCACTTCCGCGAGCTGGGCACGGACACGCAGTCGGAGGAGTTCACCGTCGTCGGTGTCGGCGACATGTCCGGTGACGTGTTCGGCAACGGCATGCTGCTGTCCGAGCACATCCGGTTGGTGGCCGCGTTCGACCACCGGCACATCTTCATCGACCCGAACCCGGTCGCCCAGATGTCCTACTCGGAGCGCAAGCGGCTGTTCGAGCTGCCCCGCTCGTCCTGGGACGACTACGACCGCTCGCTGATCAGCGAGGGCGGCGGCGTGTGGCCGCGCACGGCCAAGTCGATCCCGGTCAGCGAGCACGCCCGGGTGGCACTGGGGCTGCCCGAGGGCGTGGCGAAGCTGTCGCCGCCGGAGCTGATGAAGGCGATCCTGCTCGCCCCGGTGGACCTGCTGTGGAACGGCGGCATCGGCACGTACGTGAAGGCGGGCGCGGAGTCGCACGCCGAGGTCGGCGACAAGGCCAACGACGCGATCCGGGTCAACGGCGCCGACCTGCGGGTCAAGGTCGTCGGCGAGGGCGGCAACCTGGGCCTGACCCAGCGCGGCCGGATCGAGTTCGCCCGCACGGGCGGCAAGGTCAACACCGACGCGCTGGACAACTCCGCCGGTGTCGACTGCTCCGACCACGAGGTCAACATCAAGATCCTGCTGGACGAGCTGGTCCGCGACGGCAAGCTCGACCAGGATCAGCGCAACGAGCTGCTGGGCCAGATGACCGACGAGGTCGGTGAGCTGGTGCTGGCCGACAACTACTCGCAGAACGCCGTGCTCGGCGTCTCCCGCGCCCACGCCGCGCCGATGCTCTCGGTGCACTCCCGACTGGTCGCCGACCTCGAAGAACGCGGCGTGCTCGACCGCACGCTCGAAGCCCTGCCGAGCCCGGCCGAGTTCAAGGCGCTGGAGAAGGCGGGCGACGGGCTCACCTCGCCGGAGCTGGCCACGCTGCTCGCGCACGTGAAGCTGGCGTTGAAGGAGGAGGTGCTGGCCAGCGACCTGCCGACGATCGACGTGCTGGCCCGCCGGCTGCCCGACTACTTCCCGAGCGAGCTGCGGGAGCGGTTCGCCGACGCCATCGGCAGCCACCCGCTGTCCCGCGAGATCATCACGACGGTGCTGGTCAACGAGGTCGTGGACGGCGGCGGCGTGTCGTACGCGTTCCGGCTGACCGAGGAGATCAGCGCGTCGGCCACGGACGCGGTGCGCGCCTACACCGTGGTGACCGCGATCTACGACCTGCCGTCGATCTGGCAGCAGATCCGGGCGCTGGACAACGTCGTGCCGACCGACGTGCAGGACGACATGGTGCTGGAGACCCGCCGCCTGCTCGACCGGGCGTCGCGCTGGCTGCTCACCAACCGGCCGCAGCCGCTGGCGGTCGGGTCCACGATCAGCCGGTTCGCCCCGGTGGTCGCCGAACTCGCGCCGCGCACGATCGACCTGCTCCAGGGGCACGAGAAGGAGTCCGTGATCGAGCACGTCGAGCGGCTGGTGGGCCAGGGCGTGCCGGTGGACCTGGCGCGCCGGATCGCCGGGCTGCTGTTCACCTACGGGCTGCTGGACGTGACCGAGGTGGCCGAACTCGCCGAGCGCGAGGAGGGCGAGGGCGCGACCGGGCAGGAGCGGACGCACGAGGAGACGGCGGAGCTGTACTTCGCGCTGTCGGAGCACCTGGACGTCGACCGGATGCTCAGCTCGGTGTCGAGCCTGGAACGCCTGAACCGCTGGCACTCGCTGGCCCGCCTCGCGTTGCGGGACGACTTCTACTCGTCGCTGCGGTCGATCACGATCGACGTGCTGCGGTCCGCCGAGCCGGGCGACACCCCGGAGGAGAAGATCGCGGCGTGGGAGCAGGCCAACTCCTTCCGCCTGAGCCGCGCCCGTGCCGCCCTGGAGGAGATCAACCGGGTCAGCAAGCTCGACCTGGCGACCCTCTCCGTGGCGGCCCGCCAGGTTCGCAGCATGATCCGCTGACGCTGCGAGGTGTCGCGGTCGACCGCACCGCGACACCCCGGAACCGCCGAGACCCGAATCGGACGACGACCCGCCGTTCCCGGCATGTCGTCCGCTGAACGCACCCTTGTGGAACACCAGCGAGACAGGTGGAGACCCGATGGGACCAAATGGCACCGGCAGCAACGATGACGTAGCCGACTTCTCCGGCGGGACCGGCTACGGGCCGCCCGCGGATCGCGACAAACCCGTGTGCGAACGTCCGACGTGGAGGCCGCGCCGGCGTGTGCCCCGCGTGCCGGGGCCGGTGGTGCGCCGGGGTTCCGGACCCGCACCTCGGCGGCAACCGGCGCGTCGCCCGAAGTGGGATCACGCCCTGGCCATCCGGTACGTGTACGCCTTGGTGGCGCTGCTCGTCGCCGTCACCGGGCTGCTCGCCCTGTTCCTGCACTAGCCCCTGTGCGGGGCCACTTGGGCCGGAATTGTCGTACCCCTCTGGGAGAATGAAAGCAGGGGTCCCCTTGGCGAGGACCCCTGCGGAGCACGCCATCGGGCGGTCCGGCCCCTGGCGCCGGACCCGCCGTGAGGAGGCGGGTCCGGCGCCGGGCCGATCGCGTCGTGTGACGGCCGGGTCCGGCTGCGGTCAGGTGGTTGTGGAGCCGGCCGGGTCAAGCTGGGGCCGGTGGTCCTGTGGAGCAGGCCGGGTCCGGCTGTGGCCGAGTGTCCCGTGGAGCAGGCCGGGTCTGGTGGTCCCGTGGAGCGAGTGGGTCCGGCTGTGGCCGGGGTCCCGTGGAGCGGAGGGTCTGACCGCGACGGATCCTCGGTGCGGCGGGCGGGTCTAGTTGCGCCAGGTGTCCGACAGCGTCGCCGGTGAAGTGGCGGTGCGGTTCGTCCCGCTCTCCCAGGTCACCGACCCGTTCGACTCCTTGCGGAGGTACTTGTACTGGAACGAGGTCCCCGCGGGCAGTGACACCGAGCCCCGCCAGGTCGGGTAGGTGGCGGAGGACAGGGCGATCGCGGCGGCCGGGTTCCAGGAGCCCAGCGACGGGTGGTCGCCCACCACGAAGATGTTCTGCCCCAACGAAGTCGTGGCGTTCACCGCGAACGACGTCGTCCCGGCCGGCGGGTTGCCCACGCCCGTCGCACCGACGTGCAGCGCCAACGCCTCACCCGCGCCCAACGTCGCGGTGAACTGGCCGTTCGACCCCACCGCGACCGCGACGCACCCCTCCCGCTGCACGTTGCAGTACGACCCGGCGGGCAGTGAGGTCTGGAACGTCCGCGTCACCGCGAAGGACTCCCGGTTGATCGCGACGAAGCCCTTGTTGCCCCGCCCGAACGCGATCGCGTCGCCGCCGTTGTCCCACCAGTTCACCACCGACGTCCCGGCCACGGCGTTGCGGAACTGGACCATCGACGCGATCTGCGTCCACCGGTGCTGGCACTTCCACCCGGACGTGTAGCACTCCGACCCGGACGGCGGCCCGGCGTCGTGGTTCGAGAACTCGTAGCCCGAGTGCACGTTCGGCGAACCGTAGGGCCAGGCCAGCATGAACACGTTCGCCAACGTGTAAGTCGACCCGTCCTTGTACGTCAGCGTCGACCCGTTGCGCTCGGTGTCCCAGTTGTCGACGAACGACCGCGCCTGGCCGCTGGGCAGGTAGCCCCACGACTGCCCGAACGTGCTCAGGTACGCCAGGTTCTCGTTGTTGAAGATCCGCTTGAGGTCGTAGGCGTACCGGAACTCGTCCACGTCACCCGACCCGGTGTACTCGCCCGGCTGCACGGCCTCACCGGCGCCGTAGATCACCTCGTGCACCCAGAACACGTTCGGGTTGCTCAACCGCGACTTGATCGCCGACAGGTCGGCCGCCGCCATGTGCTTGGCCGCGTCGATCCGGAACCCGTCCACGCCGAGCGAGATCAGGTGGTTCAGGTACGACGCGATCCGCCCGCGCACGTAGTCGCTGCCGGTGTTCAGGTCCGACAGCCCGACCAGTTCGCAGTTCTGCACGTTGTCGCGGTTGCGGTAGTCGCTGATGTGCGACCGGCACGAGTGGAAGTCCGGGTCGCTGTAGATGCCGGGGTAGTTGTACTTCGTGTACGACGAGCCGCCGGTGCCCGTGCCCGACCCGGCGCTCATGTGGTTGATCACCGCGTCCGCGATGACCTTCACGCCCGCCGCGTGGCAGGTGTTCACCATGTTCCGGAACGCGGCCTCGTCACCGAGCCGCCCGGCGATGCGGTAGCTGACCGGCTGGTACGAGGTCCACCACTGGGGACCCTGGATGTGCTCGGTGGCCGGCGAGACCTCCACGAACCCGTAGCCGCGAGGCCCGAGCACGTTCGTGCACTCACTGGCGACCCGCGCGAACGGCCACTGGAACAGGGTCGCGGTCACGTCCTTCGCGGACGGTGGCGCTGCAAAACTTTGCGGAACCGCCAAAAGGCTGAACAGGAGTACGGCTATCGCGCCCAAAGCGCGTCGACTAGCGGAAACCACGTTGTCTCCTAGCTGGCAGGGATGTGCTGTAGGTCATACCAGCTGCCAGACTTGCTGAAAACACTTGCAAAGTATTTCATTGCCCTCCGGCGGAACCGATCCGGAAGGACACCCCATGACGCAGGACTGGTGGCGCGATGCCGTCATCTACCAGGTCTACGTGCGCAGCTTCGCCGACTCGGACGGCGACGGCGTCGGTGACCTGCCCGGTATCCGCTCGCGGCTGCCCTACCTGGCCGACCTGGGTGTGGACGCCGTGTGGATCACGCCGTTCTACCAGTCCCCGATGGCCGACGGCGGCTACGACGTGGCCGACTACCGCACCGTGGACCCGCTGTTCGGCACGAACGACGACGCCAAGGCCCTGGTCGAGGACGCACACCGGCTGGGCATCCGGGTGATCGTGGACCTGGTCCCGAACCACACCAGCGACCAGCACGTGTGGTTCCAGCAGGCCCTCGCGGCCGCGCCGGGCTCACCGGAACGCGCGCGCTACCACTTCCGCGACGGCCGCGGCGAGCAGCCGCCGAACGACTGGGAGTCCGTCTTCGGCGGCCCCGCGTGGACCCGGGTCCCGGACGGCCAGTGGTACCTGCACCTGTTCGCGCCCGAGCAGCCGGACCTGAACTGGGACCAGCCGGAGGTGCGCGACGAGTTCCTCGACGTGCTGCGCTTCTGGCTCGACCTCGGCGTGGACGGCTTCCGCATCGACGTCGCGCACGGCATGGTCAAGGCCGACGGCCTGCCCGACGTCGGCACGCCCGGCCACCTCAAGCTGCTGGGCACGGAGGCGCTGCCGTTCTTCGACCAGGACGGCGTGCACGAGATCTACCGCGACTGGCGCAAGGTGCTCGACTCCTACCCGGGCAACCGGATCGGCGTGGCCGAGGCGTGGACGCCCAGCCCCGAGCGCACCGCCCGCTACCTGCGCTCCGACGAGCTGCACCAGGCGTTCAACTTCCACTACCTGACCGCCGAGTGGGACGCCGCCGACGTCAAGCAGGTCATCGACGACTCCCTGGCCGCGATGAGGCCGGTGGCCGCGCCGACGACGTGGGTGCTGTCCAACCACGACGTGCAGCGGCACGTGACGCGGTACGGCAGCGTGGCGCGGGCGCGTGCGGCGGGGTTGCTGATGCTGGCGCTGCCCGGCAGCGCGTACGTCTACCAGGGCGAGGAACTGGGCCTGCCCGAGGTGCTGGACCTGCCCGAGGACGTGCTGCAGGACCCGGTGTGGGAGCGGTCCGGCCACACCGACCGGGGCCGGGACGGCTGCCGCGTGCCGATCCCGTGGACGGCGGACGGCCCGTCGTTCGGCTTCGGCGACGGCGGCTCGTGGCTCCCGCAGCCCGCGGACTGGGCCGGGCTCAGCGTCGCGAGCCAGGTCGGCGACCCGAACTCGGTGCTGGAGCTGTACCGCAGTGCGCTGCGCGTGCGGCGGGAGCACCCGGACCTCGGCGCCGGCTCCGACGTGGACTGGCTGGACGCGCCTGCAGGCGTGCTGTCGTTCCGCCGCGGCGCGTTCACCTGCGTGGTGAACTTCGGCCCGGACGTGGCACGGGTGCCCGCCGACGGCGACGTGGTGCTCGCCTCGGGTGGTTTCGCGACCGAAGACGCGGACGTCCTCGTGCCGCCGGACACGACCGTGTGGCTCTCGCGCCCGTAGAGTCACCCGGTGTGACAGCGCGGCTCAGTGACATCGCGACCCAGGCAGGCGTGAGCGAGGCGACGGTCAGCCGAGTGGTCAACGGCAAGCCAGGCGTCTCGGCCGCGACCCGCCAGGCCGTGGTCGCCGCGATGGACGTGCTCGGCTACGAGCGCCCACCCAGGCTCCGCCAGCGCAGCGCCGGGCTGATCGGGTTGATCACCCCCGAGTTGAACAACCCGATCTTCCCGGCGTTCGCGCAGGTCATCGAGCAGGTGCTGACGCGAGACGGCTACACGCCGGTGCTGTGCACGCAGACGCCCGGCGGCTCGACCGAGGACCAGCTGACCGAGATGCTGGTCGACCGGGGCGTCACCGGGATCGTGTTCGTGTCCGGCCTGCACGCCGACACGACCGCCGACAAGGACCGGTACGTCAAGCTGGCCGGGCGCGGCGTGCCGTTCGTGATGATCAACGGTTACACCGACCAGGTGTCCGCGCCGTTCGTCTCGGTGGACAACCGTGCCGCCGTCCGATTGGCGGTCACCCACTTGGTGGAACTCGGGCACGAGATGATCGGGCTGGCGGTGGGTCCGCCGCGGTTCGTGCCCGCGCAGCGGATGGTGGAGGGCTTCACGCTCGTCCGCCCGCAGGCGTCCGACCTGGTGGAGCACTCGCTGTTCACGGTCGAAGGCGGCCAGGCGGCGGCCAACGCCCTGCTGGACCGCGGCTGCACGGCGATCGTGTGCGGCAGCGACCTGATGGCGTTCGGTGCGATACGCGCGGCCCGGCAGCGCGGGCTGGGTGTGCCGCGGGACGTGTCCGTGGTCGGGTTCGACGACTCACCGCTGATCGTGTTCGCCGATCCGCCGTTGACCACGATCCGGCAGCCCGTCGAGGCGATGGGGCAGGCGGCGGTGCACGCGTTGCTGGAGGAGATCGGCGGCACGCCCGCTCCGCACGCGGAGTTCGTGTTCCAGCCGGAGCTGGTGGTGCGCGGTTCGACGGGTGCTCGTCCCAGATGACCCTGCTCGCCCAGCGGATGCGGGCACAGCGGCTCTCGCACCCGGCAGCCGACGTGGACGAACTGTTCGCCTCCGTGTTCGCACTGCAGGCCCAGGACGTCCCCGCGGTACGGCTCGCAGCGCGCGCTCGGGGTGTGCGGTCCTTGGAGGGCCCTCTGGTGCGCACGTGGGCGATGCGCGGCACCCTTCACTTGCTGCACGAGGACGATTTGTGGGTCGTAGGGTTGTTGGGGCCGACGTTCATCGCCGCTGGACGCCGTCGTCGTGAACAGCTCGGGCTCACCGATGAGCTGTGCGAGCGCGCGCTACCCGCGCTCCGGGAAGTGCTGACCGAGCCGTTGGAGCGTGCTGAGCTCGTGCGCCGGCTCGGCGAGGTCGGCATCGAGATCGACCCGAAGTCCCAGGCGCCCGCGCACCTGTTGGCGTTCGCGGCGCACTCCGGTGTGCTGTGCCGGGGGTTGGACGACACGTATCGGCTGCTGCGGATCGAGGGCGAGCCGCGTGGCGTGGACGAGTTGTGGCGGCGCTACCGGCAGGCGTACGGGCCGGCGACGCCCGATGACTTCGCCGCGTGGAGCGGTCTGCCCAAGCGGCACCTCAAGGGTCTGCCCGCGGTGGACGACGAGTCGGCGCAGCCGAGCGGTGTGGTGCGGATGCTGGGCCACTTCGACACCTACCTGCTCGGCTACCGCGACCGGTCGGCGGCGTTGGCGCCCGAGCACGCGTCGCTCGTGCAGACCGGGGGCGGTGTCCTCACGCCGCAGGTGGTGGTCGACGGGCGGGTGGTCGCGGTGTGGCGGCGTGACGGCGCGCTGATCACCGTGCGGCCGTTCGGTGAGCGTCCCGATGTGCGGGAAGAGGTCGCCGACCTGGGGCGATTCCTCGACGTGGACGCGCGCTTAACCTGGGTGTAGCACGTGGATAAGGTCACTGCCACCACGCATCGACACCGGGAGGCGCGTTCAACTTGGGTGTGTTCGTCACGGGCGTGCGCCCGCGCTGGTCGGACATGGACGTGTTCGGCCACGTCAACCACGCCAACACGGTGACCTTGCTGGAAGAGGCGCGGATCGACCTGCTGTTCACCGAGGCCGCCCGGCACGGGGTGGCGGAGATGTCGAAGGGCATGGTCGTGGCCCGGCTGGTGGTGGACTACCTCGCGCCGCTGGTGTTCACCGGTGACGAGATCGTGGTGGAGATGTCGGTGCGGGAATTGAAGTCCGCGTCGTTCACGTTGGACTACACGGTCCGCGGCAGCCGTCAGGAGGGCAGCGCCGTCGTCACGACGGCCGAAACCCTGATGGTGCCCTACAACCTGACGGCCGGACGCCCGCGCCGTCTTCTCGAAGCCGAGCGCGACTTCCTCGCGGGCTGGCGTGCCGGAGGTAATGGTGCCTGAGTTGGTCCTCGCCGATCCCGCGGAGCGGGACGACCTCGGCGCGTTCGTCGCCCGCGCCGTCCGCTTGGACGCCCAGACGGTGGTGCGGCTGCGCAACCGTCCGGCCGGCGACCTGGTGGACGCGTGGGTCGCGACCCCGTTTGACACGCTGGCCACCCGCACCGTGGCCGGTCGGATCACGCCCGGTGACGTGACGGTGTCCGGCAGCGACCTGCTCACCGGCCTGGCCGTGGTGCGCAGCGAGACCGTCGACCCGGGCCCGTCGCGGGACATGATGTGGCGCTCGGCGCTGCCGCCGTCGGCGGGCTGGCTGCCCGTGGACCGGCTGCCCGGCAGCGTCGTGTCGGAGTTGGCGGAGAGGGGGGTGGAGGTGGCGCGCGAGAACGCGGGCCCGCGCGGCACGCCGCCCGCCTCGCTGCTGGACCAGACCGTGATCACGGTGAGCGGTTCCGGGTTGGACGTGAAGGTGCCGATGCGGTGCCTGTTCGCGTTGTCCGGCATGGGGTTCCTCGGCGGTGACGACGTGCGCATCACGGCCACCGACTCGTGGCTGCGCATCGACGCCCGGTTCGGCGCCGTGGTCCGCCGCCGCCACTCCATGCTGCCGCTACTGGTCTGATCCCCGCCGGTCCGTGACCCTTGCCGGTCCGGCCGGTCCTGACCCCAGCCGGAGTGGCCCCTGCCGGGCCGTGAGCCTTGCCGGTCTGGCCTCTGCCGGTCCTGAGCCCTGCCGGTCTGAGTCGGGCACAGCCCTCGCTGCGCAGGGGTCCCCGCCAGGGGACCCCTGCTTTACTCTGCCACGAGGGACCGACAGTGCGGGGCGCTCGCCGGGGGCCTGTGGACAACCGCTGCGAGGGACCGGAAACGCGGCGGTGCCTGTGGATAACCGCGGAGCTACACCAGCCAGACCGCTGTGTCCGGTGGTAGTTGGTTGCCGTCCATCGGGCCGCTGGACAGCAGGACCTCGCCGGGTGGGAGGGGGACCGGGCCGCCGGAGGTGTTCAGGGCGCAGATGAGGCCGCCGCCCTTGCGGCGGAACGCGAAGCAGCCGGGTGGGGCGCCGTACCACTCCAGCTCGTCGCCGTTGAACGCGCTGTGCGATTTCCGCAGTTCAAGCGCGTGACGGTAGAACGAGAGCATCGAGTCGGGGTCTTCCAACTGCGACTCGGCGGTCAAGCCGGCCCACTCGTTGGGTTGCGGTAGCCAGGTGGTGACGGCCTGGGAGAAGCCGAACGGTGGGGTGTCGCCCTCCCACGGCAGCGGGACGCGGCAGCCGTCGCGGCCGCGGTCGGTGTGGCCCGAGCGCAGCCAGATCGGGTCTTGTAGCGCCCACTCCGGTAGTTCGACGTCGGGCAGGCCGAGTTCTTCGCCGTTGTAGAGGTAGACGACGCCGGGCAGCGCCAGTTCCACCAGGGTCATCGTCCGTGCGCGCTGCGTGCCGATCGCGCCGCCGCCGTACCGCGTCACGTGCCGCGTCACGTCGTGGTTGGACAGCGTCCAGGTCGGCGGGGTGTCCAGGCCGCGTACGGCGCCCAGCGAGTGCTCGATCGCCGAACGCACGCCGTCCGCGTCGAACGGTGCCTCGACCAGCCGGAAGTTGAACCCCAGGTGCAGCTCGTCGGGGCGCACGTAGCGGGCGAAGCGCTCGTCGTCCTTCACCCAGATCTCGCCGACGGCCATCCGGCCCGGGTACTCGTCGATGACCTTGCGGATCATCCGGTGCACCTCGTGCACGCCGTCGTTGTCGAACCGGGGGTCGATCGCGTTGTCGTGCATGACGCCCGCACCCAGCTCGGCCCGCGGGTCGATGTTCGGCAAGCCGTAGGGCTTGGCCATGCCGTGGGCGACGTCGATGCGGAACCCGTCGACCCCGCGGTCCAGCCAGAACCGCAGCGTGCGCGCCAGGTCGGCGGCGACCTCCGGGTTGTCCCAGTTCAGGTCGGGCTGCTCGGGCGTGAACAGGTGCAGGTACCACTGCCCGTCCGGCACCCGGGTCCACGCCGGTCCGCCGAACTGGCTCGGCCAGTTGTTCGGCGGCACGGAACCGTCGAAGCCGCCGCCGTCGCGGAAGATGAACCGGTCCCGCTCGATCGACCCCGGCCCGGCCCGCAGCGCGGCTTGGAACCACGCGTGCCGGTCGCTGGTGTGGTTGGGCACGAGGTCGATGGTGACCTTGAGGTTGTGCGCGTGCGCCTCGGTGACCAGCCGGTCGAACGCGGCCAGGTCGCCGAACAGCGGGTCGACGTCACGGGGGTCGGCCACGTCGTAACCGTGGTCGGCCATCGGCGAGGTGAAGAACGGCGTGAGCCAGAGAGCGTCGACGCCGAGCAGTTCGAGGTAGCCGAGCCGGGAGCGGATACCGTCGAGGTCGCCCACGCCGTCACCGTTCGCGTCGGCGAAGGATCGGACGTAGACCTGGTAGAAGACGGCGTCACGCCACCAGGCGGACTCGTCGGCGATCTCTGGTTGTAGATCGGAGGATCGTCGCACGAGGAGTCATCCTGCCATTCGCGGCCGACACCACGACCACGTTCGAGTGATCAAGAATCAGACCCAGGCGTTCATCATGCTGTTGGCGGCCATCTCGAGGTACGCCCACAGCTGTTTGCGGTGCTCAGGGGACAGCTCGACGGAGTCGACGCCGACCTTGGCGCAGCGCAGCCAGGCATCCCGCTCCACGGGACCGATGACGAACGGAGCGTGACGCATCCGCAACCGGGGATGACCGCGGTTGTCGGAGTACGTGTGCGGCCCGCCCCAGTACTGCATGAGGAACAGTCGGAAGCGCTCCTCGGCCGGGCCGAGGTCCTCTTCGGGGTACATGGGACGCAGGACGGGATCGTTGGCCACTTCCTCGTAGAAGCGCGCGACGATCTTGTGGAACGTCTCGTACCCGCCCACTGCTTCGTAGAAGTTCTCCGGAGGAGTGGTCACCCCTCCATCCTGCCTCAGTCCCCGGGGTGCTACCCACGCCGACCCCGGGGACGGGCTGCCGGCAACGACCGGAGTAGGTGGGTCAGGAGGACTTCAGCGAGATGCCGGCCTCCTCCAGGGCGGGCATCAGCTTGGCTCTCAACGCCCGCTGGACGGCCCACTGGCGGCCCGGCCGCACCTTCACCGTGACCCGCATGGTGATGCCCTCGGGCGTGACCTTCTCCACGCCGAGCACCTGCGGCTTGTCGGTGACGTCCTTGGCCAGGACCTCCTCGCCCGTGGCGTCGACCACTGCCTTGGTCAGCACCTCGGTCGCCGACGCCAGGTTGGCGCCGTACGCGAGCGGCAGGTCGACCACGGCCACCGCGAAGCCCTGCGAGGAGTTGCCGACCCGCAGGATCTCGCCGTTGCGGACGTACCAGACGGTGCCGTTGGTGTCGCGGATCGTGGTGATCCTCAGCGCCACCGCCTCTACCGTGCCCGTCGCCGGGCCGAGGTCGACCACGTCACCGACGCCGTACTGGTCCTCCAACATCATGAACATGCCCGACAGGAAATCCTTGACCAGGTTCTGCGCGCCGAAGCCGAGGGCGACGCCGAGGATGCCCGCCGAGGTCAGGATCGGCGCGGGGTTCATGTTCAGCTCGGTGAGGATCTGGATGAACGCCACCCCGAACACGAAGATCGTCACGAACGACTTGAGCACCGAGCCGATGGTCTTGGCCCGCTGCTCGCGCCGCTCGGACACCAGCGCGCCCAGCGCCTGGGGCGCGCGCTCCCGCAACGGCCTGAGCAGCTTCGGCTTCCGGCCGCCGTTGCCGCGGGTCATCCGGTCGATGAACCGGCGGAGCAGGAACCGGACAAGCACCGCGATGACCAGGATCAACGCGATCTTCGCGGCGCCCGCGGCGATCTTGGGGCCGTTGACCACCCACCACTCGACGGCGAGGGTCGACTCCACGTTGAACACCGGTGACGGCGTCGGCTGCACGTCCAGCACCTGCTCAGTCCTCCATCACAACTCGAGGCCGGTAGCCCGGGCCAGGAACGTCAACTGGTCCACGGCCAGGCCGACCGACCGGCTCACCGATCGGCCCGCGTGCCCCACCTCGGTCTCGCGGCGGAGCAGCACGGGGTGCTTGGTCGGATCACTCGACGTCGCGTGCTGCAGTGCCGCGCACATCTTCCGGGCGTGGTTGGGGTCCACGCGGCTGTCCGACTCGAAGACCGTGAACAGCACCGAAGGGTACTCAACTCCCGGCCGCACCCGGTGGTACGGGGAGTAGGCCAGCAGCCACGCCAGCTCTTCGGGCACCGACGCGGAGCCGTACTCCTCCGCCCACAACCGCCCCAGCAGGAAGTTCTCGTACCGCACCATGTCGAGCAGTGGCGCTGAGCACACCACCGCCGCGTACAGCTCCGGCCGCTGCGTCAACGCCGCGCCGACCAGCAGCCCTCCGTTCGACCCACCGATGATCGACAACTGCTGCGGCGTGGTCCACCCGTCGCGGATCAACCGCTCGGCCGCCGCGTGGAAGTCGTCGAACACGTTCTGCTTGCGCTCCCGCATCCCCGCCCGGTGCCATTCCTCGCCCTCCTCGTCGCCGCCCCGCAACGACGCGTGCACCCACACGCCGCCCGCCTCGACCCACGCCAACGTGGTCGCGCTGTACCCCGGCCCGCGGCCCACCGCGAACCCGCCGTACCCGGTGAGCAACGTCGGCCGGGGCAGGTCCGGGTGCTGTTCCCCGGACACCACGAACATTCGCACGACTGTGCCGTCCGATGACGTGTACGAGATCTGTTGTGTGGACAACTCCGGAATCGCCACCGTTCCGGGGGCCGCCGCGTCCAGCTCGGTCCGGCCCTCCGAGAGCGAGTACCGGTACACCGACAAGGGCGTTGTGAAGTCCGACCACCCGAACCACAGGACGCCACGATCGGCAACGGTCAGCGCGTCGACTGTGGACAACCCGTGCAGCGACCCCGTCCCGGGCAACGGGATCTCACCGAGGTGCTCGCCCGTGGCGGGGGAGTGCAGGTGCAGTTCCGACACCGCGTGCCGGGTCCGCAGCAGCACCAGCGACCCGTCCAGCCACGTGACCGCGTCGAGCACCGAGTCCGGCTGCTCCGGCACCAGTTCCGCCCACGACGTCGGCGCCGACGGGTCCGCCACGCACAGCCGGAACCGGGGCGCGTCCTGGCTGGTCCGCAGGTAGAGCCGACCGTCCGGCGCCACCCACGCCGAGCACTGCACGTCGTCGGCGTCCCGCACGACGGGCACCAGCTCACCGGAACCGCGCAGGTCGGCGATCCACACCGAGTCACGCCGCACGGTGCCGGGCGCCCCGTTCACGAGCAGCCACCGCCCGTCCTCCGACAGCGACAGCCCGTAGTAGTAGGTGTGGTCGAGGCCGTCCCCGTGCACGTTCACGTCCTCGGACGCGGGCGAGCCGACCCGGTGCCGCCACACCCGCCGGTGGAACTGCCGCTCGTCCTCGGGCACCAGTGCCGGGTCGATCCGCCGCACGTAGAAGAACTCCTCGCCACCGGGCAGCCAGCCCACCGGCGAGTACCGGCACCGGTCGATCGGCCCGTCCAGCAGCTCGCCCGTGTCCACGTCCACGACGTGCAGCAACGAGTGCTCGTCACCGCCCACGGACACCTGGTAGGCCAGCCGCGTGCCCTCCCGCGACGGCGACCAGCGGTCGAGCGTGGTCCGCCCGGACGGGTCGAGTTCCGACACGTCCAGCAGCACCCGTTCCACGCCGTCCACCCGCACGTACAGCACGGGGTGGTCCTGGTCCGGCCCGCGGCGCGTGTAGAAGGCCCGCCCTGCCCGCCACACCGGCGTGCCCACGGCCCCCGTCCGCATCAGCTCACCCAATCGGGCGGCCAGCGCGTCCCGTCCCGGCATGGCGTCCAGCCACGATCGCGCCAGCCCGTCCTGCTCGGCCGACCACGCGGCCGTGCGGGGGTCCGCAGGGTCTTCCAGCCAGCGGTACGGATCTTCGACCGCGTGTCCGTGCAGGTCGTCCACGAGGTCGAGGCGCGGAGCGGCGGCGTAGGCGATCGTCGCAGGCAGTGCTGCGCGGGAGGCTTCGGTCACCCCGCCGAGCGTAGCGAGGGTGATGAAAACCATGTCCGATAGGGGTGCGTTCACCGAAGTTTTGATCGCGGCTTCGTGACACGTCACATATCACAGGTGATTTTTGGGGTCGATCTGTGGTCTGCTAGGGCTGAACCGGTGGAGGTGGTCGCGTGCCAGACCGACAACCCACCCCGATCGGCGCCCTGGTGAACGCCGGGATCGCGTCGTCGGTCCCGTCCGGCCAAAAACAGCTCGCGCTGAACACCGTGCACGCCGTGGCCGACGGGCAGGGAGCCGGTCCGGCGCCCGTGGTGCTGCCTTGGGGAAGACGCAAGGTCCTGCTGCTCAACGCCACGTTCGAACCGCTCACCGCGCTGCCGCTGCGCCGCGCGGTGGTCCTCGTCGTGTGCGGCAAGGCCGAGGTCGTGCACGGTGACCCCGCCGGGGCCGTCGTCCACTCCTCGACGTCCGAGGTCGTCGTGCCGTCGGTGATCCGGCTGGCGAACTACGTGCGCGTGCCCTACCGCGGCCGGGTGCCGCTGACCCGGGCCGGGCTGATGCACCGCGACCGGTACCGCTGCGCGTACTGCGGCGGGCGCGCCGAGACGATCGACCACGTCGTGCCGCGCAGCCGCGGCGGCCCCCACTCGTGGACCAACTGCGTGGCGTGCTGCGCGAAGTGCAACCACCGCAAGGCCGACAAGCTCCTCTCGGAGCTGGGCTGGCGCCTGCGCGTGGTGCCGAACGCGCCCCGCGGGCCGCACTGGCGGCTGCTGGCCGGCGTCACCGAGGCCGACCCGCTCTGGCTGCCCTACCTGGGCGAGCCCGCGGCTTAGCGCCACCCTCTCCCGTCACGCCGCCAGGACGTAGTCCTCGCGGTCGTCGGTGATGCGCACGGAACCGGACGTGATCCGGACCGAGTCGTCCACGTCGGACGTGATGCGCACCGAACCGGCCATCGTGATGCGCACCGAATCGGCCTCCGACCCGGTGATGCGGACCGACGCGGGGTCCGCCGCCGTGATGCGGACCGAGTCGTCCAGCCCGGACGTGATGCGCACGGAGCCCTGAGCGGTGATCCGAACGGAGTCTTCGGAGGTGATGCGCACCGACTCGGCGAGCACTGTCTGAGGCTGAACAGTGGTAACGCTCTGCTCCGATTGGGTGTACGACGAAAGAGTGAGGGCGGCGACCAGAACAAGGTTCATGGTGTACATGTCGTGTCCTCCGAGACTCATCGGGCGGGAATTGGTCTCCGGAATCGGATGCGCAAGACCCGTACAGGTGAAAAGCTAGAAGCCGAGTGGGCCCAGGACAAGACGCCAAACCGGCCGCCATTCGCCTCCGTCCGGGGGAAGACCGTCCGGGTGTACGCACTGCGACGATCGAGCACGGGAGCTAGTGCATCCGGCATCGATGGATACCGAGGGTGACGTTGTCGCAGGTAGGGGGCCGGGTAGATCACAGCGCGTGGTATGCCATGTGCCGGGGCCCATCCCGGCGGCGGACGTGAGGTCGCGGCCGGCCCGGCGTCCCGAGGCGTGGTCACCGCACTTACGCGTGATCGGGAGCCGCCCCGGCGCGCCCGCGTTCACAGTCGGAACCCGCCCCGGACGGCACCCCCGCACCGCGCCGGACCCCCACCAGTGCGGAAACGGGTGCCCTCGCCCCGGGGTGAGCAGGACGATCGGTTACCGTAACCGGCGTGACCATCGTGGAGACCGTGCTCGTCTTCGCGCTGATCCCGCTGGCCATCTACGGCGTGATCACGCTACTGACGCTGAGGCCGAAGGCCACCCGCATTCAGCGGTACCGCCCGGGCCAGGAGTGGAACTACGCCCCCGTCTGGTGGACGGCGAACCCCGCGGGCTTGCCCGGCGGCGCGCACCAGGCCGTCCCGGCGCCGGCCGAGGGCCGCACCGCCAAGGGAGGTGCCCGTGGCAACTGGTGAGCTGACGAGGGTGGAGGTGGACCCGTCGACCCTCCCGGAGGGCGCGGTCGTCACCAACAGCGGCCGGGTGTCCGCCGCGAAGATGTACGAGCCGCACGCGCCGAGCCTGCCGTTCACGCCGGTGCAGCTGGCGAGCCTGGACGAGGCGCTGACGCTGGCCAGCCGCACCACCGGGCTGGACTTCAGCGTGTACCTCGGCGAGCTGGGCGCCGACTCCCGCGCGAAGGCCGAGGAGCTACACGCGAGCACCACGCGCCCGACGCACGCCGTGCTCGTCGCGGTGTCGCCCGGTGAACGCCGGGTCGAGGTGGTGACGGGCGAGGAGTCCCACCGCCGCATCGCCGACCGCGGCGCCAAGCTCGCCGTGATGAGCATGGTCGCGTCCTTCAAGGAGGGCGACCTCGCCGGCGGCCTGGTGAGCGGCCTGCGGATGCTGACCGATCAGGCGGGTCAGGCGCCGAAGAACGCCTGACGCACGAACCGAAGTGAAGGCCCCGGCGCGCACGTCGCCGGGGCCTTCGCCGTCATCGGGCCTTGAGCGCGTCCACGAACGCCCTCAGCCGCGCCGGGCTGACCCCGAGCACGACCCCGGGGTTCTTGCTGTCCCGCACCGCGCCCAGGTGGTTCGCCACCTCGACGCAGTCACCACTGGCGCTCTTCCCGGATTTCTTCCACCGAAGTGTCATGCGACTCCCGTCGTCCGCCGCACCTCCTTCGCGATCAGCTCGAAGGACTCCTGCGGGCTCATCGCGACCTCCAGCAACTCTGGCACGGAGCGCTCGAAACCGGCTACCGCCTCGGATTCTTGGACGAAGACGGCGCTGACCGGGTTCTCCAGGTGCACGAACGACGTGCCGTCGCACTTGATCAGCTGGAACGAGCCGCAGAGCCCGGGGTGCCAGCCGGTGGCGGTGGGCACGATCCGCAGGTCGACGTTCTCGTGCGCGCTCATCATCAGCAGGTGGTCGAACTGCTCGGCCATGACCGCCGGGCCGCCGATCGTCTGGTGCAGCACACCTTCGCCGATGAGCGCGGTGAAGCGGACAGGGTCGCGGCGGGTGAGGATGTCGCGTCGGCCCATCCGGACGGCGACGCGGGTGGCGATCTCCTCGTGGGGTACGGGAACGGCCTCCATGATCGTGCGGGTGTAGGAGCTGACCTGGAGCAGGCCGGGGATGATCAGCGGCGACCAGCTCACGACCTCCTTGGCCATCTGCTCGACCTCGACGAGTGCGGCGATCTGGCTGCGCCGCTCGGGCAGTTCGATCACGGCGAGGGGCGATCCGCTCGGGTCTTCGGTCATCTCCAGGATTTCTTCGCGTTCCCGATCGGGTAGTTCGAGGGGCGCCAGGATGCGGATGACCTCCGTGCGGGTCGGCACGCGTTGGCCGTTTTCGTTGCGCGAGAGCAACGAATGTGCGACGCCAATCTTCTCCGCGAGTGCGCGTTGGCTGATGTTATTGGCCTTGCGGGCGTTGCGCAAACGCGCTCCCAAAGCGATGGCTTTCGAGGTGTTGCGGTTCATGGGAATGCATCTTAAAGCGGGGCCAGTGGCCAACGCTGTCGCTCGAAATGGGTATTGACCAAGGTGTTGCGGGCCGGACAAAGTGTTGTGCACCAGGCCACCGACCAGCCCGCACACTGGTCGGACATGTGCGGCGGGTGGTGAAGCACGCAAGGAGGAACGCGTCGCCCATCACCCGCCGCGCCCTTTGCTCTTGTGCGGTGTAGGGGGATTCGTGGAGTCCGAAGAAAAGCCGGTAACCCGGCTGAGCACTGCCCGTAGCCGTGAATTGGGAGAAGAATTGCGCCGGGTCCGCCACCGGGCCCGGATGACGTCCGGTTTCGTCGCCGACGCCCTGGGTTGGTCCGTGGGCAAGCTGTCGAAGCTCGAAACCGGCAGCCGTGGCACGAGCCCGTGGGAAATCGGGACGCTGCTCGGCCGTTGTGGCGCGGACAAACCGACCCGCGACCGGATCCTGGCCATCGCCAGCGAGGCCGACACGGGCAACTTCGTGCGCCGGCACGAGCCGTGGTCGGACACGCTCACGGCGTTGACCGTGCACGAGTACGCGGCCAGCACGTTGACGACCTACGAGCCGCTGGTGATCCCGAGCCTGGCGCAGACCGAGGACTACGCGCTCGCGCTGACCCAGGACCGCAGTGTGGTCGATGCGCGGATGGCCCGTCAGGAGACGCTGCGCAGGCCGGGCGGCCCGGAGACGGTCATCTACGTCCACGAGGCGGCGTTGCGGGTCGTCGTCGGCGACTCGAAGATCATGCGCGACCAGATGCTGCGGCTGACGCTGATGTGCGGCTGGGCGCGGATCAGCCCGCGGATCATCCCGATGAGCGCGCAGGCGCACGCCCTGCTGCGCCACTCCGGTGCCCTGCTGACGTTCCCGGCACCGATCAAGCCACTGGCCTACGCCGAAACCGAGACCGCGACGGTGTTCCACGACGACCCCGACGCCATCGCCGCCTACGAGGCCAAGATGCGCCAACTCGAACGGCTGGTCCTCTCACCGACCCACTCGCGCGACGTGTTCGCCCGCTGGGCCGACGCCTACGACCGAGACCACCGCTCCGCCCCGGAAGCGAAACGGGGCGACACCTGAAGCGCCGCCCCGTTCACATCACACGTCGTCAGGACCGGTCGAACTCCTGGGCCGCCAGGGCGCGCACGATGCCCGCACGACCTTCCGACACCAGTCGCCGCAGCGCAGGCAGCCGTTCCTCGGCCAGCCACGCGTCCGACGCCTCGACCGTCTCCTTCGAGATCGACCACGACGGGAACAGGCCGACGACCATCGACTGCGCCCGCTCGCTCGACCGGCGCTCCCACACGTCGGCCACGTCGGCGAAGTACCGCGCCACGAACGGCTGCAGCAGCGCCTTCTGGCCGGGGTGCTGGATGCCCGCGATGATCGCCTCCGACACCGCGTTCGGCAGCTCGTCGTCGTTCACCGCGCGGTCCCAGGCCTCGGTCTTGGCGTCCAGGGTCGGCCGCAGGGCCCGAGCCGACTCGGCCTTGCGGCGGCCGGTGGCGGTCGGGTCGCGCTCCTCCTCGGCGCGGATCTCGTCCAGGTCGGCGGCACCGTGCGCGACCAGCGCGTGCAGCAGCCGCCAGCGCAGGTCGGTGTCCACGTCGAGGCCTTCGAGCACGTCCGTGCCCTCCAACCAACCCCGCACGACCGCCAACGTCTCGGCATCCAGCACCGAACCGGCCAACGCGTTCACGAACGCCAGCTGGTGGTCCGAGCCGGGCTCGGCCGCACGCGCCAGCTCCAGCGTCCGCGAGCTGAACTTGCGCCAGCCCTCGTCGCGCCACGACACGTCCGCGTACGAGGAGAGCGCCGTCTGCGCCTGCAGCAGCAGCCGCTGCACCACGCCGACCTCGGTCTCCGCGTGCAGCCCGCCGAGCACCAGGTTCACGAAGTCGCGGGCCTTCAGCTCCGCCTCACGCGTCATCTCCCACGCCGCCGACCAGCACAGCGTGCGCGGCAGCGGCTCGGCGATGTCGGCGATGTGGTCGATCAGCGACGCCAGCGAGTCCGCGTCCAGCCGCATCGTGCAGTAGGTGAGGTCGTCGTCGTTGACCAGCACCAGCTTGCCGCGCGGCACGCCCACCAGCTCAGGCACCTCGGTGCGTTCGCCGGACACGTCCAGCTCCACCCGGTGCGTGCGCACGAGCTTGCCGTCGTCGTCGGAGTCGTAGACGCCGATCGCCAACCGGTGCGTGCGCAGCTCGCCCTTGCCCGGCCGGGCACCGCCCTGGAGCACGGCGAACTCGGTGAACCGGCCCTCGGCGTCGACGGAGTACTTGGGCCGCAGCAGGTTCAGGCCGGTGGTCTCCAGCCACTGCGCGCTCCACCACGACAAGTCGCGGCCGGAGGCCTCTTCCAGCGCGTTGAGCAGGTCGGCCAGCGTGGCGTTGCCCCACGCGTGCTTGCCGAAGTAGACCCGCAGGCCGGACAGGAAATTGTCCAGCCCCACGTACGACACCAGCTGCTTGAGCACCGAGGCGCCCTTGGCGTAGGTGATGCCGTCGAAGTTGACCTCGACCGCCTGCAGGTCCGGGATGTCGGCGGCCACCGGGTGGGTGGACGGCAGCTGGTCCTGCCGGTAGGCCCACGACTTCTCGATCTTGGCGAACGTCGTCCACGCCTGCCGGTACTCGGTCGCCTCGGCCTGCGCCAGCACCGACGCCCAGGTGGCGAACGACTCGTTCAGCCACAGGTCGTCCCACCAGCGCATGGTGACCAGGTCGCCGAACCACATGTGCGCCATCTCGTGCAGCACGGTCTCGGCGCGGCGCTCGTACAGGTAGCGGGTGACGCGGCTGCGGAAGACGTAGTCCTCCAGGAACGTGACGCAGCCCGCGTTCTCCATCGCGCCCGCGTTGAACTCGGGCACGAAGCACTGGTCGTACTTGCCGAACGGGTAGGGCACCCCGAAGGCGCGGTGGTAGAACCCGAAGCCCTGCTTGGTCTCGGTGAACAACCGCTCGGCGTCCATGTGCGGCGCCAGCGACGCGCGGCAGTAGATGCCCAGCGGGATCGTCGTGTCGCCGTCGGTGAACTCGTCGCGCCACTCCGCGTACGGGCCCGCGACCAGCGCGACCAGGTACGTCGACATGGGCTTGGTGGTGGCGAAGGTGTGCCGGTCCGCGCCACTCGGCTCGTCCACAGTGGACTCGATGGCCGAGTTGGAGACGACCTTCCAGTGGTGCGGCGCGATCACCGTCAGGTCGTAGACCGACTTCAGGTCGGGCTGGTCGAAGCAGGCGAACATGCGCTTGGCGTCCGCCGTCTCGAACTGCGAGTACAGGTAGACCTCGCCGTCGACCGGGTCGACGAACCGGTGCAGGCCCTCGCCGGTGTTCATGTACCGGCAGTCGGCCTCGATCGTCAGCTCGTTGACCTCGGCCAGCTCGGGCAGGTGGACGCCGTCCTCCTCGCGGTAGGAGGAGACGTCCAGCTCGTGCCCGTTGAGCACGGCGCGATGGACGTTGGCGGCCACGATGTCCACCCACGAGGACGCGCCGGGCGTCCGGCTGCGGAACGCGACGGTCGTGGTCGAGCGGAACGTGTCCGAGCCGGGCTTGCCGCCACCGTCGGTCAGGTCCAGCTCGATCCGGTAGGAGTCGACCTCCAGCAGCGCGGCCCGCTGCTGCGCCTGGTCGCGGGTGAGGTTGGGTGCCGCCACTGGTCACCTCGTCTGCCGGCGCCACGGGACCTCGGCGCCGACCTCGTCGGAACGGGAATGGTGTCGTGTCGGTGAACACGACAGTCGCATCCAATCACGTGGGACCCCCGGAAGTGGACTGGCGTCCGAGGGAAGACTGCGTGCGGTCGGCTGGTTGAGCACGATGGGAGCGCCGAACCTGGCGCACCGCTCACGAACAGCCACGGAGGGAACACCGCATGTCGACAGAGGGACGCACGAAGGTCGACTTCTACTTCGACCCGATCTGCCCGTTCGCGTGGATCTCGTCGCGGTGGATCCTCGAGGTGGAGAAGCAGCGCGACCTCGACCTGAACTTCCGCGTGATGAGCCTGTCCGTGCTCAACGAGGGCCGTGACCTGCCCGGCGACTACCGCGAGATGCTCGACCGCGGCTGGGGTCCGGTGCGGGTGGCCATCGCCGCCGCCAAGCTCAAGGGCGACGGCGTGCTGCGGGACCTCTACACCGCGCTCGGCACCCGGATCCACAACGAAGGGCTGGGCAAGACGCGCGACTACGACCAGGCCATCAAGCTGGCGCTGGAGGACGTCGACCTGCCCGCGGAGCTGGCCGCCGCCGCGCACACCGATGAGCACGACGAGGAGCTGCGGGCCAGCCACCACCGCGGCATGGACCCGGTGGGCATGGACGTCGGCACGCCCACCATCCACATCGACGGCGTGGCGTTCTTCGGGCCCGTGCTGTCCAAGATCCCGCGTGGTGAGGACGCCGTGAAGGTGTTCGACGGTGCGCGGGCGCTGGCGGGCTTCCCGTACTTCTTCGAGCTCAAGCGCACCCGGACCGGGGGACTGGACTTCTCCTGACGCGTTCGGTGTGACACTCTTGGGCACGTTTCGTCTGGGAGTGTCACACCGTTCTCGGGGAGTCCGCAGTGATCGAGGTCGTCAACCCGACTACCGAAGAGGTCGTCGGCACGGTCCGCGCCGGCACGCCCGGTGACGTTGACGAGGCCGTGACCAGGGCTGTTGCCGCTTTTCCGGAGTGGGCCGCGACGTCGTTGGAGTCGCGGGTGGCGCTCGTGCGGGCGGTGGCGGACGCGCTGGAGGCGCGCGCCGAGGAGTTCGCCGCGACCATGACGGCGGAGATGGGCACGCCCATCACGTTCGCGTCACGGGTGCAGGTGCCGAACCCCGTGGGGATCGCGCGTGGCGTGGCCGACGCGGTGGCCGACGGGTTCTTCGCCGAGTCCGAGATCGGGAACTCGGTGGTGCTGCGGGAGCCGATCGGCGTGGTCGCGGCCATCACGCCGTGGAACTTCCCCTTGCAGCAGATGGTGGCGAAGGTCGTGCCCGCGTTGGCGGCGGGCAACGTGGTGGTGCTCAAGCCGAGTGAGCTGGCGCCGCTGACGGCCGACTTGCTCGCCTCGGTGCTCTCCGACGCGGGCGTTCCTCGTGGCGTGTTCTCGCTGGTCCACGGCACGGGCCCGGTGGTGGGCGAGGCGTTGGCCGGTCACCCGATGGTGGACATGGTGTCGTTCACCGGGTCGACGCGGGCCGGTCGGCGGGTGTCCGCGCTGGCCGCCGAGACGGTGAAGCGGGTGGCGCTGGAGCTGGGCGGGAAGTCCGCGAACGTGGTGCTGGACGACGCCGACCTGACGCGTGCGGTGAAGATCGGCGTGGGTAACGCGTACATGAACAACGGGCAGGCGTGCAGCGCGTGGACCCGCCTGCTGGTGCCCGCTTCCCGGCACGACGAGGCGTTGGAGATCGCGGTCGCCGCGGCGGCCAAGTGCGAGCCCGGCGACCCCGCCCTGCCGTCCACCCGCATGGGTCCGGCCGTGACGGCGGCGCAACGCGACCGCGTCGTCGGCTACATCGAGCGCGGCATCTCCGAAGGTGCCAAGCTCGCCCTCGGCGGCCCCTCCCGGCCTCTTGACCGCGGGTTCCACGTGGCACCGACCGTGTTCGGTTCGGTCCGGTCGGACATGGCGATCGCCCAGGAGGAGATCTTCGGCCCGGTCCTGTCCGTGATGCCGTACGCGGACGAGGACGACGCCGTGCGCATCGCCAACTCCACCATCTACGGCTTGGGCGGCGCGGTGTTCTCCGCCGACCCCGCCCGTGCCCTGTCCGTGGCCAAGCGCCTGCGCACCGGCCAGGTGGACATCAACGGCGCCGCGTTCAACACCAGCGCCCCGTTCGGCGGCTACCGCCAGTCCGGCAACGGCCGCGAGTTCGGCACCCACGGCCTCGCCGAGTTCACCGAACTGAAGTCCATCCAGCGCTGACCGCATTTCTGCGCCCGCACCGCTTCATGCTTTCAGTCTATCGTCGCCGACTGCATTCAGCCCTACGCTGAGGTCTGCACGGGGGAATTCGGGGGAATCGATCACCATTCCCGGGCATCCCGCGCGGCCAATCACTCATTCCAGCGGGGAGCGAATGATGAAGCAATTCCGCACGTCCTTGGCCGTTGTCGGCGCGGTTGTCGCGCTCACGGCGGCCGGCGTCCTCACCCAGTACGACGTCGGTTCGGCACAGCCCGCCGCCCCGGCCGATCAGGGGATCGCGCACCTGGGCACGCAGGTCAACCTGCCGGCAGGGGTCTGGACGGCAACGCCCCTGGTCGTGACGCTGCCGTTCGCCGGCACGTACGAGCTCGACGCCGACGTGCGCGGACGCCTGTCCGGAGTGCCGGCGGTGAACACGTACATCAGCGCCAGGTTGTGGAACGACACGGCCAACACCGTCGTCCCCCAGAGCGAACGACTGGTCCACCAGGTGATCGACTCCAACGCCGGCGACGGGCAGACCGGCGGCAACCAGACCGCGCCGATCAGCGAGCTGATCCACGTGGACGAGCCCACGACGATCCGGTTGCAGGCCCGTCGGATCGACGCCGCCGGTACGGCCGTCGTCGCCCAGATCTACTCCGACGGCGCCGGCTACACGTCACTGCGCTACGACCGGGTCGGCGACTGACCAATCGCGGAGAACACCGTCGGTCAGGCGCGGAACGGCGGTGCTGACATTCACCTGAGAGGCGAGGGCCACGTCACCGACGTGGCCCTCGGCAATGAGCTCGCGGCCGGAAACGCAACCGTGGAGAATGTCCTCCACCGACGCCCACGCGTACATTTCCCCGGCGAGAGCCGCTTCCACCGAAGCCGAGCCGTAGCCCAACAGGGACGACATCACCGCGCCCGCGCCGAGCAGGTCCTCCACCGCCGGCCGCAGCGGCCCGACCTCGGCGTGGTCCGACAGCGTCACGCCCCACCGCTCACCACCCGGCACGACCCCGATGGGCCCACCCGCCGCCAACTCCCGAGCCGCCACGGCGACCGCCCGAGCGTTGCGCAGGCACCCCGCCAACACGACCGCACCGGTCGACGCGGCCAACGCGCACAACGTCGCACCGTTCGCCGAAGGCAGCTCCAACACCGTCCCCGCGGGCACCGACACCAGCGACGACGGCCGCAACGTCCACGACGGGTCCGCCGGGGGCGCCGCCGAAGCCCGGTCCCTCCAGTGCACCGGCCGCACGGCCCCACCACGCGCCACCACCACGTCCACCGCCGTGGAGAACGACAGCACGTCCACGATCACGAGCACCGCGCACTGCTCCCCGAGCGCGGCGACCCCCTCCGGTCCCCACTCCAGCCGCAGCCGGCAACCCTCTTGTCCGAACACCCGGCCAAGGATGGCAGACTTGCTGACGTGCGCGTTTACCTGGGATCGGACCACGCGGGCTTCGAGCTGAAGACCCACCTCGTCAAGCACCTGACCGACGCGGGCCACGAGGTGGTCGACGTCGGGCCGGCCGTCTACGACGCCGAGGACGACTACCCGCCGTTCTGCATCGAGGCCGCCCGTCGCGTCGTCGCGGACGAGGGCAGCCTGGGCATCGTCATCGGCGGCTCCGGCAACGGCGAGCAGATCGCCGCGAACAAGGTGCCCGGCGCCCGTGCCGCGCTCGCCTACAGCGTGGAGACGGCGAAGCTCGCCCGCGAGCACAACGACGCCCAGCTCATCGGCGTCGGCGGCCGGATGCACACCACCGAGGAGGCGGTCGCGATCGTCGAGGCGTTCCTGGCGACCCCGTTCTCCGGGCAGGAGCGGCACGCCCGCCGCATCGACATCCTCAGCGAGTACGAGCGCACCGGCGAGGCGCCGGCCCTGCCGTAATGCCCGAAGGCCACACGCTGCACCGCCTGGCGAAGCTGCACCAACGCCGGTACGCGGGCTCGACGGTCCGGGTGTCGAGCCCGCAGGGCAGGTTCTCCGCGTCCCTTGTGGACGGTCGGCTGTTCGAACGCGCCGAGGCGCACGGCAAGCACCTGTTCCACGTCTACGGCCCGGACGCGACCGTGCACGTCCACCTGGGCCTGTACGGCACGTTCACCGAGTCGCCGCACCCGGTGACCGAACCGGTCGGCCAGGTGCGGATGCGGCTGTCCGGGCCCACCCACTGGACCGACCTGCGCGGCCCGAACCGGTGCGAGATCCTGACCGACGTCGAGGTGGCCGCGCTGCGCGCCCGCCTCGGCCCGGACCCGCTGCGCCGTGACGCGAAACCCGACCTCGCCTACACGCGCATCTCGCGGTCACGCCAGTCCATCGCCGTGCTGCTGCTGGACCAGACCGTGCTCGCGGGCGTCGGCAACGTCTACCGCGCCGAAGTGCTGTTCCGGCACGGCGTCCACCCGCTGGTGCCCGGCAACCGGGTCGACCGGGCGTTGTGGGACGACCTGTGGCGCGACCTGGTCGTGCTCATGCGCGCGGGCGTGAAGGTCGGCCGCATCGACACCGTGCGGCCCGAGCACCTGCCCGAGGTCACCGGCCGCGCGCCGCGCCAGGACCGGCACGGCGGCGAGGTCTACGTCTACCGCCGCACCGGTCAGCCGTGCCTGGTCTGCGGCACGCCCGTGGCCGCCGCCGAACTGGCCGGCCGCAACCTCTACTGGTGCCCGACCTGCCAACCGGCCTGACCTCAGAACCCGCCGAAGTCGCCACCACCGAAGTCGCCGCCGCCGTAGTCCCCGCCGTAGTCGCCACCGGCGTCGCCGCCGTCACCACCGTCGCCGCCGTCATCGGTGCCGCCGGGGTCCTCTGACGCGACCGCCGCCGGCACCCCGACCATGCCCGTGAACATCGCGCTGAACAGCATCATCGACGCGAAGCCCCACGCGCCCGCCACCAGCGCGGGCTTCCACCACGGCTCGGAGTACCAGCCCTCCGGCACCGGACGGCCCGCCACCACACCGCCGGGGTAGTAGTGGGGCGTCTGCGAACCCGGCCGCGGCGAGGCGACGTACCGGTGACCCTTCACCGTGACGTCACGCTCCTCCGACACCTTGCCCGCACGGCTCTGCCCGGTGAGGTCCGGCAGCTCGGGGCCGGGGTCGAGGTCCATCGCGACGCGCGCGGCCCGCACGTAGTACAGGCCCTCCATCGCGGTCTGCGTCACCAGGCGGCACTGCTCCACCGTGCGCGCCTGCTCCATCTGCGACCCGGCCGCGGTGAACCGCTCGGACGCGTCTGCCATCGCCTGCTGCGAGGCGACGTCCGTGCCGGTCAGGTTCATCACCTGGCCGCCGAGCCGCTCCACCCAGCGACGTGCCTCGGCCTGGGCGTCCTCCAGCTCACGGCGGCGCTTCTCGGCGGCGGAGCGGACGGCGAACCCGATGGCTCCCGCCAGGACCAGCAGCACGAGCAACACGACGATCGTGGTGGTCATTCGACCCTCCCGGTGCTTGGTGTCCGGAGAACGCCCCACGTCGGGCGGAGGTTCCCGGAACGGTCAGAACACCTCCGGGCAGTGGGGGTCCCGATCACCCAGAAGTGCATGTGACAGGGCGTTCAGCGCACCGGTCGTGACCTCACGCACCCGCTGGGCGCGGGCCAGCGACGTCAGCCTCGTCCCGCCCAGGTACGCCGCGCCCAACGCCTGCACGTCCAGCACCACGTCCGGGTCGTCGTCCACCCGCTGCACGGTCGCCGTGCCGTCCTTCACGGTGAACCGCCACCGGGCCGCGTTCCAGGGGCAGAACTCGTCGGCCACGTCCAGCACGACGTCCACGTCCGAGCCGTAGCGGCGCTGGGTGAGCGCGCGGTCGACGTCCACGATCCGCACCCACAGCGAGTCCGCCCGGCCGCGCAGCGCGAGCCGCGAGTCGTCCAGCAGGTGGGTGACGGGGTCGTCGGAGGCGGTGAAGGACTTCAGCTCGCCGACCATGTCGACGTCCAGCAGGTACCGGTAGAGCGCCGCGTACGCCTCGTCGGTCCGTGCCGCGATCTCGCGCACGTGCAGCTGGTTGCGCGGACCGCGTTCCTGCCAGTCGTGCTTGATCCGGTAGGCCGCGTAACCCTGCGGGTGCAGCACGTAGCGGTACGCGGTCAGCCCGTCGCGGTCGCGCTCGGTGTCGGCGAACTGGTGCTCCCAAACGGCGTCCGTGCGGCTCAGCCACCCCGTGCGACCCGGCCGCAGGTCCTCGTACACGGCCTTCATGACCGGCATCGCCTCGTCCCGCGACACCTCGCGCACTCGGTCGTCGCCGATCGAGACCCCGGGCCGGAACTTCGCGCCCCGCGGCACTTCGAGCCGGGTGAACTCGGCCGCCAGGCCGTAGCCGAACCGCGGGTAGATCGCCGCTTCCGACGCCCAGAGCGCGGCGATCGCCTCGCGGCCCTCGTCGTGCAGGCCGTGCAACTGCGCCCGCATTACGCGCGTGAGCACGCCCCGGCGGCGGTGGCCGGGTTTCACGCCGACCGCCGTGACCGCCGCGACGGGCCGCGGACCGGCACCGGGCAGCGTGATCTCGCGGCTCTGGATGCCGCCGCCGCCGATCAGCTCGTCGCCGTCGAAGAGGAACGAGGAGTTGAAGACCCGCTGGAACTCCGGGAGGTCGGCCGCGGTGAGGGTGCGGAGGGTGAGCGCCATGGCATCGTTCATACGCCGGTCGTCCGCGTCGCGCGATCCAATTGAGGGCCGCGTCCAGGCCGTCGGTTCCGCGATGCCGCGCCGATGGATGCACACTCGTTGGAGTTGCTGCGCCTGTGGCTGGGCTGCCACCAACCGCCGGGGGTACACACGTCCGGGCGAGCCGTGACGTTGCGTGTGCCGGGCCGTGAGTGGACCGTGGCGCTGCACGAGGAGTGCCCCGGGGCCGACCCCGCCGCCGTGGTCAGCGGCTCGCCGTCCGCCGTGACCTGTGGCTGTGGGGGAGGGCACGTGTCGGTGGAGGGGGATGTCGGCGTGGTGCGCGCTCTCCGTGCCGCCGTAGCTGCCGCGACGGGCTGATTCCGGGCCGTGGTAGGGGGCACACTGTGCGCGTGACGAAGCTGCGGGTGATCCTGAGATGCCTGGCGACCTTCGCCATCGGCGTCTTCATGGTGGTGCTGGCGATCCGCTTCGGCGAGGCGCTGTGGCGCGCCGTGACTTCGTGACCTGCCTACCGGTCACGTGTGCGCCTTGACGAAGCAGAACTCGTTCCCCGCCGGATCGACCAGGACCTGGAAACTGCCCTGCTCGTCAACCTGGACCGAGCCCTGCGGCGTCGCACCCAACTCGGTCGCCCTCTTCGTCGCCTCTGCGATGTCGTCCACGTCGATATCGAGGTGCAGCCGATTCTTCACCGACTTCGCCTCGGGCACCGGCTGGAAGGAAATACGCGGCCACCCGGGCGGAACGACGTGCGCCCACCCGTGCTCCCGTTCCACCGCCACCCCACCGAGCAACTCCGCCCAAAAACGCACAAGGCGTGAGGGCTCAAGACAATCCACCACGATCTGGTCCAGACGCATGGCTACATGATGCGCCGACCAAGGCCCGTCCCCGTACCCACCCGCCGGCCCCTGGACACCACCACGCCTGCGACCAGCACTTCCACCCCGATCGCCAAGTCCGGGTTGCGGGAAGCGCGCAATGCCCCTACTCGCTTCCCGCAACCACACGACGAGCCCGCACGTGCCAAGGGGGTGGGCAACAACTCGTCACGCCGAGCCTAATACCCGCGGAGGTGCAATTGCCAAGCCAAAACCCGCCCCAACAGCGTGAATTCACGTCACCAATATCCCACCGGGGCGCGACATCGCCCCAATTCCATCGCATGACCGCAGGACATCGCCCACCTGATCCCCGCAAGTCCCACCCCACCGGGCAAGAGACGATCACCACCGTTGAGCGGCACGCACCGAAGCGCAAGGCGAACCGGAGGGGCGGAGGGACCCACCGACGCCGAACCGTCCATTGAGGACGTTGGGCAGGGCGGGGGTGGAGGAGGTGGAGCGGGTGACGGGAATCGAACCCGCATGACCAGCTTGGAAGGCTGGGGCTCTACCATTGAGCTACACCCGCATCGCGCCTACCGGGGTGGGCGCGTGGTCAGCTTAGCCGGTCGCGATAGGCTGGGGTGGACCGGGGCGTGGCGCAGCTTGGTAGCGCACCCGCTTTGGGAGCGGGGGGTCGCAGGTTCAAATCCTGTCGCCCCGACGGTTGCCCTGGCCGGCCGGGTGGTTGGTCAGGGCCTTTTCTTGGGTAACCCGGCCCCATGACCACCGCGCCGTTCGAGCCGAACCCAGAGTTCGGCAAGCCGCGGATCGCCGCGGCGGATCCCGGGCAGGGTGCGCCTGAGCAGGCGCAGGGCTTCGGGGTCGAGGCTGAAGAACCCGATGTGACCGAGGACGAGGACGACGGCAGCTAGGCGCCCAGCTCGTTCACGGCGGTGGAGATCGTGGCCGCTTGGCGTTCCAGTTCCTCGTCCGGCGAGGTCTCGTCGACGCCCCGGCCGAGGAGTTCGGTTCGGGAGACCAGGAGCAGTGCGCCGCGGAAGCGGTCGGTGTCCAGGTCGTCCACCGGGATGACCGCCAGCCTGCCCTCGATCAGGACCAGGGTGGGGTCGGGCAGGTCGGAGGTCAGCAGGTCGCGCAGATCACTCGCCTTGACGGTCATGTGTTCGTGCTACCCGGCCCTCGCACCGCGAAACGCGGGCCGTTCTTGAGCACACCCGCGCCCGGGTGCTCAAGAACGGCTCCCCAGTGTCATGCCGGAGTCGCCACCTGCTCGCTGACCACCTGCGCCGCGGCCGACACGAGTGCCGTCACCGACGGGTTGGTGGAGTTGTCCTGCCGCCACGCGAACTGGGTGTAGACCCGGAACGGCGGGACCCAGGGCAGGCGGCACAGCCTGCCGTCGGCGAGCTCCGCGGCGACCGTCACCTCGGGGACAAGCGAGATCCCCAGACCCGAGGCGACCGCCCGCTTGGCGGCGTCGATCGAGTCGAGCGCCAGCACCGGCGACTTCGACTCGGCATCCTGCAGGCCCAGTGCCTGCTCGAACTGCTCGTAGTAACTGGCGCCGTTCTCGGCCCGGATGAGCGTGCTGCCGCGCAGCTCGTCCTCAGTGATCACCGAACGCCTGGTCAGGGCGTGGGTCGGACCAGCGACCATCACCAGCGGCTCCGGGCACAGCACCGTCGTCTCCAACCCCTCGCGGGGCTCCACGGAGCCGATGAAGAAGGTGCAGTCCAGCCGCCCCTCACGCACCGAGGTCAGGTTCGCCTGGGTGTTGCGCGAGTGGAGTGAGATCTGGACGCTCGGGTAACGCCAGCACATGTACTCGATCAGTGGTAGCAGACGGTAGTCGGTCAGACTCTGTGCGCTGCCGATGACCAGCTTGCCGTGCGGCTCGCCGTTCATCGTGATGGCTTTCCTGGCCTTGTCGGTCAGGGTGATGATGTTCCGCGCGAACGGCAATAGCTCGACACCGGCAGAGGTCATCTGGATGCCGCGCGGAAGTCGACGGAACAGCGGCACGCCGAGGGTCTCTTCGAGTGCCTTGATCCGAGTGGTTATAGTGGGTTGTGAGCAATTCAGCGTGGCGGCTGCCTTGGTGAAACTGCCCGTTTGAACCACAGTTGTGAACGCCAAAAGCTGACGCGTCTCCATGGAGCTCCCCAACGGTGCGTGTAAGTGGTCCACGATGAGGCCGGTGCGGGACGGCATCGTGATCTCTTCTGCGTGGCGGCAGTTGACCTGGCTGCGCTTCTGCGTGCGCGTGGCCTGAGGTCGATCAACATCGCCGCGCTACCGCGAGGGGTGGTACGCGGTGGCCGGTGGGTGCCTGCGGGGCCCGTCGGACCCCGAAGTCACAGCCGGCGCCCAGTGGTGGTCCTGGGTTAGTGTTCGGCAGCGGCGGAATGGATCTCATCAGGTCATCGGCACCTTGTCTGGTAGGTGGTTAAAGAGCTCGATGACATTGTCTCGCTCGTTCCTGTCGGTCCCGGTTGCCGGTTGCGTCCGCTGCTGACCCCCCAGAACGTCCGGCAACGTCAATTATTGCTGGTCCAACATGCGGATCCCGGCGTCACGCTACCTGAAACCCACACTAATGGACTACGGCGGTTGGAGTCATCTCGACAAGTGAAACTTTTCCGTCGGGCACTACTCCAAACGGCCTCAATTCACTCTTTCTGGCGAACCTCCCCTCGCTGGCGGTTGCCGACTGTTAGTCGTCTCTACGACATACGTGTTACACGAGGCGGCGCCAGCCCCGCTCTGTGATGACGTGCTCCGCTGTGCTCACGGCTCCCAGTGCCACTCGAACGGCCTAACGAATCGCCGTGTCGATCGACCGTTGAGCCGCATAGGTGCGGCCGAACCGCCGCTGGCGAAACCGCGAAATTGCGGTCTCGGTCACCGAGGTGCGGAGGCTGTCCGGGTCGAGGGGCCGACGGGGCGGCGTCGGAGCGCGCCACCGGCGCCCGAACCCTGGGTTAAGAACCACTGTTGTGATTTTCGCCGCGGGCGCGGGCAGGCGGCGAGGAGTGCCCGAGAGGCGGAACGGACGCGCGGTCGCAAGGGCGTAATTCCACCGACGCCACGAATTCACCGCGCGTTGTCGTGAACCGATTCGCGCCCACGGGGTATTGCCACGCCAATGGCCGCACGGCCCCGTCACGCAGGGTTGCCGCACCCGCTGCCGGGGTGCGGGCGCCGCGCGGTCGGCCGACCGCCTAGACTCAGACGGAATCCCGGCGCGCCCCTACGCGTTCACGGGGTGTTCCGCACGTCCTGCCCGTTACGAGGAGACCACGTTGAAGAGCACCGTCGAGCACCTGAGCCCGACGCGGGTCCGGATCAACGTCGAGGTGCCGTTCGACGAGCTCAAGTCGGACTTCGACCGCGCGTACCGCAAGCTGGCCAAGCAGGTCCGCATCCCCGGCTTCCGCCCCGGCAAGGCCCCCGCCCGCGTGCTGGAGAGCCGCATCGGCCGCGCGCCCGTGCTGGACGAGGTCGTCCAGGAGGCCATCCCGGCCAAGTACCTGGAGGCCGTCAGCTCCGGTGAGCTGCGCACCCTGGGCCGCCCCGACTTCGAGGTGACCAAGATCGAGGACGGCGAGTCCCTGGCGTTCACCGCCGAGGTCGACGTCCGCCCCGAGATCACCGTGCCCGCCTTCGGCGAGCTGACCGTCAGCGTCGACGACCAGGAGGTCACCGACGAGGACGTGGACACCCAGCTCGACGAGCTGCGCGCTCGCTTCGCCACCCTCACCGGCGTCAAGCGCCCGGCCCAGAACGGCGACTTCGTCGTGGTCGACCTCTCGGCGACCGTGGACGGCGAGGAGGTCGAGGAGGCCAAGACCACCGGCCTGTCCTACGAGATCGGCTCCGGCCAGCTCGTGGAGGGCATTGACGAGGCCCTGGTCGGCGCCTCCGAGGGCGAGTCGAAGAACTTCACCACCACCCTGGTCGCCGGTGAGCACGCCGGCCGCGACGCCGAGGTCACCGTGGTGCTGAACTCGGTCAAGGAGCGCCAGCTCCCCGAGCTGGACGACGAGTTCGCCCAGCTGGCCAGCGAGTTCGACACGCTCGACGAGCTGAAGGCCGACCTGCGCACCCGCCTGGGCCGCGTGAAGAAGATGCAGCAGGGCGTCCAGGCCCGCGACAAGGTGCTGGAGGCGCTGCTGGCCAGCGTCGAGGTGCCGCTGCCCGAGGCCGTCGTCGCGGGCGAGGTCGAGGCGCGGGCGCACGACGCCATCCACGCCCTCGACCACGACGAGGCGCGCTTCGCCGAGTGGCTGGCCGAGCAGGGCCAGACCAAGGAGCAGTTCGACGCCGAGGTGCGCGAGGCCTCCGAGCAGGCGGTCAAGACCCAGCTCGTGCTGGACGCCATCGCCGACGCCGAGCAGCTGAACGTGACCGACGCGGAGCTGACCGAGCGGATCATCTACCAGGCCCAGCGGTTCGGCATCAGCCCGGACGAGTACGTCAAGCGGGCGCAGCAGTCCGGCCAGCTCGGCGCGATCTTCGCCGACGTGCGCCGCGGCAAGGCGCTGGCCACGGTCGTGCGCCAGGCCACCGTGACCGACTCGGCGGGCAACGCGCTCGACCTGGACGAGCTTTTCGGCGAGGCGAAATCCACCGAGGAGCAGGAACCCGCGAACGCGGAGTGAAGCCCTGAGCGAACGCGGGCGGTGTCGGGACGTCGACGCCGCCCGCCTTCGTTAAGGTCGTTGCTACGAGACTCTTTTCGGCACAGCTAGTCGGCGAAAGTTAGGCAGGCAGACGTGACGCAGCACTCTTTCTCGGAGCCCATGATGCGAGCGGCCTCGGGGATGAACCTCAACGACTCGGTCTATGAGCGTCTGCTCCGCGAGCGCATCATCGTGCTGGGGACGCAGGTCGAAGAGAACATCGCCAACCAGATCGTGGCCCAGCTCCTCCTCCTCGCCGCCGAGGACCCGGAGAAGGACATCACGTTCTACATCAACTCGCCCGGTGGGTCGGTGACCGCGGGCATGGCGATCTTCGACACGATGCAGCTGATCGAGCCCGACGTGGCCACCTACGCGATGGGCCTGGCCGCGTCGATGGGGCAGTTCCTGCTCTCCGCGGGCACGCCCGGCAAGCGCCACGCCCTCCCGCACGCCCGCATCCTGATGCACCAGCCGTCGGCGGGTGTCGGCGGCACGGCCGCGGACATCGCGATCCAGGCGGACATGCTGACGCGGACCAAGCACGAGATGGCCGAGCTAATCGCCCAGCACACCGGTCAGCCGGTCGAGCGGATCATCGCCGACTCCGACCGCGACCGCTGGTTCAACGCCCAGGAAGCCTTGGAGTACGGCTTCGTGGACAAGGTGATCACCCGCGCCAGCCAGGCGTCGACCAACTGACCGCGAGCAGAGCACCAGGAGACCTGAAGTGAGCCAGTTCCACGCGCCGCAGTCCCGGTACGTGCTCCCGTCGTTCGTCGAGCGCACGAGCTACGGCATCAAGGAGTCCAACCCGTACAACAAGCTGTTCGAGGAGCGCATCATCTTCCTCGGCGTGCAGGTGGACGACGCGTCGGCCAACGACGTGATGGCCCAGCTGCTCGTGCTGGAGTCGGAGGACCCCGACCGCGACATCCTGATGTACATCAACTCGCCGGGTGGCTCGTTCACCTCGCTGATGGCCATCTACGACACCATGCAGTTCGTCCGCCCCGACATCCAGACCTACTGCCTGGGCCAGGCGGCCTCGGCGGCGGCCGTGCTGCTCGCGGCGGGCACCCCCGGCAAGCGGCACGCGCTGCCGAACGCCCGGATCCTGATCCACCAGCCGGCCACCGAGGGCGTCTACGGGCAGGTCTCCGACCTGGAGATCCAGTCCAACGAGATCCAGCGGGTGCGCAGGCTGCTGGAGACCACGCTCGCCAAGCACACCAGCCGCACGCCGGAGCAGGTGCGCGCGGACATCGAGCGGGACAAGATCCTCACCGCCGAAGAGGCGAAGGAATACGGCATCGTCGACAGCGTTCTGCCTTACCGGAAGCTCTCGGCGAAGTAATTTCGGCGTGGCGCCCGACACGCCGAGCTGACCAGGGGTCCTGGGCGGTTCGGCGCGTCGGGGGCACGCTGGTCCTCCCGCGCAGCGGGGTTGGACAGGTACCGTCGAGGGGAACGGGCGGACCCCGCACCCAGCGGGCACTCGCCACATCAGCAGTCAGGCGCACCTCACCAGGTCGTGCGCCGGAGGGGACAGAGGTCAGCGGTCATGGCACGTATCGGTGACGGCGGCGACCTGCTGAAGTGCTCTTTCTGCGGCAAGAGCCAGAAGCAGGTGAAAAAACTCATCGCCGGCCCCGGTGTCTACATCTGCGATGAGTGCATCGACCTCTGCAACGAGATCATCGAGGAAGAACTCGCGGAGGCCGGTGACGTCAAGCTCGACGAGCTGCCCAAGCCCGCCGAGATCCACGAGTTCCTCGACCAGTACGTGATCGGCCAGAACGAGGCCAAGCGCACGCTCTCGGTGGCGGTCTACAACCACTACAAGCGCATCCAGGCCGGTGACCGCGGGCGTGAGGGCCGCGACGACGGCGTGGAACTCGCCAAGTCGAACATCCTCATGCTCGGGCCGACCGGGTGCGGCAAGACGTACCTGGCCCAGACGCTGGCGAAGATGCTGAACGTGCCGTTCGCCATCGCCGACGCCACGGCTTTGACCGAGGCCGGCTACGTGGGCGAGGACGTGGAGAACATCCTCCTCAAGCTCATCCAGGCCGCGGACTACGACGTCAAGCGGGCCGAAACCGGCATCATCTACATCGACGAGGTCGACAAGATCGCTCGAAAGAGTGAAAATCCGTCGATCACGCGGGACGTTTCCGGTGAGGGCGTGCAGCAGGCGCTGCTGAAAATACTGGAGGGGACGACGGCGTCGGTGCCACCGCAGGGCGGTCGCAAGCACCCGCACCAGGAGTTCATCCAGATCGACACGACGAACGTGCTGTTCATCGTGGCGGGCGCCTTCGCGGGCCTCGACAAGATCATCCAGGACCGGGTCGGCAAGCGCGGCCTCGGCTTCGGCGCCGAGGTGCGGACCAAGGCCGAGGTCGACGCGGCGGACTACTACGCCGAGTCGATGCCCGAGGACCTGATCAAGTTCGGGCTGATTCCCGAGTTCATCGGCCGGTTGCCGATGGTCGCGAGCGTCACGAACCTGGACAAGGAATCACTGGTCCGCATCCTCACCGAGCCGAAGAACGCGCTGGTCAAGCAGTACCAGAAGCTGTTCGAGATGGACGGCGTGGAGCTGGAGTTCACCCGCACGGCGATGGAGGCGGTCGCGGACCAGGCCATCCTGCGCGGCACCGGTGCGCGTGGCCTGCGGGCGATCATGGAGGAAGTCCTGCTGCCGGTGATGTACGACATCCCCAGCCGCACGGACGTGGCCAAGGTCGTCATCACGGAGCAGACCGTGAAGGAGAACGTCAACCCGACCATCGTGGCCCGGCAGCCTTCGCGCCGGGAACGTCGTGAGAAGTCGGCCTGAGTTGTCCCTGCCGCACACGCTGATCCTGCACGGCCTGGGTGGTTCCGGGCCGGAACACTGGCAGAACTGGCTGGCGGGTGAACTGGCCCACCACGGTGGGGCGGTGGACCTGCCCCAGTTCAGCTCGCCCGACGCGCCGAGCTTGTCGGTGTGGCTGGACGAGCTGCGGTCGCACCTGGCCGCGATGCCCGCGGCCGGGTCGGTCGAACGGGTGGTCGTCGCGCACTCGCTGGCGGGACTGCTGTGGCTGCACCACGCGGCCGGGGAGTGCGATCCCGGGTTGCGGGTGGACCGGGTGCTGTTAGTGGCGCCGCCCGCGCCGGATTTCGACGGAGAGCCGTTGATCTCCGAGTTCCTGCACCCCGTGCTCGACCCGACGGTGGTGCGGCGGGCGGCGGTGTCGACCCGGTTGGTGGTGGGCGAGGGCGACCACTACTGCACGTTGACGCAGGCCAAGGAAGTGGCCGAGGCGTTGCGGATCGACCTCGACGTCATCGTGGGTGGCGGGCACTTGAACGTCGATGCCGGCTACGGTTCGTGGGGTGCGGTCCTGAAGTGGGTCCGGAGCGGGCGGGTCCCGCTCACGCCGCGCTGACCGTCACTCGGAAGAGGGTGAAGGCGGCCAGGAACGGGCCGGTGGTCAGGTCCTCCAGCCAGGTGTCGGCGGCCGTGTGGGTGATGCGGCCGGCTTGGACGGCGCGGTGCGCGTTGCGGGTCAGGCCCAGTAGGTCGTCGGCTGCGGTGAAGTCGTGCAGGAGTTGGGTGTCGGCCTCGATCGAGGTGACGGTGAGGCCGGCTTCGGTGCTGAGCCGGGCCAGCTGCCTGCCGATGACGGGGTTGGGGACGATCCGGTCGCACACGAAGCGGTTGAACGCGAGGTTGGTGGCGACCGAGCCGGGGTCGATGGCGAGGGTTTCCCAGTCGGGTTGGGCGAGCACGGCACGTCCGGTGGGGCGCAGGACGCGGCGCAGTTCGGCCAGTACCGCGGCAGGGTCGGCGACCTGGTGCAGGACCCGGTCGATCCGGGCGCGGTCGACGCTCCGATCGGGCAGCGGGAGCCCGTGGGCTTCACCCTCGCGCACGTCGACCCGCAGGTGTGAGGTGCGCCGTCGCGCCTCCTCGACCATGACCGGGTCGACGTCCACGCCGATGACCTCGCCGGCGCGTTCGGCCAGGGCGGGGAGGTCGGTGCCGGGTCCGCAGCCGATGTCGAGGGCAACGTGGTCCGGGTGGAGGTCGAGGGCGTCCAGGAGCCGCTGCTTGTAGGCGCGGCCTGCCTCGGCGGCGTGGTCCAAGTAGGTGATCGGGTCCGGGGCGGTGGCCGATTGCGTCGTCATGCGGCCAGGCAACCACAGGCGTGTGCAGGTCCTGTGGACGTCCTGTGCGCTATCGGGGGACGCGTTTGCCCAGGAAGCGGATGACGTCGGGGATTACCTTGCGGTACAGGGTGTCGTTGTGGCCGCCGGGGACGATGGAGGCGACGGCGGGTTTGGCGGCGGCGATGAACTGGCGGGTGCCGGTGATGAAGGTGTCGCGGTCGCCTGCCCAGACGCCGATCGGGGCGCTGCCCAGCTTGTCGAGGTTCTTGAGCGGGTCGAGGGAGGCCCAGTCCTGGGGGCTCGCGAAGGCGTTGCGCTTGGACATCTCGGCCCAGTCGGTGAGCAGGGCCGGGGCGATGACGGCGATGGCGCTGGTCGGTTCGCGGCGCTCGTGCCGCCTACGGGCGTAGAGGAGGGCGCCGAAGCCGCCCATGGACACGCCGGTGCAGGCGAACGGTGCGCCGTAGCCGCCTTCGGCCAGCCAGCGGGGTACTTCTTCGAGGAGCATCGCCATGGGGTCGTCGCCGGGGACGTTCTCGTGCCAGTAGTGGTCGCCGCCGTCGACGGCCACGAAGCCGAACGGGGGCACCTGGCCGCGGGCGACGGCTGAGACCAGGACTTCCGCCATGCCGCCCACGTGTGCCTGGCGGGCGCTGCCGAAGCGGCCGTGCAGGAGGATCGACATGGGCAGGTCCCTGGTGGGCACGCCCGGCGGGACCATGGTGAGCAGGTCCACCTCGCGGCCCCGGTGGTGCGAGTGGACGCGTTCGACCTGGACGACGGCCCGCTTCACGGCGGGCACGGGACCCGCCACGCCGACCGCGTGGCGCAGTGCCTCGCCGAGCGGTGCGTTGCCGTGCCACGCGGCGGTGACGCCGGCGGTTGCCAGCGCGCCGCCGGCCAGGGCGGCGAGCACCGTTCGTCGCGCGACCATCGTCCTACCCCCACGCTCGATCCCCTCCTGTCATCGCTGTGAGCGGGGTTCGTGTTTCGTCAGATCGCCGACTGTGCCCGAAATTCCGCGATCCGTTCCGCCGAGTAGCCGAGTTCGCGCAGCACGTGGTCGGTGTGCTCGCCGAGGGCGGGCACGGGTGCGGGCGTCCAGTCCCAGGCGGTGGAGTCGACGGGTGGGCGCAGGGCGGTGATCTCGCCGTCGGGCACCGGGATCCGGGTCCGGCGGTCGCGGGCGGTGAGCTGGGGGTGGTCCGGCAGGTCGGCGACGCCGCGGGTGCGGGCGGCGGGTACGTCGGCGCGGTCCAGTGCGACCAGCAGGTCGGCGGCGGTCCAGGCGGTGAAGTCCAGTTCGGCGTGCAGGGCCGGGCGGTGTGCCACGCGGGACGTGACGGTGGTGAAACGGGGGTCGTCGGCGAGGTCGGGGCGGTCCAGGAGGTGGCAGAGGCGGCGCCACTGGGGGTCGTTCTGGACGGCCAGGTGGACGGTGCCGTCCGCGCACGGGAACGGGCCGTAGGGCGCGATGCTCGGGTGGTGCGCGCCGGTGCGTGGCGCGGCCTGGCCGGTGCCTGCGGCGTAGAGCATGGGCTGGTGCATCCACTCGGCCATCGCCTCGAACAGGGACAGGCTGAGCGTGGCGCCTGCACCGGTCCGGGCGCGGTGGAAGAGGGCGGCCAGGACGGCGGACTGCAGTTGCACGCCCGCGGCGATGTCGGCCACCGAGATGCCGGCGCGGGCGGTGACGTCGTCCTGCCCGGTCAGCTCGATGAGCCCGGTTTCGGACTGGACCAGGGCGTCGAACGCCTTGCGGGACGCGTACGGGCCCGAGTCGCCGTAGCCGGAGAGCTCGCCGATCACCAGGTCGGGTTTCACCCGGCGGAGTGACGCAGCGTCCACGTTGAGGCGACGCGCGGCGTCGGGCGAGAGGTTGCACACGACCACGTCGGCCCTCGTGACCAGCCGGTTCAGCACCTCCTGGGCGGCCGGGTGCTTCAGGTCCAGGGTCACCGACTGCTTGCCGACGTTCGTCCAGGCGAAGTACGACGACACCGAGCCGCAGGTGGTGTCGTAGTGGCGGGCGAAGTCGCCACCGTCCGGCCGCTCGACCTTGACCACGCGGGCGCCGAGGTCGGCGAGCAGGCGGGTGGCGTAAGGCACGGCGACGGCCTGTTCGAGGCTGACGACGAGGACGCCGTCCAGCGGTCTCACGCGGCGATCCGGTCGTGGCGGGTGTAGACGTTCATCGAGTCGCCGCGCAGGAAGCCGACCAGGGTCACGCCCTGCTCCTCGGCCAGGTCGGCGGCCAGGGACGACGGCGCCGACACGGCGGACAGCACCGGGATGCCGGCCATGGTGGCCTTCTGGACCAGCTCGAACGAGGCCCGCCCCGAGACCATGAGGACGGTTCCCGCCAGCGGGACCCGGTCGTTCAGCACGGCCCAGCCGAGGACCTTGTCCACCGCGTTGTGCCTGCCCACGTCCTCGCGCACGACCAGGGCCTCACCGGTGGTGGTGAACAGGCCCGCCGCGTGCAGGCCGCCGGTCGCGGCGAAGACCTTCTGGCGCTTGCGCAGCTCGTCCGGCAGGGCGGCGAGGACGTCGACGTCGACGGTGCAGCGGTCGGCCGCGGGGGAGTGGTGGGTCTTGAGCTTCACCGCGTCGAGGGCCGCCTTGCCGCACACACCGCACGACGACGTGGTGTAGAAGTTGCGCTCCACGCCCGGGTCCGGTGCCGCCACGCCGTCGGCCAGGGTCAGGTCGAGCACGTTGTAGGTGTTCAGGCCGTCCGGTCCGGTGCCTTCGCAGAAACGGGCGACCGAGATATCCCTCAGACCGCTGATGACGCCTTCGCTGAGCAGGAAACCGTGCGCCAGCTCCACGTCGTGGCCCGGCGTCCGCATGGTCACGGTGAGTGCCTTACCGCCCACCCTCAGCTCCAGCGGCTCCTCGGCGGCCAGCGCGTCGACCCTCTTGCGGGACGTTCGTCGCGCATACGTGACCACTGGGCGACGCACGGTGACTCGCCCCATCGGCGAACTCCTTCTCTTGGCTAAGTTTTTTCGCAAGCCACTCACCAGGTTACGGAGGTGTCGGGCAGTGGGTTTCCTGGACCGCTCCGGATCGTGTGGTCGTCCACGTCGGACTTGGTGGGGCGCAAGAACGTCTACCGGCTGTACTTGGGTGTCGGTGCGGTGACGTACCTGGTGCTGGCGTTGGCGGGGAACGCGTCGCTGCCGTTGTTCGTGGTGTGCGCGATGGTGATCCTGTCGTTCTACGGCGGCGGGTTCGCCACGATCCCGGCGTACCTGAAGGACCTGTTCGGCACGTACCAGGTGGGTGCGATCCACGGTCGGCTGCTCACCGCGTGGTCGTTGGCCGGTGTGCTGGGGCCGTTGATCGTGAACGCGATCGCGGACGGGCAGAAGGCGGCCGGGAAGAGCGGGCCCGACCTCTACACGGCGTCGCTGTTCATCATGATCGCGTTGCTGGTGGTCGGGTTCGTGGCGAACGAGCTGGTGAGGCCGGTGGCGACGAAGTACCACGAGCCCGAAGTGGAGGCGGTCCGGTGAAGGGTCGAGGGATGGTCGTGTTCGCGTGGCTGTGGGTCGGCGTGCCGTTGGCGTACGGCTTGGTCGAGCTGATCCGCAAGGTCACGGCGTTGTTCACTGGATAGAGTCGCCCCTGTGGAGACCTACGACGTGGTGGTGGTCGGCGGCGGGCACAACGCGCTGGTGGCGGCGGCCTACCTGGCGCGGGCCGGGCGCACGGTGCTGGTGCTGGAGAAACTCGACCACGTCGGCGGCGCGGCGGTGAGCGAACAGGCGTTCGCGGGTGTCCTGGCGCGGCTGTCGCGGTACTCGTACCTGGTCAGCCTGCTGCCCGACCGGATCGTGGCCGACCTCGGGCTGCGGGTGGCGTTGCGGTCGCGGTCGGCGTCGTCGTACACGCCCGCGGGTGACCTGCTGGTGGAGCGCGAACCGGGTGAGGCGACGGCGGCGTCGTTCCGGGCGTTGACGGGGTCGGACGCCGAGTGGGAGCGGTGGCGCCGGTGGTACGACGACCTGGAGGTGCTGGCCGAGGCGTTGTCGCCGACGATGCTGGAGCCCCTGGTGTCTCGCGAGCACGCACGGCTGCGGGTCGACTCGGTGGCGCGGGTGCGGCTGTGGGATCAGGTCGTGGAACGGCCGCTCGGCGAGACGTTGGAGGAGCTGTTCACCGACGACGTGGTGCGCGGTGTCGTCGCCACGGACGCGTTGATCGGCACGCACACGTCGTTGCACGACCTGAAGGCCAACCGCTGCTTCCTCTACCACGTGATCGGCAACGGCACGGGTGAGTGGCAGGTGCCGGTGGGCGGGATGGGTGCGGTGACCGGGGAGCTGCTGCGGGTGGCCAGGGAGGCGGGCGCGCGGATCGTGACCGGCGCCAAGGTGACCCGGGTGGACGCGGACGGCGTGCGGGCCGAGGTCGAGTACGACGGGCGCGTGGTGGGCGCTAAGTTCGTGCTGTCCGGCGTCGCACCGTCTACTTTGGACTTCCTGCGCGGCCGGTCCGCCCGGCCCGTGGCCGAGGGCTGCCAGGTGAAGGTGAACATGCTGCTGGAACGGCTGCCGCGGTTCCGCAGCGGGGTCGACCCGCGAGTGGCGTTCGCGGGAACGCTGCACGTGGACGAGTCGTACGGGCAGCTGGAGACGGCGTACCGGGAGAGCGCGGCCGGGCAGGTGCCGGCGGTGCTGCCGGCGGAGATGTACTGCCACACGTTGACCGACCCTTCGATCCTCGCGCCGGAACTGGCCGAACGGGGATGGCACACGTTGACGTTGTTCGGCCTGCACACGCCGGCCGCGTTGTTCGAGCAGGACAACGACCGGTTGCGGGACGAGCTGGTCGGCCGGTACCTGGCCGGGCTGAACGCCCACCTCGAAGAGCCCATCGAGTCGTGCCTGGCGAAGGACGCCGACGGTCGTCCCTGCCTGGAAGCCCGCTCGCCGTTGGACCTGGAGGCGGAACTCGGCCTGCCGCGCGGCAACATCTTCCACGACGAACTGGCGTGGCCGTTCGCGGAGCACGAGGACGAGATCGGCCGCTGGGGCGTCGAGACCGACGTGGCGAACCTGTTCGTCTGCGGCGCGGGCGCCCGGCGCGGTGGTGGTGTGAGCGGGATCGGCGGTCACAACGCGGCGATGGCCGTGCTGGAGCGGTGACCTTCAGAGGGCGGCGAAGAGGTCGTTGACCAGCCGTTGGGCCCGGTCGGTGGTGGCGCCGGTGGTGACGGTGATCTGGACCGTGCCCGCGCGGGCGGTGACGGAGGTTTGGACGACTTCGCCCGTGACGGCGGTGGCGTGGTAGGCCTCGTCGTGGAAGCCGGGCAGGTCGGTCGCCCGGGCGTGTTCGGCGCGGCTCTTGGCGAACGACGCGGCGTCCGCGCCGGTCTCGAAGCGGACCTCGGTGGTGCCGCCGTCGTAGGTGCAGCGGACGACGTTGTCGGTGATGGTCTGACGTGTGTGGTTCAGCCGCAGGCCCAGGGCGGTGCCCACGACGTCCGCCGGGGCGTCCGCGCAGTTCACGCCCGCGGAGTCGGTCGCGGTCGATGGCGGTGGTTGGTCGGTGGTCGGGGTGCTCGGTGGCGTGCTCGTGCACGCGGCGAGCGCGAGCACGGTCACGACGGCGAGCGCGGTCCTCCTCACGTGGGTTGGTTCGCCCGAACGGCCGCAGGCGTTACCGGAAGCTTGTGCGCCCACCGACTCACACGTCGACCTTCTCCAGCCGCACCACGATCGACTTGGATGTCGGCGTGCCCGACACGGCGGCCGTGGAGTCCAGCGGCACCAACGAGTTCGCCTCCGGGAAGTACGCCGCCGCACAGCCGCGCGCCGTCGGGTAGGCCACCACCCGGAACCGCTCGGCACGCCGTTCCGTGACGCCGGTCGGGTCGTCCGGCCACTCGCTGACCAGGTCCACGTGCTGACCGTCGAGCAGGTCGAGCGCGTCGAGGTCCTCGGGGCTGACGAACACGACCCGCCGGCCGTCCTTCACGCCCCGGTAGCGGTCGTCCAGGCCGTAGATCGTGGTGTTGTACTGGTCGTGGCTGCGCATGGTCTGCAGCAGCAGCCGCCCCGGCGGCACCCGGAGCACGGTGAGGTCGTTGGCCGAGAAGTGCGCCTTGCCCGACCGGGTGCCGGTGAACTCGCGGGCGTCACGGGGTGCGTGCGGCAGCACGAAACCGTCCGGCCGGCGCACCCGCACGTTGTAGTCGCCGCAGCCGGGCACGACCCGCGCGATCCGGTCCCGGATGAGGTCGTAGTCCTTCTCGAACTCCTCCCACGGCACGGGGTGCGCCGGCCCCAGCACGGCCCGCGCCAACCGGCACACGATCGACACCTCCGACAGTAACCGGTCGCTCGCGGGCGCCAGCCGGCCCCGCGAGCGGTGCACCACCGACATCGAGTCCTCGACCGTGACGAACTGCTCGCCGGTGTGCTGCAGGTCGCTCTCCGTGCGGCCCAACGTGGGCAGGATCAACGCCGTCCGGCCGTGCACCACGTGCGACCGGTTCAGCTTGGTCGACACGTGCACGGTCAGATCCAGCTTGCGCATGGCCGCCTCGGTCACCGCCGTGTCCGGGGTGGCCGCCACGAAGTTGCCGCCGACGGCGAAGAACACCTTCGCCGCGCCGTCGCGCATGGCCCGGATCGACGCCACCGTGTCGAACCCGTGCTTGCGCGGCACGTCGATGCCGAACTCGGACTCCAGGGCGGACAGGAACTTCTCCGGCATCTTCTCCCAGATGCCCATGGTCCGGTCGCCTTGCACGTTCGAGTGGCCGCGCACCGGGCACAGGCCCGCCCCGGTCCTGCCGATCATGCCGCGCAGCAGCGCCACGTTCGCGATCTCGCGGATCGTCGGCACCGAGTGCTTGTGCTGGGTCAACCCCATGGCCCAGCAGAAGATCGTGCGCTGCGACTCCGCGAGCATCCGGGCGAACAGCTCCACCTGGGCCCGCGGCAGGCCGGTGGCGACGTCCACCGAGTCCCAGTCCACCCGCCGCACGTGGTCGGCGTACTCGGCGAAGCCCTCCGTGTAACCGTCCACGAACTCGCGGTCCACCGCGTCCCACGACAGCAGCAGGTTGCCGACGGCCTGGAACAACGCCTGGTCGCCGCCGAGCCGGATCTGCAGGAACTCGTCGGCCAGCTTGGTGCCCGCACCCACCAGGCCGCGCACGTTCTGCGGGTTCTTGAACCGCAGCAGCCCCGCCTCCGGCAACGGGTTCACCGCCACGATCTTCGCCCCGCCGCGCTTGGCATCCTCCAACGCCGACAGCATCCGGGGGTGGTTCGTGCCCGGGTTCTGGCCCACCACCACGATCAGGTCGGCGCGGTTGAAGTCGTCGATGCCGACCGAGCCCTTGCCGATGCCGGTGGTCTCCGACAACGCCGCACCGGACGACTCGTGGCACATGTTCGAGCAGTCCGGCAGGTTGTTCGTGCCGAACGAGCGCACCAGCAGCTGGTACAGGAACGCGGCCTCGTTGCTGGTGCGGCCGGACGTGTAGAACACGGCCTCGTCGGGGCTCGCCAGACCGTTGAGGTGCCCGGCGATCAACGAGAACGCGTCGTGCCAGTCGATCGGCTCGTAGTGCGTCGCGCCCTCGCGCAGCACCACCGGCTCGGTGATCCGGCCCTGCTGCCCCAGCCAGTAGTCGGTCTTGCCGGCGAGCTCGGCGATCGGGTGCGCGGCGAAGAACTCCGGCCCGACGCGCCGCCTGGTCGCCTCCTCGGCCACCGCCTTCGCGCCGTTCTCGCAGAACTCGGCCAGCTTGCGGTGCCCCTGCGGCTCCGGCCACGCGCAGCCCGGGCAGTCGAAGCCCTCGCGCTGGTTGAGCAGCCGCAGCGTGGTCGCCGTCCGGGCCACGCCCATCTGCTCCACACCCCGCTGGAGCGACACCGCGACACCGGGCAGCCCCGCCGCCCACCGCTTGGGCTCGCTGACGTCGAGCTGCGACTCGTCGATGTCCTGCCGGGGCGGGTTGCGGTCCATGCCCCCTATTGTGCGTCCGCCGTGCCACCGCGCTCGCGGTCGGCCGCCGGCGCACCCCGCGCGAGCGCGCCGGCGGTCTGTCCGATCGCCGAGCGCGCCAGGCCGACGCGGGACCGCTGTCACGGGCCCCAAGGGGTTGCGAACGGCCCGTGCTCCCGGCGTTCCCACCTGCGACGATTCTCGGTGATCACGGTCAATTGTGATCGGCGCCACTGTGCCGCGAATCGTCCGAACGGGTGACGGCCTCAGTCCGGGCAGCCGTCGGCGGGCGAGGACGGCGCGCTGAGGTCGAAGTCCAGCCCGGGAGGCAGGGACGGCTCGGTGAACGCGGGCGCCAGGTAGCCCCGCTTGGCACTGGAACACGCGATCGAGTGCAGTGAACCCACCGACGCGTCCGCCCACAGCCCCTCCACCCCGGGACTGCCCGTGCGCACCGAGTACCGCACCTGGAACCGCGACAACGCCACCACGTCCAACGGGCCCCGCACCGACTCCGGCCGGTCCGGCGCGAACGCGTACGCGAACGTGTAGTCCGTCCGCACCGACAACTCGCCCTGCGCACCCACCTCGGCGACCATCTCGCCACGCACCTTCGGCTCCACCTCGGCCAACCGCGCGCCCCGGTCCACCCGCGTGGCCACCAACGCCGCCTCGCCGTCGTTGCGGCCGTCGAACAACACCCGCAGCGACTCGCGCAGGTCCGGCGCGAACAGCCCGAACAACGGCTCCAGGTCGTGGTCGCGCACCACCCGCGGGTCCAACCGGGCCGCGACCACCGCCTCCCGCACCCGCTGGTACGCCGCCTCCACCTGCTCCGCCGAGTACGCGCCCACCGGCACCGCGTCCGGCACCACGACCCCGTCGGCACCGTCCGCCCACGACGCCGCCGACGTGCCCGCGAACGGCTCGTCCAGGTCGACCCCGCGCTGTCCCGTCGGCGTGCCCGACTCGGTCGCGATCACCGCCCAGCCCAGCAGCGCCGCCGCCACCACGATCGCCAAGCCCACCCAGAACCGGCGCCGGGGCCTTCGCGGCACCGACCGCAGCCGCTGCACCCTGGCCTCGCGCTCGGCCCGCTTCACGGCCTCCCGCGCCCACGCGGCGTCCTTCAGGTCGGGGTGGTCCTCGATCCGGTACTCGTCCACGTTCCCCCCGCTCGCCGATCGCTACCCAAGGCGTTACCAGCTCAGGGCGGAGAAGTCGATACGGGACCCGTCCGAGTGGCCGCGACACCCGCTACCAGGTATCTGGTTAGAAGTCGATACCCGCGCCTCCGTAGACTTCGACCGTGACTGAGACCCCCACCGCACCGCAGCGCTCCGAACTCCCGCCGGCCTGGAACCCGGCCGAGGTAGAGGCCGGGCTGTACGAGCGGTGGGTCGAGCGCGGCTACTTCACGGCGGACGCGTCCAGCGACAAGCCGCCGTTCTCCATCGTGCTCCCGCCGCCCAACGTCAACGGCAGCCTGCACATGGGCCACGCGCTGAACCACAGCATCATGGACGCGCTCACCCGCCGCCGCCGCATGCAGGGCTACGAGGTGCTCTGGCTGCCCGGCACCGACCACGCCGGCATCGCCACCCAGACCGCCGTCGAACGCGACCTCGCCGGCGAGGGCAAGTCCCGCCACGACGTCGGCCGCGAGAAGTTCGTCGAACGCGTCTGGGCGTGGCGCGAAGAGGTCGGCGGCAAGATCCTCGGCCAGATGCGCCGCCTCGGCGACGGCGTCGACTGGACCCGCGTCCGCTTCACCATGGACGAGGGCCTGTCCCGCGCCGTCCAGACAATCTTCAAGAAGCTCTATGACGACGGCCTCATCTACCGCGCCGAACGCATCATCAACTGGTGCCCGCGCTGCCAGACCGCGCTGTCCGACATCGAGGTCGACCACTCCGACGACGACGGCGAGCTCGTCTCCATCCGCTACGGCTCGGGCGAGAACTCGATCGTCGTGGCCACCACGCGCGCGGAGACGATGCTCGGCGACACGGCCGTGGCCGTCCACCCGGAGGACGAGCGGTACCGCCACCTGATCGGCACCGAGGTCGAGGTGCCGCTGACCGGCCGTTACGTGCCGATCGTCGCCGACGAGCACGTCGACCCCAAGTTCGGCACCGGCGCGGTCAAGGTCACCCCCGCGCACGACCCGAACGACTTCGAGATCGGCCAGCGCCACGACCTGCCCGCGCTCACCGTCATGGACGGCCGCGGCGTGATCACCGCGCACGGCCCGTTCGAGAACATGGACCGCTTCGAGGCACGTCCGGCCGTCGTCGCCGCCCTGCGCGAACAGGGCCGCATCGTCGCCGAGAAGCGCCCCTACCAGCACTCGGTCGGCCACTGCTCGCGCTGCGACACCGTCATCGAGCCGCGCCTGTCGATGCAGTGGTGGGTCAAGGTGGAGCCGCTGGCCAAGCCCGCCGCCGACGCGGTCCGCGACGGCCGCACCACCATTTACCCGCCCGAGCTGGCCAAGCGCTACTTCGACTGGGTCGACAACCTCAACGACTGGTGCATCTCGCGCCAGCTGTGGTGGGGCCACCGCATCCCCGTCTGGTACGGCCCGAACGACAAGGTGATGTGCGTCGGGCCCGACGACGAGCTGCCCGGCGAGGGTTGGGTGCAGGACGAGGACGTGCTCGACACGTGGTTCTCGTCCGGCCTGTGGCCGTTCTCCACGCTCGGCTGGCCGGCGCAGACCTCCGACCTGGCCAAGTTCTACCCGACCAGCGTGCTGTCCACCGGCTACGACATCCTGTTCTTCTGGGTCGTCCGGATGATGATGTTCGGCCTGTACGCGATGGACGGCAAGCAGCCGTTCGACCACGTGTTCCTGCACGGCCTGATCCGCGACCAGTTCGGCAAGAAGATGTCGAAGTCGCGCGGCAACGGCATCGACCCCATCGACTGGATGGACGCCTACGGCGCCGACGCCACCCGGTTCACGCTGCTGCGCAGCGCCAACCCCGGCTCGGACATGGCGCTGGCCGACGAGTGGGCCGCCGGGTCGCGCAACTTCACCACCAAGCTGTGGAACGCGTCCCGGTTCGCGCTGAACAACGGCGCCACGGTCGACCGGCCGCTGCCGCCGCGCGAGGAGCTGACCGACGCCGACCGCTGGATCCTCGACCTGCTCGACGGGCTCGTGGCCGAGGTCGACGGCCACTTCGAGGCCTACCAGTTCGCCAAGCTCAGCGAAGCGCTCTACCACTTCACCTGGGACGAGTTCTGCGACTGGTACCTGGAGCTGGCCAAGGTCCAGCTCGCCGAGGGCGGCGCGCGCGCCGAGGCCACCCAGTCCGTGCTCGGGCACGTGCTCGACGTGGTGCTGCGGCTGCTGCACCCGCTGACGCCGTTCATCACCGAGACGCTGTGGACCACGTTGACCGGTGGCGAGTCGCTCGTCATCGCGGACTGGCCGAAGCCGACCGGCGCGGCGCGTGACGAGGTGGCGGCGTCCCGGGTCGAGGGCCTGAAGAAGCTGGTCACCGAGATCCGCCGGTTCCGCTCCGACCAGGGCCTCAAGCCCGCGCAGAAGGTCGCGGGCAAGGTGCGGGGCGCGTGCTGCGTCGACCTGACCGACCAGGTGCCCGCGGTGCGGTCGCTGACCCGGATGACCGAGCCCGGCGACGACTTCAACGTCAGCGTCTCGCTGGACGTCGGCCTGCCCAAGGGCACGGTCAAGGTCGAGCTGGACCTGTCCGGCGCGGTCGACGTCGTGGCCGAGCGCAAGCGGCTGGCCAAGGACCTCGCCGTGGCCGAGAAGGAACGCGCCCAGTGCGAGGGCAAGCTCGGCAACGCCGCGTTCCTGGACAAGGCGCCCGCCGAGGTCGTGGCCAAGATCCAGGCCAGGCTGGCGGCGGCCAACGCCGAGATCGACCGAATCCACGCCCGCCTGGAGACCCTGCCGCAGGACAACTCGTGACCGGGTTCGAGACGGGCGGGCTGGAGGAGCTGCGGCAGGTCGAGTCGGAGCTGAACACCCGCTGGCCCGAGACCAAGATCGAGCCGAGCCTCGACCGGATCCGCGCGCTGGCCGACATCCTGGGCGACCCGCAGAACTCGTACCCGGTCGTGCACATCGGCGGGACGAACGGCAAGACGTCCACGTCGCGGATGGTCGACGCGCTGCTCACCCGGATCGGCCTGCGCACCGGCCGCTACACCAGCCCGCACCTGCAGCTGGCGACCGAGCGCATCAGCGTCGACGGCGCGCCGATCAGCCCCGAGCGGTACGTCGAGATCTACCGCGACATCGAGCCGTACCTGTCGATCGTGGACGCGCGCGGCGACGTGCCGATGAGCAAGTTCGAGGTGCTCACCGGCATGGCGTTCGCGGCGTTCGCCGACGCGCCGGTGGACGCCGCCGTCATCGAGGTCGGCATGGGCGGGTCGTGGGACGCGACGAACATCGCCGACGGCCGGATCGCCGTGATCACGCCGATCGGCCTGGACCACGTCGAGTACCTGGGCGGTGACCTGGCCGGGATCGCGGAGGAGAAGGCCGGGATCATCAAGCCCGGTGCGGTGGCGCTGCTGGCCAAGCAGGAAGCCGCCGTCGAGCAGGTGCTGCTGCGGCGGTGCGCCGAGGTCGACGCCACGGTCGCCCGGCTGGGGTCGGAGTTCGGCGTGATCCAGCGCGACGTCGCCGTGGGCGGCCAGATGCTGCGGCTGCAGGGCCTCGCAGGCGAGTACGACGAGGTGTTCCTGCCGCTGCACGGCGCGCACCAGGCCGCGAACGCGGCGCTCGCGCTGGCCGCCGTGGAGGCGTTCTTCGGCGCGGGTGCCGACCGCAGGCTCGACATCGACGCCGTCCGCGAGGCGTTCGGCACGGTCACGTCACCCGGTCGCCTGGAACGCGTCCGCACGGCGCCCACCGTGCTCGTGGACGCGGCGCACAACCCGCACGGCGCGGAGGCGCTGGCCAAGGCGCTGGACGAGGAGTTCGGCTTCCGCAAGCTCGTCGCGGTGGTCGGCGTGATGCAGGAGAAGGACGCCGTGGGCATCCTCAGCGCGCTCGAACCGGTCGTCCAGGAGGTCGTCCTGACCTCGAACTCCTCGCCGCGCGCGATGGACCCCGACCTGCTCGCGGGTGTGGCCATCCCGATCTTCGGCGAGGACCGGATGGTCGTCCAGCCGCACCTCGACGACGCGATCGAGGAGGCCGTGCGGCTGGCCGAGGAGAGCGACGACGGCGACGTCATGTCCGGCGGTGGCGTCGTGGTGACCGGCTCGGTCGTCACGGCGGGCGACGCGCGGGCGCTGTTCGGCAAGGAGCCGTCGTGACCTCTCCCGCACCGGCGCCCAAGGGCGTTCCCGCGCCGAAGAAGGACCCGATGAAGTCCTTCCGCGGCATCATGGCGGCCACGCTGATCCTCGAGGTGATCGTCGTCGCCCTGGCCCTGCCGGTGGTGGCGAAGCTGGGCGGCGGTGTGGGCACGGGCACCGGCTACCTGGTGCTCGGGCTGATCGTGGCGCTGATCGGCACGTGTGCGTTGTTGAAGCACTCGTGGGCGGTGTACCTGATCGCGGCGATCCACGTCGTCATGGTGGCGTCGTGGCTCTGGCTGACCGCGCTCGGCGCCATCGGCGTGCTGTTCAGCCTGGTGTGGGCGTACCTGCTGTGGCTGCGGCACGACGTGGCCAAGCGCATGGCCGAGGGGCGGCTGCCGAGCCAGCAGCAGGGCTGACCAGCCCGGCTCCGCCGTGCGCTGGGCCTGCGCGCGACGGTTCCCGTTCACCCGGAATTCGGCTTCACCGATTACAAACCCGCGCATGAGCGATGGTGTGGTGAACCGGCGGACGCTGCTGCGCGCCGGTGCGATCGGTACGGCCGCGGCGCTCGTGCCCGGCGGTGTGGCGTTGGCCCGCGGTGGGGATCGGCCGGTGCTCACGCACGGCGTGCAGTCCGGTGACGTGACGCTCGACGGCGGTCTGGTGTGGACGCGGGCCGACCGGCCGTCGCGGATGCTGGTGCAGGTGTCGTCGGACCCGTCGTTCCGGCACGCGCGGACCGTGCGCGGGCCGCTGCTGACGCCGGAGACCGGTGGCACGGGCCGGGTGCGGCTGCGTGGCCTGCCCGGCGGGCGCGAGGTGCACTACCGCGTGGTCGCCGAGGACCTGGACGGCCGCACCCGCAGCGAGGCCGCGGTCGGCAGCTTCCGCACCGCGCCGCTGGGCCGTGACGACGTGCGGTTCATGTGGGGCGGTGACGTCGCGGGCCAGGGCTGGGGCAGCAACCCCGACCTGGGCGGTATGCCGATCTTCGGCGCGATGGCCGCCCGCCGCCCCGACTTCTTCATCAACAGCGGTGACACGGTGTACGCGGACGGTCCGCTGAAGGAGTCCGTGACGCTGCCCGACGGGCGGGTGTGGCGCAACGTCGTCATCCCGGAGAAGCTCAAGGTCGCCGAGACGCTGGACGAGTACCGCGGCCAGTTCGCCTACAACCTGCTCGACCCGCAGTACCGCTCGTTCGCCTCGCGGGTGCCGATGATCGTGCAGTGGGACGACCACCACGTCAGTCAACCAACAACACTCTAGCACCCCCACCAGGCCATGGCCGTCAGGCCCTTGCGTGTCTCCAAATGGCGTGCTGAACCTCCCTTCGCGCCTAGGATCAATAAACTATCTCGTACGGTTAGACGTACGCTTGGTCATCCAATAGTTGAGTGGGGACGAGCGCCCGCCAAGGCGGTCAACCTTAGCGGGCTGGAACGATCAGATGGCCACGACCTCAAAAAGGTCTTCAAAGCTCATCGGGGCAAGCGCCGTCAATGCCCCACCGATGAAAGCCGGGCCAGGTTTCAGGTGCCCGGCACACACGCGCATGACCGTGGACCGCGCAACGTGCATCTGTTTGGCTAGTGCGTAATCGCTTTTGAATCCGGCGAGCGCCACGGCTTTGGAAAACTGATCTGTCCTGAGTTCAACTGTGTATCGATGGGGCATATGTGCCGCCTCACGGTGTGGCGCGAAGCAATACTCGGCCTAATCGACGGCGTTTGCAACGTCGCCGAAGTCGTTGAGCCCAAGGACGCTCAACACCTTGACCGCCTCGCCCATAAAGTTCCTAAAAGCGTACTCGTCGGTGAAGTGCAAGCTGACCATGCCGTCTGCAAACGAGAAGAACGCCTCTTTGCCTACAATCTCGTGATCAATCGTGCAGTTCGCGTCGATCTCCGCACTCGTACGGACTCGTGAAGTTCCAGAATCGGCTTGCATGTACTTGGTCACACTTTCTGGTGATAGTAGGTCTTGCTAACCCGGACGATTTACAGATATAGGATCTCGCCGACTCGATTCGGCAACTTGAGTCGAGTTAGCCTGACCACCGGTGCACGTGTCTTCGTGGTCGGCTAATTTGGCCTGATCGGCTATCTGCTTACCGCAGCGATAGCAAGATTGGTCTAGTCGGTCGAGTAGTTGTTTACGTGTCTCACCGCCGCGCTGTTGCATCCAAGGTTTTGCGTTAGCCACCGCCGGCCCCTTGAGTCAGTACTCCGGTCAGAATGCGTCATAGGGACGCCATTCGATGCAAGTCGGCCTTCTCCGGGTCGTCAACCATTCGCTTAAAGCGGATCGCGCATCCGATATGGGGATGGCAGCACTACGCGGAAAGACAGTGCCTGTGGATCCACTGAAGACCAGGTCGATATCCGGCAGTGGGCGTATCGGGTTGTACGAGTTTGCGATTACAAGATCCGAGTCATCTTGGTCTGTATAGTTGAGTGCGGCGAAGCCGCTTACCGGACGGACGCTTACCCGTAGTTGATGGTTTGGGTGGGGGCCCTCCCGTGTGACTCGAAACTCCCTTTCGCCGATATACATCAAGGTCTCCCACTCCGCGTGGTCGGTACGTAGAACGTCGTCCACGAGTCGCATGGCGTCGCGAATTCCTTCGGCGACGCGGGCAACTCCGGTCGTAAGCACCGCCGTGACAATCATGCGCTTCCACTCGAATCCTGGCGCGACTTGCGGGAAGGACTCCCGTCGATAGGTTTCTTTCGCGGCAACGGTCCTACCGGGTACCGGCTAATGTCTATGCCGAGTTCGACATGCTCCACGCCCGCTCGGCATAACGCCTGCTAAGCATTGGACTCGTGGTGATCGATCTAACCCGATGGTGTACCTACAGACCCGTAGTACCCTGGTCCGAGGTAGGGCGTCCGCCGCGACACTGACGGGGGAAGTCGAGAGATGGGTGCAGCTGGTTCACGGGGCGGTGGCCCCGGTAGTAGCCGCCGTTGTCAGGGCTGTGACGCTGTGCTGGCTGCTGACAACACCGCCCGCTTGTGCGGACGTTGTCACCGCGAGCAGCGGGATCAACTGAGGACCCCTCCCGCTCAACTTAGGCATGAATTCTTTGAGACGGACGAGTTTCGAGCCGCCTTTGCGAGTCAGCACATCGGACGCGTATTTAAGGCATACCGGAACCATCCACGCCACTTGACTCTATTTGGCAAGGCTCTGACGCAAGAGCTACTTGGACGATGGTTGGGCTTGACTCAGGCTCAGGTGAGCAGGATTGAGAACGGGAAGCCTGAGCAATACCTTGAGACCTTGCAAAACTGGGCCAAGATTCTGCACCTTCCGCCACACATGCTCTGGTTCGATCTTCCGGGTCAAACCCGCTTGCGGCTACCTGAATCGAAGTCCGGCCGAGGATTCGGCGGACCAGTGGATTCCGAGGATCAGGACAAAATCCTGGTCGTGAACACCGGTATGGACACGGCCGAGTTGATACAGCGCGTACGTGCCTCGGCAATAGACCAGCCAACGATTGATGCCCTGAGCCTAACTGTCGAACAACTGTGCTGTGATTACGCGCACGCTGACGCGCGCGAACTTGTGCGCAAAGGCAGGTACTGGCTCAATCACGTCAGTGTGCAACTGGAGAAGCAACTGACGCTTCCGCAACACCGTGACCTGTTGCATAACGCTGGCTTGCTCGCACTGCTGGTCGGCTGCCTTGAAAATGACTTGGGCGACATGGACGCGGCCAAAGCGACTCGCAAAATGGCGCTAGAACTGGGAAATGAGTCCGGCGACGCTTCAATCGTAGGCTGGGCTCATGAAATGCTGGCATGGTTCCACCTCACGGCGGGAAACTATCGCGCCGTGATTCCGGCTGCACAAGCCGGAATCATCGCGGCCCCGTCCCAGTCGGTGGCGGTGCAGCTTTATGGGCAGCAGGCTAAAGCGTACGCCCGGATGGGGATGTCGGAGGAAGTGTACACAGCCCTTGAGCGCGGCAGTGAACTACTCGGCCAGTTGCCATATCCCGAGCGACCGGAGAACCATTTCGTGGTCGATCCTGAGAAGTGGGACTTCTATGCTATGGACACCTACCGGACCGTTGGGCGCGATGACTTGGCGAAGCGGAATGCCGAGGAAGTGATCCGGCGCAGCGTCACCACCGATGGGTTCGTTGTCGCTCCAATGCGCAGCGCAGAAGCAAAGCTGACGCTCGCCGTTGTGGCAGCAAGGGCGGGTGACGTGGACGGCGCTGCCGAGATGGGTATGGAAGCATTGCAGCACGGCCGTCAGAGCCGTCCATCCCTCCTCATGGTCGCATCGGAGTTGGACACGGAGTTGAGTACGTACGGCGTGCGCGCCGGCGGCGACTTCCGTGACCTGTTCGAGCAGGTTAAGCAGGGCAAGACACCTGAAACCGATGGTAAGTGACGGTCCGCTGATCAACATCCTGGCCGTGAATATTCCTGCCAGCGAACATTCTTCCTGAGCATATCGCGCCAGGGTGCACCCCGGTTGACCTGCGATATATTGTCTCGTGCATACGCATACTTCTAGCGCGACATAGTCGTCATCGCGACGTTCCGGCCTACTTGATGGCACGGCCCGCAAATCAGCGAGCCGAAGCCTCAAGTAAGGAATAACAATCATGCGTTCGTCGCGTACTGAGTTGCTGTCTATAAGGCAAGTTGCGTGGCTGACTGGCGGCAGTGTCGCAACCGTCTGCCGCGCGGTTCGTGTCGGCACGCTGCCCGTGGTGTGGCGGCGTGGCGAGTTGCGGGTTCCTGCCTCCGCTGTTGCGGACCTGGCGGGCGGTGGCCACCGATGAGTGAGGTCCACGAGAGGATTGCCGCCGATCTTGACGAGTGCGCGGGGCTGGCGGATGACCAGCTCGCGCACGCGGTCCGGAATCGGGGCCTGTGCGGGTGGCTGTCGACCAGTGGCGAGTACCCGGAGTGGACGGGTGACTTCCGGTCAGATCAGGAGTTGGCCGCACGTGTGTGTGCGGCGTGCCCTGTCCAGCGTGAGTGCTTGGAGTGGGAGTTCCGCACTCGTGGTCACGCGACGGCCGGCGTGTGGGGTCCGCTGCCGGAGGACGAGCGGCGCGCGGTCTACGAGTGCTGGGAGGAACGCCGCGACGGCGGCACCGTGGCGGGTGAACAGCCATGACCGAGTCTGAGTTGTCTCCAGAGCTCGTGCTGGTCGGCCTGGCTGCTGTCTTGGCGCTCTGGGTGGCGTGGCGACTTTCGGTCAGGAGGGCGCGTAAGGCGTCCGAGGCGGCCCGGGACGGCGTGCGGCTGCTGTCGCTGACTGGTCGGGTGGTCGTCGGCGCTCTGCTCATCTCAGGGGCGCAGTGGCTGGCGTTGACGCACCCTGGCGCGTCGGGGTGGGTGAAGTTGGCCGCCCTCGCCGTTCCCGCGATGCTCGCATCGTGGGTCTTGGTGCGGGCGCTGACCGTGACCGCCGTTAACGATCATGTGCGAGGTCGGCGGCGATGACTCCCCGCGATGATCGTCAAACAAGCAGGGGAGAACTCGTCCGCCAAGTCCTAGATGGAGAGTTGGTCGACAGTAAAACTGTTGTGCCACAACGGAAAGCGTCATCGAGGGTCAATTCCGCGGTGCGGTCTATCGCTGATCTTGATGCGGTAGTCCGGGCGCGGTCGGTGGTGGCGTACCGGGCGCGCACGGCGCCCCGCGATGTCGTCCGCTTGGCGTGGTTCCTCACCCGGGGAGCCGGGCGCTGGATCGCCAAGGCGTGGCGGTGGGCGTCGTATGCGGACCTTCGCGCCGATGCCCGTGCGGCCCGGATCGCCGGCGACGTGGAGGCGCGGCGGACGGCTCAGGAGTTGATCAGGTCCGACGCCAAAGCGCGGTGGGCGAAGTTCGGGAACTTCCTCCGGCGGACCCTCGTCGGTGTGGCTGCCGTAACGGTGCTGCTGGTCCTCCTGGCGCTCGTGGACGCTGTTCTGGACCGGTCGGCCATGCCGGGGTGGCTCAGGGCCGTCTACGCCGTTAGGGACGCTCTGACGGCCGCTGTGTCGGCGGCGTGGCCGTGGATTCCTCCGCTGACCGTGGTCGGGATGGTCGTGGCGGCCATGTGGGAGGGCCGTGACCGCACACCGGGTGCGGGATGGCTCACGAGGCCAGATCGCGATGACTCCGATTCGTGGGTAGACGAGCGGATGATTAGCCGGGCGCTTGCGCACCTGGGAATCGCGCCGCTGAATTCATTCCTCAAAGGTGGCGGCGAACTGGTCTATACGGTTGCGGCGCGAAAGGACGGTGACGGAACCCAGGCGCAAATCCGCCTGCCGCTCGGAGTTACAGCGGAGATGGTGTCCGATCGGCGCAAGGTGTTGGCGGCCAACCTGGGGCGCGCGTCATTGGAGACCTGGCCCACCACGGGCGAGGAAGACGGAGTTCTGGACCTGTGGGTTGCCGACAAAGGCACGCTTTCCGGTGGCGCTGGTGATTGGCCGCTGTTGCATGACGGGGCCGTCGACGTGTTCGAGGGTGTGCCGTTTGGTCTGACGCAACGCGGACTGGTAATCAACGCGCCGTTGATCGGAAGTAACTGGCTGGTCGGCGGCAGGCCCGGACAAGGAAAGACCAATCTTCTTCGGGTTCTCATGGTTGGGGCAGCGCTCGACCCCACCGCCGAACTGTGGGCATTCGTGATGGGTGAAAGTCCCGATTTCGAACCTCTGGCACCGCGTCTAACTCGGTATCGCATGGGAATGGATGACGCGGTTGCCGCCGATGCCGTTCGAGCACTAGACGACCTTCTCGGTGAAATGGAGCGTCGTGGCCATATCCTCGGAGAGCAACCGGGCCGGCCGCCGAAGGTATCGCGCAGGCTTGCCGACAATCCGCGCTTGGGTCTACACCCGATCATCCTGTCAATCGACGAGTGTCACGAACTCTTCCAGCACCCAAAGTATGGCAAGCGAGCGGAAGAACTCGCGGTCAAGCTGATCAAGCGCGGTCGTAAGTACGGGATTGTTCTTCTGCTGGCCACCCAGTCTCCGACAAAGGACAGCATTCCGAAGGAGATTACGCGCAATGTGTCCTCTGGCGTGGCGTTCGCCGTCGCCGACCACATTGCCAATGATGGACTGTTAGGCTCGGGTAAATACCGGGCCGGCGTCCGAGCAACCGAACTCAGGATGCACACCGACCGGGGAACCTGTGTGGCGGTTGGCGTCACGCACAACTCGTTCGAACTTGTGCGCACGTTTTACCTGCCGTTCGAGGATGGCATCGATGAAGTGACGCCCATCATTACGCGCGCCATCTCGAATATCGGAAACCTGCCCATTACGGCCGGCTCGGACTTGAAGGGACTTGATGCCGCGCCGGTAGATCACCTGCATGACATTCAATCAGTGATCCAAGGAGAAAGTCGTGTCCGCACTCAAACCGTTCTCTCGCGACTTGTTGCGCTCAACCCGAAAGAATACGAGCCGTGGACCGCGCGTGATCTCCGTGCCGCGCTTCTCGGGTTCGGAATTCAGCCTCGCAAATCTGACGGCGCAATGGTCGTTCGATCTGAGGACGTCGCCGAAGCGATCACCCGTCGCAGTCGTGACGAGAATGTCCTGGAGACCTATGTGGACGGAAGGGAGGTGCCAGGGAGCCAGGGACGTTTCCCTGCCCCCTCCCTAGACCAAGGTCCCTCTGTTGACCAGCCAGAACAGCCGGCAGGGAGGCGAGGCGGCCCGTTCCTGGACGGCCCGGCAACAGGCCGGATTCCCCGGTCAGGCCGGCACGTCGGAGGCTCCCTCCCTGCGGGGTCGGACAGTGAATGACATGACCGTCGGAACGTCCACAGAGGATGGTGATCAACAGATTCCGGCGACGCTCACGGCAGGACCTGACGGAGCGCTTTGGGTCACCGTTGACGGCGCAGACACTCGACAGTTAGCCGCCAGGATCAGTGCGGTATGTGATGTGCTGATCCCGAAACAGCAACGTAGACAGTAAACCTGCCGACTTAATGACAGAGAGCCCCTCCGCAAATTACGGAGGGGCTCTCTGTCGTTGGTCGCCTAGTTCAGTTTTCGTCGTATTTCGACTCCGTAGGTCCGACCGTTGTCCAGTCGAGCAGATCGGTAACCTCTACCGTCTCTCCAGTGCCGCTGATCCGGTCGTGCCATTCGGTTAGTTCCGGCATTGCTTCCTGCCAGCCATCCGGCAAACGCCAGCCAGCGGACCAGGTACCATCGGCCCGTTTCTGCACCGCGAACGCGAACCCCAATTCGAGCCACCTGAGGCGTCGATCTTCCGGTGACATTCCCGCTAGCTCTTGCTGCCAAGTCCGGTCGGTAGGAACCCATTGCACGCCGCCAGGGTCAGCCGGAAGTGCCCTAAGCATGTCGATATCGGCTAGGATCTTGTCCCCGTCGTCCATGATCCGACGCCTGGCTTCCGGTGACTCAGACCGAGCAATCCCGGACATGAGCTTGCCGTGTTCACGCTCCAGTTTTGCGATTTCGTTGGCATGGGTGGTAGGCGGCAAAACGATACGTTCCCGAACGGGAACCATCGCAAAGATTTTGTAGAAAGCCTGTTCGGCCAGCGGTTCGATTTCTTCCGCTCGCATGGACGGGCCGTGCTTGCGTGATGGGCAACGCCAGTACCGGTATACGTACTCGCTCTTGCTTCCGTCTTTCCGGGTGCGTGTATTGGTCGCGATGCGGTGCCACAGGGGTTCGAGGCATTCCGGGCACACCAGGACGCCGGAGAATTGGTAAGGCTGGTTGCTGCCTCGTGCCTTCCGTCGCGCCTTTTCTTCCAGTCGGGCGGATATGTCCGCTTGTTCGGCGGGTTCGAAGATGCCGAAGTCTACTAGCGCGGGGTCGACCAGCAAGCGGCGGAGCGAAGTCAATTGCCACGTCTTCTCTTTTAGCTCGACCGTTGCGGGGTCCTCGCCACGTCGCTCCGCGCCTAGCTGCAATTGCCTGTCCCGTGGTGTTACGACTTTATTTTTCGTCAGCCAGTCGCACACCTCGGTAAGACTTTTTCCCGACCGTGCCATCTTGGAAAGAGTGTGGAGGATTTTGACTGCGTACGGGTCAAGTCCCAAGATCCAGCCCCCCTTGGGCAACTCAACCGGCATAGTGCCGTAGATGTGGCCTTCCCCTGCCCAGCGGCCGGCTTCCTTGAGGGCCGCTTTCGAATCGCGGAACCGCTCCCTCATTCGTTCGCGCTCCATGCGTGCGAACGCGGCAATCAGAGTGATCATGAACTCGGACATCGAGTTACTCGAATCGATGCCTTCCGCAATGCTGACAAGCCGCTTGCCTCTGGCCCTCAGCCATTCAAGCAAGGTGAGCGCGTCCATCACGTTGCGAACCAGTCGATCAAGCTTGGAGACAACCAACGTCTTCCACGGTTTCGGCGGCGCATCGGACAGCCACGCCTTGAGCCCATCCCGCTTGTAAGGTTCCAGGTCTCCGGAAACGTGCAGGTCTTCCACGGTCTCAGCGATCGGAACGTCGTAGGCGTTCGTCCACCTGTGCGTGTCCCGCGTCTGGACCTCGGTGGAAGTGCTCTCGTCCGAGAAGTGTGATTGCCGCAGGTAGCACAGTGCGGCATCGTTGTCCGGAGTGAACGGGACGACCGGAGGTCGGGTGCTTGCCTGCTTCTTGAGCCGGCGGCGTTTCCGGGCGGGGGTCGGTGCGCTCATGATCGGCATCCTCGCTGGTCGGGGCCCATGTCGACTGTAGTTGGCTGACTCACGTCGTGGGACCACGAGGTGACCAACAACTGGTACCCGGGCGAGATCCTGACCTCGCCGGCGTACACCGAGAAGCGCGTCGACGTGCTCGCCGCACGGGCCTTCCAGGCGTTCCACGAGTGGCAGCCGATCGACCCGCGGCAGGCGGTGGACGGCCGGGTGTACCGGAAGTTCCGCTACGGCGCCCACGTCGAGGTGTTCGTGCTGGACATGCGGTCGTACAAGGACGCCAACACGTCACCGCGCGACGGTCGGGGCGTGGTGCTCGGCGAGGCGCAGGCCCGCTGGCTGGTGGACTCCCTGGACCGCAGCCGGGCCACCTGGAAGTTCATCGCGGCCGACCTGCCGATCGGCTTGACCGTGCCGGACGGCACGGACATCGAGGGCGTCGCCAACGGCCTGCCGGGTGCGCCGGGCGGCCGTGAGCACGAGCTGGCGTGGGTGCTGGGCGAGCTGAAGCGCCGGCGGGTGCGCAACACCGTGTGGCTGACCGCGGACGTCCACTACACGGCCGCGCACCACTACTCGCCGGAGCGCGCGACGTTCCAGGACTTCGACCCGTTCTGGGAGTTCGTCTCGGGTCCGCTGAACGCGGGTGCGTTCGGCCCGAACACCCTGGACCCCACGTTCGGCCCGGAAGCGGTGTTCGTGAACGCGCCGCCCACCGCCAACACCACCCCGTTGGACGGCTTCCAGCACTTCGGCGAGGTCGAGGTGTCCCGGGACGGCGAGCTGACCGTGTGGCTGCGCGACATCAAGGGCGCGTCGCTGTGGAGCAAGACGCTGCGGCCCGAGCGGCGGTGACGTAAGAAGTTGCAAGGACTTGCAGCCGTCCGGCTCTTGTCCAGCCTTCGTTTGTCGTGGTTTCGTGCACCCCGTCCCGGCGTCCGACCGGGGCGGGGTTGCAAGAATTTGCGACAAGGAGGTCGCTGATGCGTCGGGCCGTCGCCGCGCTCATCGCCTTGGCCGTTGTGCCTTTCGTACCACCACCCACCGGCGCCGCGCCCGAAGTCCAGCGGCTCGCCGTGGGTGCCGTCACCGACATCGCCCCCGGCGTCCGGGACGGTGACAAGGCGTTGGCCAAGGACGCGCTGCGGGCCGACCTGACCGGTGAGCGGTTCTACTTCGTGATGCCCGACCGGTTCGCCAACGGCGACTCGCGCAACGACCGCGGCGGCACGGCGGAGACCGACCGGCTCAAGAGCGGCTACGACCCCGCCGACAAGGGCTTCTACCACGGCGGCGACCTCAAGGGCCTGCGCGACAAGATCGGCTACCTGGACGAGCTGGGCGTCACCGCGATCTGGATGACGCCCATGTTCGCAAACCGCTGGGTGCAGGGCTCCGGCGACGACGTCTCGGCCGGCTACCACGGCTACTGGACGACCGACTTCACCAAGCTCGACCCGCACTTCGGCACGACCGACGACATGCGGCGGCTCATCCAGGACGCGCACCGCCGCGGCATCAAGGTGTTCTTCGACATCGTCGCCAACCACACCGCGGACCTGATCGACTACGCCGAGGGCCGGTACGACTACGTCGGCACCGCCGCGCAGCCCTACCTGGACGAGCAGGGCAGGCCGGTCGACATCGCGAAGATCGCGGGCCAGGAGGACTTCCCGAAGCTCACCGCGCCGTACACGCCGGTGGTCAAGGGCGAGAAGACCCCGTCCTGGCTGAACGACCCGCAGCTCTACCACAACCGCGGCGACTCGACGTTCAGCGGCGAGTCCAACGAATACGGCGACTTCTTCGGGCTCGACGACCTGATGACCGAGCACCCCACGGTCGTCAACGGCATGAAGGAGATCTTCACCAGCTGGATCGACACGCTGGGCATCGACGGCTACCGGGTCGACACGGTCAAGCACGTCAACATGGAGTTCTGGCAGGCCCTCGCGCCGCACGTGAAGCAGTACGCGGCGATGCGCGGCAAGAAGGACTTCTTCGTCTTCGGCGAGGTGTTCGACGCCAACCCCGCGGTCACCTCCCGCTACACCACCAGCGGCCGGATGCAGGCCACGCTGGACTTCCCGTTCCAGAGCGGCGCGGCCAGGTTCCTGTCCGGCCAGGGCGCGGCCCGGCTCGGCGAAGTGCTCGTGGACGACGACCGGTACACCGACGCCGACTCCAACGCGTCCTCGCTGCCGACGTTCCTCGGCAACCACGACATGGGCCGCATCGCGTGGATGATCCGGGAGAGCCGTCCGGGCATCTCCGAGGCCGAACTGCTGGACCGGCTCGAACTGGGCAACGCGCTGATGTACCTGTGGCGCGGCAACCCGGTCGTCTACTACGGCGACGAGCAGGGTTTCGCGGGTACGGGCGGCGACAAGCTGGCGCGCCAGGACATGTTCGCCTCGAAGACCCCCGAGTACGCCGCCGAGGACCTCGTCGGCAGCGACCGCACCGGCGCGGTCGACAACTTCCGCACCGACCACCCGCTGTACCGCCAGCTCAAGGACCTGGCGAAGTTCGTGGACCGCGACCCGGTGTGGCGTGACGGCAACCAGGCGCTCCGGCTCGTCCAGGGTGACGTGATCGCGTTCAGCCGCACGGCCCGCGCCCGGCAGGTCGAGCACGTGGTCGTGGCCAACGCGGGCACCGCGCCCGCGACCGTGGACGTCCCCGTGGCGGGCAAGGGCTACCGCCCGATCTGGCCGTCGGCGGGCTCCCAGGTCAACCCGGTGAACGGCAAGGTCACCGTGACCGTGCCCGCGCTGTCCGCCGTGGTGCTCAAGTCCACCGGCAACATCCCGTCCGCCACGCCGACGCCGACGTTGGCCGTGCCGACGACCGGCACCGTGCTGGACGACCGGGTCGAACTGCGGGCGGATGGCGTCACCTCGCCTTACGCGCAGGCCACGTTCGCCGCCCGGGTCGAGGGCGAGCGGGACTGGCAGGTGCTCGGCACCGACGACGCCGCGCCGTACCGGGTGTTCGCCGACCTGGCCGGGCTGCCGGGCGCCGCCGCGGGCAAGAACGTCGAGGTCCGCGTGGTCGCCAAGGACGCCAGGGGCACGCTGGGCGCGGACGGCGCGAAGGTCGGCCTGGTGGCCGCGCCCGCCGTCGAACCGCCGACCGCCGTGACGTCCGACTGGCTGGTGGTGCACTACAACCGCCCGGCGGGCGACTACGACGGCTGGGGCCTGCACGCGTGGGGCGACGTCGCGAACGCGCCGACGTGGGACGCGCCGTTGCCGTTCGCGGGTGAGACGCCGTACGGCCGGTTCGCGTGGGTGAAGCTCAAGCCGGGTGCGCGCTCGGTCGGCATCATCGCCCACCGGGGCGACGAGAAGGACACCGACGCCGACCGGTTCATCGACCCGAGCGCGACACCGCAGGTGTGGCTCAAGCAGGGCCAGACCGCGGTGCACGCCAGCGAGGTCGCCGCGACCGGACAGGCCGTGATCACGCACACCGGTGACGCCACGGGGCTCGTGGTGCGCGCCGGCGGCGTCGACCACCCGTTCACCGGGGGAGTGGCGACCGTCCCGGCGACCGCGCCGGTGGAGTTCTCCGTGGTGCGCAGCGGCACCGTCGAGGCCACCGGTCGTACGGCGGGCCGTGCGTGGGTCAACGGCGACAAGGTGCACGCGAGCCTGGCCGCCGCGCAGAACCGCGCGGTGATCCACTACAACCGCCCCGACGGTGACTACACCGACTGGACGCTCTACCACTGGACCGGCTCGCTGGAGCCGAGCCCCGGCTGGAACCAGTCGCGCGTGCCGGACGGCCGGGACGGTTTCGGCGTGTACTGGTCCGTGCCGCTGGAGCCGGGCGCGGGCGGGCTGAGCAACATCATCCACAAGGGTGACGCGAAGGACCCGGGGCCGGACCAGTTCCTCGACGTCACGGGTACCGGCTACGAGGTCTGGTACGTGTCCGGCTCCACCAAGCCGGACGGCTCGATCTCCTACGTGCTGCCGCCGTCGGGCGGCGAGGGCGTGGAGGACGACCTGACCAAGGCCAAGGCCATCTGGGTGTCGAAGGACCTGGTGGTGTGGGACGTGCCGGTGGTGGCGTCCGACGGCTACCGGCTGGAGTACGACGGCAAGGTGCTGCGGCTGGAGCCGTCGTCGGAGGCCGTGCCCGACCGCTTCCCGCACCTGCGGGGCAAGCCGGTGTTCCGGGTCCGTGACGGCGCACGGCTGGACGAGGCGTTGCGCGGCAAGTTGTCCGCCGTGCACGTCGACTCGGGTGGTGGTCTGCGGCACCGCACGGGCGTGCAGATCGCCGGTGTGCTGGACGACCGGTTCGCCGCCGCCGCGTCCGCGCTGACCTACGGGCCGACGTTCGCGGGCGACCAGGTGACCGCGCGGCTGTGGGCACCCACGGCGTCCTCGGTGAAGCTGCAGGTGTTCGACCAGCCAGGTGGCACGGCGACCGTCGTACCCATGGCGCGGGACGACGCGTCCGGTTCGTGGTCGGCGTCCGGTGCGTGGCGGGACGAGTTCTACCTGTTCGAGGTGACCGTCGCCGGGCGCACGGTGACCGTGACCGACCCGTACTCGGTGGCGCTGGCGGTGAACTCGACCCACTCCCAGTTCGCCGACCTCGGTGACGCGCGCACCATGCCCGCCGACTGGGCCGGGCACGTCGCCCGCGGGCTGGACGGCGACCCGACCGAGCACGGCATCACCGAGCTGCACGTCCGGGACTTCTCGATCGGCGACACGTCCGTCCCGGAGTCCGACCGCGGCACGTACCGCGCGTTCACGCACTCGTCGTCGGTCGGCATGACGCACCTGCGTCAGCTCGCCGCCGAGGGCTTGGACACCGTGCACCTGCTGCCGACGTTCGACATCGCGACCATCCCGGAGAAGCGCTCGGACCAGCAGAAGCCGGCCTGCGACCTGGCCGCCCTGCCCGCGGACTCGCCGGCGCAGCAGGAGTGCGTCTCGGCCGCCGCGGCCAAGGACGGCTTCAACTGGGGCTACGACCCGTACCACTACGACGTGCCCGAGGGCTCCTACGCCACGGACGACGCGCAGACCGGGTGGGTCCGCTCCAAGCAGTACCGCGAGATGGTGAAGTCGTTGCACGACAACGGCAACCGCGTGGTGGTGGACGTGGTCTACAACCACACCGCCGCCTCCGGTGACGCGCCGACGTCCGTGCTGGACAAGGTCGTGCCGGGGTACTACCAGCGGCTCGACCTCGACGGCACGGTGGCCAACTCGACGTGCTGCGCGAACACCGCGACCGAGCACGCCATGATGGGCAAGCTCGTCGTGGACTCGGTCGTGCGCTGGGCCCGGCTGTACAAGGTGGACGGTTTCCGGTTCGACCTGATGGGTCACCACCCGAAGGCGAACATCCTGGCCGTGCGCGCGGCGCTGGACGCGTTGACCGTGGAGCGCGACGGCGTGGACGGGCGCAAGATCCGGATCTACGGCGAGGGCTGGGACTTCGGCGAGGTCGCCGGCAACGCCCGGTTCGAGCAGGCCACCCAGGCGAACATGGCCGGTACCGGCATCGGCACGTTCAGCGACCGGCTGCGCGACGCGGTGCGGGGCGGTGGGCCGTTCGACGCGGACCCGCGCGTGCAGGGCCTGGCGTCCGGCCTGGCGGGCGATCCGAACGGTTCCCCGGCCAACGGCGACGTGGCCGCGCGGCTGGCCAACTACACCGACCTGGTGAAGCTGGGCATGGCGGGCAACATGGCGTCGTACCGGTTCCAGTCCACCTCCGGCGGTGAGATCACGGGCCGTGACGTGACGTACAACGGCTCACCCGCCGGGTACACGGGCGCGCCCGCCGACGTGATCACGTACGTCGACGCGCACGACAACGAGACGTTGTTCGACTCGCAGACCTACAAGCTGCCCGTCGGCACGTCGATGGCGGACCGCGTGCGGATGCAGAAGGTCGCCCTCGCACCCGTTTTGCTGGGTCAAGGCCAGCCGTTCCTGCACGCGGGCGCGGAGTTCCTGCGCTCGAAGTCGTTGGACCGCAACAGCTACGACTCGGGCGACTGGTTCAACCGCTACGACCCGTCCCTGCAGGACAACGGCTTCGCCCGCGGCCTGCCGCCGGCCGCGGACAACGAGGACAAGTGGCCCTACGCCGCACCCTTGTTGGCCAACAGTGCCCTGAAGCCGTCGTCGGCCGACATGCGCGCCGCCGTGGACAACACGTTGGAACTGCTCCGGATCCGCAGGTCGTCCCCGCTGTTCACGCTGAACGACGCGGCACTCGTCCAGCAGAAGCTGTCCTTCCCGACCACCGAACCGGGCATCGTCGCCGCCCTCCTGGACGACACCGTCGGCCCGGACATCGACCCGACCCTGAACGGCATCCTGGTACTGATCAACCCGTACCCGACCACGAAGTCCGTCACGGTCACCGGCACCTGGCAGAACCACGCACTGACCAGCGACAAGGCCACCATCGCCAACGGCTCGGTCACCATCCCGGCCCGCTCGGTGGTCGTCCTGACCCGCTGACGACCAACCCGGCCCACCACCGGCGCGCAGGTCGCGGAACTTCGCTCCGCGCCGGTGGTGGCTTGCCGGTGGTCACGGGCAGGCGGTGTCGCAGCTCCGGCTACCCTGGTCCGAGTTGCACAATCCCGTACGAAGGAGTACTGACCGCCGTGAGCGAGCGCACCCTGGTCCTGGTCAAGCCCGACGGCGTCAGCCGTGGCCTGGTCGGCGAGGTCATCTCCCGCATCGAGCGCAAGGGCCTGAAGCTGGCCGCGCTCGAACTGCGCGTCGTCGACCGCGCGACCGCCGAGCAGCACTACGCCGAGCACGACGGCAAGCCGTTCTACAACGACCTGGTCGAGTTCATCACCGGCGGTCCGCTGGTGGCGCTGGTCGTGGAGGGCTCGCGGGCCATCTCGGCGTTCCGCCAGCTGGCCGGCGGCACCGACCCGGTCGAGAAGGCCACCCCCGGCACGATCCGCGGTGACTTCGGCCTGGAGGTCCAGTTCAACCTGGTCCACGGCTCGGACTCGCCGGAGTCGGCCGAGCGCGAGATCAAGCTCTGGTTCCCGAACCTCTGAGCCGTTGACCTGAACGGCCCGGATCGCCACGCGGTCCGGGCCGTCGCGCTATCCGCCGACCGAAGCGCGCACCGGGGACGAGCCCAGGCCGCCCGCCGCCGAGCCGTGCAGGATGACGCCGGGCCGGTGGCCGAGGGGCAGGTACATGCGGACGTCGTCGAACCGGACGTCGCCCACCGCGATCACGTTCGGCAGGCGGCCCCACTCGCGGAAGCCCAGGCTCTCGTACAGCTGGATCGCGCCGTGGTTGTTGCCGCGCACGCCCAGCGTCAGCATCTCCAGCCCGGCCGCGCGGGCGTGCTCGATCACCGCGCCCAGCAGCCGCGCGCCGAGCCCGAGCCCCCGTGCCGCAGGGTGCGCGGTGACCCGCCGCACCTCGGCCATGTGCTCGAACACCTCGCTCTCCGACCGCTTCCACGTCGCCGTGCCGCGCAGCACACCGTCCACCCGCGCGACGACGAGCGCACCGTCCGAAGGCGACGCGAGCACGCCGTCCAGCCACGCGTCCGTCTCCGCGCGCCCCGGCGGCGACTGCCAGCCGATGGCACCGCCGGCGGCCACCACGGCGTGCAGCACCTCGTGCACTTCGGTCCGAAGTCGTTCGTCGGCCCGCACCGGCCACTCGAGGTCGATCTCCACGGCGCCACCCTAAAACGGTTCCGGGAATGTCGGACCCCGCGGCTACCGTGACGAACGTGACCACCACGCTCGTCAACGCCAAGGGCCTGACCAAGCACTTCGGCTCCTTCGAAGCCGTCCGGGGCATCGACGTCGAGGTGAGCCGGGGCGAGGCGTTCGGCTTCCTCGGGCCCAACGGCGCGGGCAAGTCGTCGACCATGCGGATGGTGTCGTGCGTGTCACCGCGCACCGGCGGCGAGCTGCGCGTGCTCGGCCTGGACCCGGACACCGACGGCCCGCGCATCCGTGCCCGCATCGGCGTGGTGCCGCAGCAGGACAACCTCGACACCGAGCTGACCGTCCGGCAGAACCTGCAGGTCTACGGCCGCTACTTCGGCCTGTCCCGGTCCGCGGTGCGGGCCAAGGCGACGGAGCTGATGGAGTTCGCCCAGCTCGGCGACCGGGCCGACGCCGAGGTGGAGCCGCTGTCGGGCGGCATGAAGCGGCGGCTCACCATCGCCCGCTCCCTGGTCAACGACCCGGACCTGCTGCTGCTCGACGAGCCGACCACGGGCCTGGACCCGCAGGCCCGCCACCTGCTGTGGGACCGGCTGTTCCGGCTCAAGCAGTCCGGCGTCACGCTCATCATCACCACGCACTACATGGACGAGGCCGAGCAGCTGTGCGACCGGCTGGTGGTGATGGACGGCGGTCGGATCGCGGCCGAGGGCTCGCCGGGCGAGCTGATCCGCCGCTACTCCACGAAAGAGGTTCTGGAGCTGCGCTTCCCGCCGGGCGAGCAGAGCGGTGACGAGGTGCGTGACCTGGCCGAACGGATCGAGGTGCTGCCCGACCGGGTGCTGCTCTACACCTCCGACGGCGAGGCGGCGCTGGCCGCGGCGCACGCGCGGGGCGTGCGGCCGGTGTCCAGCCTGGTGCGCCGCAGCACGCTGGAGGACGTGTTCCTCCGCCTGACCGGTCGGACGTTGGTGGACTGAGATGAGCACGCACGTCGTCAGCCCGTGGCGCGCCCCGCTGCTCGCGGTGGAGCACCACTGGACCTGGTACCGCCGCAACTGGCGGGCCACGGTGATCTCGAACTTCCTGCAGCCGGTGCTGTTCCTGCTGGCCATGGGCGTCGGCTTCGGCTCGCAGGTGCGGGAGGGCGAGGCCACCGGCGGCCACCCCTACCTGGTGTACCTGGCTCCGGCGCTCCTGGTCATCACCGCCGTGCAGAACGCCGTGTTCGAGTCGACGTGGGCGGTGTTCTCGGCGTTCAAGTGGCAGCGCACGTACCTGGCTGCGGCGGCCACCCCGATCACGCCCGCGCAGGTGCTGCACGGCCAGCTGCTGTGGATCGCGCTGCGCCTGGTGGCGGGCACCGCCGTGTTCCTGCTCATCGCGGTCGCGCTGGGCGCGATCAACAGCCCGTCGGCGGTGCTGGCGGTGCCGTTCGCGGCGCTGGCGGGCATGGCGTTCAGCGCGCCCGCGGTCGCCTACACCGCCACCCGCGAGAAACCGGACTCGTTCAACGCGATCTTCCGCTTCCTGGTGATGCCGATGACGCTGTTCACCGGCGGTTTCTTCCCGCTGAGCCAGCTGCCGGACTGGATCCACCCGCTGGCCTGGCTGACCCCCGTCTGGCACGGCATCGAGCTGGCCCGCGGCGCGACGTTCGGCACCCTGCGCCTGCTGCCCGCGCTGGGCCACGTCGCCTACCTGTCCGCCCTGGTCGCGCTCGGCGTGGTCCTGGGCCGCCGCTACTTCCGCCGGAGGCTGGCCGTATGACCAACGAGACCTCCACCGCCGACGTGCCCGCGCCGAGCCCGCCCGCCGCGCCACGCGGCCGTACCGGTCTGCTGCTCCGGATCGTCCCGCCGGGCCTGTACGCGGGCCGCGCCCACGTCCTGGTCGAACGCTCGTACCTGGTCAGCACGCGCGGCTGGATGTCGGTGCTGTCCGGGTTCTTCGAGCCGCTGTTCTTCCTGTTCTCCCTCGGCTACGGCCTGGGGCAGCTGGTCACCACGGTCGCGGGCCCCGGCGGGCCGATGCCGTACGCCGAGTTCGTCGCGCCCGCCCTGCTGGCCGCCTCGGCGATGAACGGCGCGGTGTTCGAGGCCACGTTCAACCTGTTCTTCAAGTTCAAGTACGCCAAGACCTACGACGCCGTGCTGGCCACCCCGCTCGGCCCGGTCGACATCGCCCTCGGCGAAGCCGCGTGGTGCCTGATCCGCGGCGGCCTGTACTCGGCCGGGTTCATCGTGGTCATGCTCGGGTTCGGGCTGGTCAGCTCGCCGTGGGCGCTGCTGGCGCTGCCCGCGTGCCTGCTCGTCGCGCTGGCGTTCGCGGCGGTCGGCATGGCCGCGGCCACGTTCATGCGCTCGTGGCAGGACTTCGACCTGGTGCAGCTGGCCGTGATGCCGCTGTTCCTGTTCTCGACCACGTTCTACCCGCTGTCGGTCTACCCGGGCTGGCTGCAGACCGTGGTGCAGTGCACGCCGCTCTACCACGCCATCGAGCTGATGAGGGCGCTGACCACGGGTTATGTCGGCTGGGGCGCGTTGGTGAACGTCGCGTACTTCGTCGTGATGGCAGCCGTCGGAGTGGTTGTCGCCGCACGCAGGCTGGGCAAGTTGCTGCTGACCTGACCTGCCCAACACTGGACGAACCCCGTGTATGGGAGGTCGTCATGGACGTCATCGCACTCATCGGCCGCATCCTGTTCGTGTTCCTGTTCTTCGGCTCGGCGATGGGCCACCTCACGCAGACCGCGGCCATGGCGGGCTATGCCGCGTCCAAGGGCGTCCCCTCGGCGAAAGCCGCCACGTTCGCCAGCGGCGTGCTCATGTTCTTCGGCGTGTACGCGGGCCCTGGCTCCGAACTGGGCCTCACCGTCACCGGACCGCTGTTCTGATGCGCGTCGCCGCTGCCGTTACCCTGGTCGTGTGAGTGTCGAGTCGGTCTTCCCCGCCCTGGAATCCCTGCTGCCGAGGGTGTCCAAGCCGGTGCAGTACGTCGGCGGAGAACTCAACGCCACCGTGAAGGACTGGGACGCCGCCGCGGTGCGGTGGGCGCTGATGTACCCGGACGCCTACGAGGTGGGGCTGCCCAACCAGGGCGTCATGATCCTCTACGAAGTCCTCAACGAGCAGCCGGACGTGCTGGCCGAGCGGACCTACGCGGTGTGGCCCGACCTCGAGAAGCTGATGCGCGAGCACGGCGTGCCGCAGTTCACCGTGGACGGCCACCGGCCCGTCGGCGCGTTCGACCTGCTCGGGGTCAGCTTCGCGACCGAGCTGGGCTACACGAACCTGCTCAACGCGCTGGACCTGGCCGGCATCCCGCTGCACGCCGCCGACCGCACCGAGGACCACCCGATCGTGGTGGCGGGCGGGCACGCGGCGTTCAACCCGGAGCCGATCTCGCCGTTCATCGACGCGGCCGTGCTCGGTGACGGCGAGGAAGCCGTCCTGGAGATCACCGACATCGTCCGCGCGTGGAAGGCCGAGGGCCGTCCCGGCGGTCGGGACGAGATCCTGACCAGGCTGGCCGAGACCGGCGGCATCTACGTGCCCCGGTTCTACGACGTCGAGTACCTGCCCGACGGGCGCATCCAGCGCGTGGTGCCCAACCGCGAACGCGTGCCGTACCGAGTGTTCAAGCGGACCACGATGGACCTCGACGCGTGGCCGTACCCGAAGCAGCCGCTGGTGCCGCTCGCGGAGAGCGTGCACGAGCGGATGAGCGTGGAGATCTTCCGCGGCTGCACGCGCGGCTGCCGGTTCTGCCAGGCGGGCATGATCACCCGGCCGGTGCGCGAGCGGTCCATCGAGGGCATCGGTGCGATGGTGCAGCGCGGCCTGGAGGCGACCGGGTTCGAGGAGGTCGGCCTGCTGTCGCTGTCCAGCGCGGACCACTCGGAGATCGCCGAGATCACCAAGGGCCTCGCCGACCGCTACGAGGGCACGAACACGAGCCTGTCGCTGCCGTCGACCCGGGTGGACGCGTTCAACATCGACCTGGCCAACGAGCTGTCCCGCAACGGCCGCCGCTCGGGCCTCACGTTCGCCCCGGAGGGCGGCAGTGAACGCCTCCGGCGCGTGATCAACAAGATGGTGTCGGAGGAAGACCTCATCCGCACGGTCAGCGCGGCGTTCAGCGCGGGCTGGCGGCAGGTGAAGCTGTACTTCATGTGCGGCCTGCCCACCGAGACCGACGACGACGTGCTGCAGATCGCGGAGATGGCCAAGAACGTCATCCGCGCCGGCCGCGAGGTCTCCGGCCGCAAGGACATCCGCTGCACGATCTCCATCGGCGGGTTCGTGCCCAAGCCGCACACCCCGTTCCAGTGGGCCGCCCAGTGCGACCCGGACACGGTGGACGACCGGCTGAAGAAGCTGCGTGACGCGGTGAACTCGGACCGCGCGCTGGGCCGCAACATCGGCATGCGCTACCACGACGGCAAGCCGTCGCTGATCGAAGGCCTGCTCTCGCGCGGCGACCGGCGCATCGGCCTGGTGATCGAGCGGGTGTGGCGCGAGGGCGGCCGGTTCGACGGCTGGTCCGAGCACTTCTCCTACGACCGCTGGGTGCGGGCCGCCGAGGCCGAGTTGACCCCGTTGGGCGTGGACCTGGCCTGGTTCACCACGCGGGAGCGCGAGGAGCTGGAAGTCCTGCCCTGGGACCACCTGGACTCGGGTCTGGACAAGGAATGGCTCTGGGCGGACTGGCAGGACGCGCTGGACGAGCGCGAGCAGGACGACTGCCGCTGGACGCCGTGCTTCGACTGCGGTGTGTGCCCGGCCATGGGCACCGACATCGAGGTCGGGCCCACCGGTCGGACGCTGCTGCCGATCTCGCCGGTCGGCAAGGGCTCCCCGGTGCGCAACCCGGCGTTGACCAAGGGCTGACCGCTCACGGGCGGGCTCGCGCGGCGTCGACCAGGATCGCGCGCATCGGGCCTGCCCGTGCCGCGGCACGCACCTGCGGCGCCTGGTCGGCGTCGGGGTTGCGGGCGTAGCGCAGCCGAGCAGCGGCTGTCCCTGATGGCGATCAACGACGTGATCGGCAGGCTCGGCGAGGAGCACCGCGCCGCGATCTGCGAGACCTACGTGCGCGGTCGCACGGTGCGTGAGGCGGCGGCGGTGCTCGGCATTCCGGAGGGCACCGTGAAGTCGCGGGTCTACACCGCGATGAAAATCCTCCGCCGCGCGGTGCGGGAGTGGCACTGAGAAAGGCTTTCGCCGATCGACCGGAAGAAATAGGCGATCGATCGCGTGCCTGTTGTTCGCGGGCCGGTCGAATCGGCTCGCGAAAGTCGGACCTCGATTCTCGCCGAACTCCGGCGTGGTGTCTCTACGGTGGGTACCGAAGAAAATTCCGCGATCCCGCGCGTGATCCTTCGGTACCGAAGGTGCTCGACAGGTGTCCTACCGTGGTGGTTCCGATCCACCGCACGGCCGCGCCGCAGCAGATCGGAGCTTCCCGGTGACCGCATCGAGTCCGCCACTACCCGGTCGGGACCGCGAACCGCGCGCCGCTCGCGCGCTGCTGCACGGCGTGCTCGCCGGCCGGACGACGACCCTCCTGGTCACCGGGGAGATCGGGATCGGCAAGTCGGCCCTGCTGACCGCGATCGCCGACGACGCCCGCGCCCTCGGCTTCCGGGTGGCGACCGCGATCGGTGCGCGGCTGGAGAGCGACCTGCGCGGCGGCGTGATCACCAGGCTGGCCGAGGGCCTGCGCGACGGCGCGGCCGACTCGCTGGACCGGTTCCACCGCGTGGTCCGGGACGCACTGGGGCGGGGACCGCTGCTGCTGGCCGTGGACGACGTGGAGCTGTCGGACAGCTGGTCCCTGCGCTGCCTGGCCTACGCGCTGCGCCGGGTCGCCGACCAGCCGCTGGCCGTGGTGCTGACCGCCACCACCGGCCAGGCACCGGTCGGCGAGGTGACGTTGCCCGAACTCCTCGGCGCGCACCACGAGCACGTCGAGCTGACCGGCTTGGACGTGGACGCGGTGGCCGCCTTGGTGGGGGATGTGTCTGCGGCGGCCTGCCGCGAGGTGACCAGGGGCAACCCGAAGCTGCTCCGGGCGTTGGCCGATCAGCTGCGCCCTGGCGTCACCGCGGCCGAGGTGCACGCGCTCGGGTCGGCGGAGATCGGTGCCGCGCTGCGCGCGCGGCTGCGCCGTCACGAGGGCGCGGCGGAGGTGGTGCGTGCCGCGGCCGTGCTGGGGGAGGACGCGACGGTGGACCGGCTCGCCGCGATGACGGACGTCGAGCCACGGCGCGCGCTGCGGCTCATCGACGGCTTGGTGCGGCTGCATGTGTTCCGCGACGACTACCCCCTCGGCTTCGCCTACCACCTGCGCAAGGGCACGGTCGTGTCGATGGCGCACGGCATGGACTTCCTCGCTCGCGGCGACCTGGTGCGCGCCAAGACCTTCCTCAAGTGGCAGCTGCGGCTGTTCGACGAACTCGGTGCGGTCGCGGTGTGCCCCATGGCGATCCTGTGCGCGGCCCGGCTGGCGGAGGTGCTGGTCGACCTCGGCCGGTTCGACGAGGCGCGGGACCTGCTGGCGCGGCACGGTTTCGCCGACGAGCTGCCCGAGCTGTTCCAGCACAACGTGACGCTGTTCGCGCGGGGCAAGCTCAAGCTCGCCACCGACGACCACGCCGACGCCCTGGCGGACCTGCTCGAGTGCGGGCGCAGGCTCACCGCGTCCACAATAGACAGTCCGGCGATCCTGCCGTGGCGGTCACTGGCGGTGCGGGCGCACCTCGCGCTGGGACGTCGGGACGCCGCCGCCCACCTGGCCGCCGAGGACCTCGCCCGCGCCAAGCGCTGGGGCACGCCGAGGGCCATGGGCACCGCGCTGGTCTCCGTCGGCCTCACCACCGACGACGAAGCCGCGACCCGCGCGTTGCTCAAGGCGGTGGAGTACCTGACCGGGTCGGTGGCCCGCCTGCTGCACGCCGAGGCGTTGCTGGAACTGGGCGCCCGGCTGCGCCGCCGCGGTCACGCCGAACGCGCCATCCCGCACCTGCGGCAGGCCGTCGAGCTCAGCGCCCGCTGCGAGTCCAAGCCGCTGATCCGCCGTGCCGCCGAGGAACTGCGCGCGTGCGAGCCGGCCACCGCGCACGGCACGGTGCACGGGTTGACCAAGCAGGAGGCCCGGGTCGCCGGCATGGCCGCGCAGGGCCTGACCAACCGGCAGATCACCGAAGCCCTGTTCCTCACCCGCCGCACGGTCGAGCTGCACCTGTCCGGCGCCTACCGCAAGCTCGGCATCGCCGGCCGCGCCGACCTCGCGGGCGCGTTGCGCCGCCACCAGGACCAGTGCTCGGCCTGACCTACTCCTGGACCGCGGCCAGCGCGTCGACCAGGCCGTGGCCGTAGAAGCCGTTGTACTCCGAGTGGCCCGTGCAGAACGCGTCCTGCGCGCCCGTGCCGTTGAGGTCGTAGTCCGCCGGGCACGGCAGCGTCTCCGCCTGCGAGTTGAGCATCTTCGACAGGTCGAACGCGCTGGCCTCGGGGTGCGTGGACGCCAGCAGCGCCGCCACCCCCGACACGTGCGGCGCGGCCATCGACGTGCCGCACGAGTAGTCGTACCCGGCCGAGGGCACGGTCGACAGCACGCAGCCGCTGCGCCCGTCGTCCGGCGCCTGCCTGCGGTCACCGCCCGGCGCGGCCACGTCCACCGCGCCCAGCCCGTACGAGCTGTACCCGGCTTTCACCTTGTCCGCGCCCACCGACGACACCGCCACCACGTTGCGCAGCTGCGCCGGCAGCACCAGGCACGTGTTGTCCACCGGCCGCGGCTTGACGTCCTCCGGCGCGGCGTTGGTCGGGCTCAGCGCGTCCCGGCCGGGCTTGGTCAGGTCGGCCGCCGTGTTGCCCGCCGCCGCCACCGCCAGCACACCGCGCCCGGACGCGTGCTCGACCGCCCGCCGCACCGCCTCGTACACCACGGACTGGCCCTGCTCGTCCTGGCAGGTGAACACCCACGGGTCGATGAAGTAGCTGTTGTTGGTGATGGTCATGCCCCGTTCGGCGGCCCACATGAACCCGCACACCGCGTACTCGGGGTAGATGAACCCGGCGTCGTCCACGACCTTCACCGACGCGATCCGCACGCCCGGCGCCACGCCCGTGGTGCCGAGGCCGTCGTCGGCCGCCGCGATCGTGCCCGCCACGTGCGTGCCGTGCCCGGACGTCGTCGGTGCCCACGCGGCGGGAGACGGGTCGGCCACGCCGGTCGTGCAGCCGGCCGACAGCGCCGGGTCCAGCGCGCCGACCAGGTCCGGGTGCGCCGGGTCGATGCCCGAGTCGAGCACGCCCACCACCACGTCCCGGCTGCCCTTGCTCACCGCGTGCGCCTCGGCCGCCCGGATCAGGTCCATGTCCCACTGCTCGGCCGTGCGGTCCACCGCGCCGGCCGAAGCGCGCGCCCCGGCCGTCTCGTCGTCCTTCTTCTTCTGCCGGGCAGGTGCGCCGTTGCGCTTCGACAGGCCGTCGGCCTGGGCGCTGTACGCCCGGTGCGCGCCGATGTGCCGCCCGAACCGGGGATCCGGCGACACGGCAACGGCCACCGCGATCTGCGGGTAGTAGTGGGCGGTGGTGCCGCACGCGGCGGCGATCTGCGCCTCGGCCAGCGGCACGCTCGTACCCGGGTCGAACACGACCAGGTAGCGCAGCGTCGGACCGGGTTGGACGCAGTTCACCGCGGGTACCGGCTCCTCGGGTTCGGCCGCTGACGCGGTCACCGAGAAGCAGCCGGTCGCGAGCAGGGCCGCGCTGACCGCGGCCGCTTGGACGCGGCGGTGCAGAGGCACGGGGGACCTCCAGGGCTGGACCGGTGACGGGGGAGCCGTCGGTCCGACGTCGGGGCGAACCGTCGATCGGACTGCTGCTGCCGGACCGTAGCCAGCCGGGGCGGAGCAGACAAGCGCAACGGTGCCGAACAGGTCCAAGGTACCGTCCTCGTGGAGTAGGAGCGTGGACCGTTGGGGTGCGAAACCCCGTCGCGGCCCACCCGGCACCCAAGGGGAGTAGCTCTGAGCCGCCAGCAGCAGCCCAACCCGTCGGCCGCACCTGTGCAGAAGCTTCGACTGCGCTACGCCAAACGCGGTCGGCTGCGGTTCACGTCACACCGTGACATCGCGCGCACGTTCGAGCGCGCGCTGCGGCGGGCAGGCGTCCCCATGGCCTATTCCCAGGGCTTCAGCCCTCACCCGAAGGTGTCATGGGTCGGCGCGGCGCCCACCGGCGTGGCGAGCGAGGCCGAGTACGTCGAGGTGTCCGTCGTCGACCGGGTCGACCCGGACGCGCTGCGGACCGCCTTGGACGCCGTGCTGCCGCCCGGGCTCGACGTGCTGGAGGTCGTCCAGTCGGCCGGCGGCACGCTGCCCGAGCGGATCGAGGCCAGCGCGTGGCGGGTGGAGCTGCCCGGCGTGTCGCCCGAAGAGCTGACCGAAGCCGTGACGGCGTTGATGGCTTCGGGGTCCGTGCAGGTCGAGAGGCTGACCAAGGACGGCAAGAAGATCGTGGACGTGCGGCCGGCGATCGTATCGGCCGAGGTGGAGGCGTCGGCGGGCGTGCATTCGAGCGACGCCGGACACGATGCACGAGATTTGTCACAGCCGTGTGGGATACTCATGACGGTCGTACGGCAGACAACCCCTACCGTGAGGCCCGACGACGTGCTGAGTGCGCTCCGAGTCGTCGCCGACCTGGTTCCGCCGGTCCCCGCGAAGGCGACCCGGATGGCGCAGGGGCGGCTGGACGATGAAGGCGGCCTGGTCGACCCGCTTGCCCTGGACAGGGCGGCGGAGGTCTGACCGGGCGGTGATCGGTGCGGCGCTGACGGCGTCGTCGACAGAGTTATAGGACCTGCTGTGCCGCGTGCCCCCACGGGTGGGCGCCACAGCGCGAGGCAAGGATTCCCGCCGCCAGCCGCGGCGGTGAGTGGACAAGAGAGGCCCCTGCGCGGCCGCGTCGGTTGGGACGCGCCCGGGGGCGGAGGAGCTGCATTGTCGAACACGGAAAAGCCTGCCGGCGCCGCCGGCGGGGGTAACGCCACACCCGCACACCCGGACCTGGCGGATCTGCCCGCCAAGCTGCGGGTGCACGCGCTGGCCAAGCTGCTCGGCGCGAGCAGCAAGGACGTGGTGGCCGCCCTCGCCGACCTGGGTGAGCCGGTCAAGGGCGTTCAGTCGAGCGTGAGCCGCGATCTCGCGCTCAAGGTCGCCGAGAGCCTGCTGGGCTGGGACGACATCGTCACCGGCGAGGTGGACGAGCAGACCGAGGAACCGGTGGTGGTGGCCCGCGAGGTCGCGCCGCTGGTGCCGCTGTTCGCGCCACCGTCCGCGGTGTTCCTGCCGCCGACCCCGGTGGCCAAGCCCCCGGCGGTCAAGGAAGTCCCGGTGGGCCGGGACGACGACCTCGACGACACCGAGGACGAGGCCGACGAGCACGCAGCCGCCGACGACGCCGGCGACGAGGGCGAAGGCCGCCGCCGCCGCCGTCGTGGCCGGCGTGGCCGCGGCCGCGGCAAGGGCGTCGAGGACAACGGCGACGACGAGCAGGGCGAGGAGCAGGCCGAAGCCGCCGAGGTTGAGGCCGAGACCCCCGAGGAGGCGTCGGCCGATGAGGAGGGCTCGGGCAGCCGCCGCCGTCGGCGTCGCCGTCGCCGCAAGACCGGCGCCGACGAAGAGGCCGCCGCGCCGAGCGAGGACGACCCGCCGAACACGGTCGTCCACGTCCGTGAACCCGCCCGCGACGCCCGTGACGACAAGGCCGACTCCGAGGCCGCGCAGAGCGAGGTGCGCAGCGTCCGCGGGTCCACCCGGCTGGAGGCCAAGCGCCAGCGCCGCCGTGACGGCCGCGAGGCCGGTCGCCGCCGTGCCCCGGTGCTGTCCGAGGCCGAGTTCCTGGCCCGCCGCGAGGCCGTGGAGCGCACGATGGTGGTGCGCGAGCGCGGCGACCGCACGCAGATCGGCGTGCTGGAGGACGGCGTCCTGGTGGAGCACTTCGTGACCTCGTCGGGCAGCGGTTCGCTGGTCGGCAACGTCTACCTCGGCCGGGTGCAGAACGTGCTGCCCTCGATGGAGGCGGCGTTCATCGACATCGGCCGCGGCCGCAACGCGGTGCTGTACGCGGGCGAGGTCGACTGGGACGCGGCCGGCCTGGAGGGCAAGGCCCGCAAGATCGAGCAGGCCCTGTCGACCGGTGACAGCGTGCTCGTGCAGGTCACCAAGGACCCGGTCGGCCACAAGGGTGCCCGGCTGACCACGCAGATCAGCCTGCCGGGTCGCTTCCTGGTGTACGTGCCCGGTGGCGGCGCCACCGGCATCAGCCGCAAGCTGCCCGACAACGAGCGCAAGCGCCTCAAGGACATCCTCAAGCGCGTCGTCCCCGAGGACGCGGGCGTCATCATCCGCACCGCCTCGGAGGGCATCGCCGAGGAGGAGCTGGCCCGCGACGTGACCCGCCTGCAGGCGCAGTGGCAGGTCATCAAGGACAAGGCCGACACGCCCAAGGCCCAGGCGCCGCAGCTGCTGTACGAAGAGCCGGACCTGCTGGTCAAGGTCGTGCGCGACCTGTTCACCGAGGACTTCGCCGCGCTCGTCGTCCAAGGCTCGGACGCGTGGGAGACCATCGACGGCTACGTCCGGCACGTCGCGCCGGACCTGCAGGAACGGCTGCGCAAGCACGTCGGCAACAGCGACGCGTTCACCGAGTACCGCATCGACGAGCAGCTGCTCAAGGCGCTGGACCGCAAGGTCTGGCTGCCGTCGGGCGGCTACCTGGTCATCGACCGCACCGAGGCGATGACGGTCATCGACGTCAACACCGGCAAGTTCACCGGATCGGGTGGAAACCTCGAAGAGACGGTGACCCGGAACAACCTGGAGGCGGCCGAGGAGATCGTCCGCCAGCTCAGGTTGCGCGACATCGGCGGCATCATCGTGATCGACTTCATCGACATGGTGCTGGAGTCGAACCGCGACCTGGTGCTGCGCCGGCTGACCGAGTGCCTCGGCCGCGACCGCACCCGCCACCAGGTGGCGGAGGTGACGTCGCTGGGCCTGGTGCAGATGACGCGCAAGCGCGTCGGCACCGGTCTGCTGGAGGCGTTCTCGACGACGTGCGAGCACTGCCGCGGGCGTGGCCTGGTCGTGACGACCGAGATGCACGCGCACGGCAACGGCAACGGCGGTGGTCAGTCCCAGCAGCAGCAACAGCAGCAGGGTGGTGGCCGCAAGTCGCGCCGCGCCAAGCACGCGGACGTCCCGGAGCCGGTGGCCGAGCAGACCGTGGAGCCGACCGAGGAGCCCGAGGCGGTCGCCGAGCAGCCGACGTCGGACGAGCCCGTGGCCGCCGTGGTGGAGGAGGAGGCCGCGCCGGAGACCCCGAAGCGCGACCGCCGCCAACGCCGCCGCGCCCGTCGGGAAGCCGGTGCCGTGATCAAGCACGGTGACGAGGAGTCCGTGCCGTCGGCGGAGCCCACCGAGCAGCTCGCGCCGGAGCAGTCCGTGGTGGAGCCGCCGGTATCCGAGCTGCCGGTGGTCGAACAGCCGGCGCCGGAGCAGCCCGCGCCGGAGGAGCCCGAGGTCGAGCAACCCGCCGCCCGGCAGCCGGCTCCTGAGCCGTCGGTCGCCGAGCAGGCCGCTCACGCGCCAGCCGACCCCGTCGCGGCCGAGCAGGCTGCCGAGGAGCCCGTCGAGGCCCCGTCGGCGCCCGTCGCCGAGCCGGTCAAGACGGGGCGGATCCGCCGGCGGGTGACCAAGCCCGCCATGGTCCCCGAGCCCGTCACCCCGCCCGTGGAGGTGGCCCCGGTCGAGGTCCCGCCCGTCACCCGGACGAGCGCCCCGGTCCAGGTCGCCGAGCAGCCGATCAACGGCCACGTCGAGCCGAGCACACCCGCGGTGACCACGCGTCGCCGCACGGCCCGTCGTGCCGCCTCCCGCCCCGCCGGCCCGCCGCTGGACGGGGTCAAGGAGAGCTGAGCCACCACCACACCGTCGAACCGCTGTCCGGCACCGCTGGGCAGCGGTTCGGCGGTGTCCGGGCCCTCGTCCCGGAACGGGGCGGTGACCAGCGCGAACCCGGTTCACGGACCCCGGTTTGACCACGCCGTCCACCGCCACGTAACCTGATACGCGGCCCGCCGTCCGGTGGGCCCTGTCGCGTGAAGCCCAGCGTGCTCGTCAGCAGTGCGGCCGAGGCGCGCGCGATCCCGTCCCGTCGAGTAGCAGGAGACTTCCGTCCCGATGTACGCGATCGTCAAGACCGGCGGCAAGCAGTACAAGGTGGCTGTCGGCGACGTCATCGAGGTCGAGAAGCTCGAAGGCGAGCCGGACACCGAGATCACCTTCGCGGCGCCGCTCCTCGTTGTGGACGGCGATGACGTCACCTCCGCGGCGGACGCCCTGGCGAAGTTCTCGGTGACCGGCAAGGTCGTCGAGCAGACCAAGGGCCCCAAGATCCGCATCCACAAGTTCAAGAACAAGACCGGCTACCACAAGCGCCAGGGTCACCGCCAGAAGTTGACCCGCGTCGAGGTCACCGGCATCACCGGTAAGTGAGGATCTGACTAGCCATGGCACACAAGAAGGGTGCATCCAGCTCCCGCAACGGCCGTGACTCGAACCCCCAGTACCTCGGGGTCAAGCGGTTCGGCGGTCAGGTCGTCAAGGCCGGCGAGATCCTGATCCGCCAGCGCGGCACCAAGTTCCACCCCGGCGTCAACGTCGGCCGCGGCAAGGACGACACGCTGTTCGCGTTGGCGCCCGGTGCGGTCGAGTTCGGCACCAAGCGCGGTCGCAAGACCGTGAACATCGTCCCGGTCGAGGCTGCTGCCTAAGCAGTTCCGAGCGAGACGGATCGACCTCAAGACGAGGGGCGGGACCGGTGCATTCCGGCTCCCGCCCCTCGTTGCTTCTGCTAGAGAGGAATCCCCGTGTCCCGCTTTGTCGACCGGGTCGTCATCCACGTCGCCGCAGGTGACGGGGGCAACGGGGTCGCGTCCGTGCACCGCGAGAAGTTCAAGCCGCTCGGCGGCCCGGACGGCGGGAACGGCGGCAAGGGCGGCGACGTCGTGCTGGTCGTCGACTCGCAGGTGCACACGCTCCTGGACTTCCACTTCCGCCCCAACGCCAGCGCCGGCAACGGCAAGGGCGGCCAGGGCGGCAACCGCGACGGCGCGAACGGCGCGGACCTCGAACTGCGCGTGCCCGACGGCACGGTCGTGATGACGCCCGAGGGCGAGGTCGTCGCGGACCTCGTCGGCGAGGGCACCCGGCTCATCGCCGCCCAGGGCGGCCGTGGGGGCCTCGGCAACGCCTCGCTCGCGTCCAAGGCCCGCAAGGCGCCCGGCTTCGCCCTGCTGGGTGAACCGGGGGAGCAGCACGACCTCGTGCTGGAGCTGAAGTCCGTTGCCGACGTCGGCCTGCTGGGCTTCCCGTCGGCGGGCAAGTCGTCGCTGATCTCGGTGCTGTCCGCGGCCAAGCCGAAGATCGCCGACTACCCGTTCACCACACTGGTGCCGAACCTGGGCGTGATCACCGGCGGCGAGACGATCTTCACCATGGCGGACGTGCCCGGCCTGATCCCCGGCGCGTCCGAGGGCAAGGGCCTCGGCCTGGACTTCCTGCGGCACATCGAGCGCTGCGCGGTGCTGGTGCACGTCGTGGACTGCGCGACCTACGAGCCGGACCGCGACCCGCTGTCGGACATCGACGCGCTGGAGGAGGAGCTGGCGAAGTACACCCCCTCCCTGGCCGACGACCTGGCCGAACGGCCGCGCGTCGTGGTCTTGAACAAGATCGACGTTCCGGAGGCGCGCGAGCTGGCCGAGCTGGTGCGCCCGGACATCGAGGCCCGTGGCCTGCCGGTGTTCGAGGTCTCCACGGCCAGCCGCGAGGGTCTGCGTGAGCTGACGTTCGCGTTGGCGCGCGTGGTCGAGGAGTACCGGGCGTCGCGGCCGAAGCAGGAGTCGACCCGGATCGTGCTGCGGCCCAGGGCCATCGACGACCAGGGCTTCACCGTGGTGGAGGACCCGGAGACCGAGGGCGGCTTCATCGTGCGCGGCGAGCGGCCCGAGCGGTGGATCCGGCAGACCGACTTCAGCAACGACGAGGCCGTCGGCTACCTGGCCGACCGGCTCGCGCGCCTGGGCGTCGAGGAGGCGCTGGTCAAGAAGGGTGCCGAGCCGGGTTGCCAGGTCACCATCGGGAACCTGGTGTTCGACTGGGAGCCGACCACGCCGTCGGGTATCGCGATGACCATGAGCGGTCGCGGCACGGACGCGCGGCTGGAGGCGAGCAACCGGGTCGGCGCGGCCGAGCGGTTGGCGGCGAAGAAGGCCCGCCGCCTGCCCGGTGTGTACGACGAGGACGGCGACGACGAGTTCGAAGAGGACGACGAAGAGTGATCGGTTCGGTGGCGGCGTCGCCGGCCAGGCAGGCTGTGGCCGCGGCGTCCCGGGTCGTGGTGAAGGTCGGGTCGTCGTCGTTGACCACCGCCGAGGGCGGGCTGGACCGGTCCCGGCTGGACGCGTTGGTGGACGCGGTCGCGGCCCGGTGCGCGGCGGGCAGCCAGGTGGTGCTGGTGTCGTCGGGTGCGATCGCGGCCGGTCTGGCGCCGCTGGGCGTGTCGCGGCGGCCCCGTGACCTGGCCACGCAGCAGGCGGCGGCGAGCGTCGGGCAGTTGGCGTTGGCGCACGCGTACGCGAACTCGTTCGGCCGGTTCTCGCTGACCGTCGGGCAGGTGCTGCTGACCGCGGACGACGTCGTGCGGCGGTCGCACTACCGCAACGCGCAGCGCACGTTCTCCCGGCTGCTGGCGCTCGGCGCGGTGCCGGTGGTGAACGAGAACGACACGGTGGCCACCGAGGAGATCCGGTTCGGCGACAACGACCGGTTGGCCGCCCTGGTGGCGCACCTGGTCGGCGCGGACGCGTTGTTCCTGCTCTCCGACGTCGACGCGCTCTACGACGGCGATCCGCGCCTGCCGGGCGCGCAGCGCGTCACCGAGGTGGCCGGTGCGTCCGATGTGGACGGCGTGCGGGCCGGTTCGGTCGGCGCGTCGGGGCTGGGCACCGGTGGCATGGCGTCGAAGCTCACGGCGGCCCGGTTGGCGGCGTCGGCGGGCATCCCCGTGCTGCTGGCGGGTGCGGCGGACGCGGCAAGGGCGTTGAGCACGGCGGACGTCGGCACGGCGTTCGCGGTGACCGGCCCGAGGCTGTCCGCGCGCCGCTTTTGGCTCGGGCACGCGGCCGACGCGACCGGCAGGCTCGTGCTGGACGACGGCGCGGTCGCCGCGGTGGTCGGCCGTCGGCGTTCGCTGCTGGCGGCGGGCATCACCGGGGTCGAGGGCGCATTCGAGGCCGGTGACGTGGTCGAGCTGGTCAACCTGTCCGGTCACGTGGTGGCCCGTGGCGTGGTCGGTTTCGACGCCGCCGAGCTGCCCGCGCTGATCGGCCGCAAGACCGGTGACCTCCCGGCCGAGCAGCGACGGGAGGTCGTGCACGCCGACGACCTGGTGCCGTTGCGCGCCTGAGCTTCAGGACCGGTTGCGCAGCCACCGGCCCGCCGTGCGCCAGATGAGGTGCGGGTCGACGTCCTCGGTGTGCCACGTGGTGGCGCGGGTCGTGCCGAGATCCCGGTACTTCCGCATGATCGCGACGTGCGCGGGCAGGCCGACGAAGCCCCGCAGGCCCGTGCGGTCCCGCCACACCGAGACCGAGCCCATGCGCTTGTGCAGCGGTTCGGCCCACAGCCACAGGCCCACCGCGCCGGTCAACCGCGGCCACTCGCGGCTCAGCGCGATGCCCGCCCGGTAGGCGCCGGGCGTGTGCCGGAGGCCTGCGAGGGTGAACTCGGTAACGCTGACCAGCACCTCTCCGGCGAAGTCCGCTTCCGGGCCGGTGATCCACTTGCTCCTGCGCACGTCCACTCCTCAAGTCGTCTCGATTCAAGATAGTTGTAAACCAAGACGATCTGTAGTGGATATCATCACGGCATGGTCGAGGAGGAACGGCAGGACCTCGCCGCGCTGCTGCACCGGCTGACCAAGGCCCTCGTCGCCGCGGAGCTGCCGCTGCTGGAGCGGCACGGGCTGGGCATGTGGGCCTACGTGGTGCTCACCGAGCTGTCCCACGGCCCCGCGCCGACCCAGTTGGCGCTGGCCAGGGCGGTCGACGTGGACAAGACCAAGATGGTCGGCATCATCGACGGCCTGGAAGCCGAAGGGCTGGTTTCCCGGCGACCCGACCCGGACGACCGGCGGGCAAGGATCATCGAGCCGACCGCGGAGGGGCGCAAGCGGTTGCGCGCCGCCCGCGCCGAGATCCGGCGCATGGAGGACGACTTCCTGGCCGGGCTGCCACCCGCCCGGCGCGCCACGCTGCTGACCGACCTGCACGACCTCGGCGGCGAGCCGGCGGCGCGGCTGACCGCCAGGTCGTGAGCCGCTACCGGAGGGTCTGGCCCTTCGTCTCGGGCATCGTGAGGATCACGACGAACGCGATGGCCGCGCCCGCCGCGACGTAGAAGAAGAACGTGCTGCCCGGCAGCCACTGGATCACCAGCGGCGCCGTGCCGCCGAACAGCGCCACGGTCAGGTTGTACCAGGAGCCGATGCCCAGGGCCCGCAGCTCCGTCGGGAACAGCTCGCTCATCACGGCGGGCGCGATCGACGTCATGGCCGTGTAGAGCCCGAGGCCGACGCAGAACACCACGAGCAGGTTGCCCACACTCGGCCCGATCAGCGTGGACAGCGGCACCACCAGCGCCGCCGTCGCGGCCGACCAGGCCAGCAGTTGCGGCTTGCGGCCGAACCGGTCCGACAGCGCGCCCATCGGGTACTGCAGGACGATGAACAGGCAGGTCGCGATGGACAGGGCGAGGAACACGTCCCCGTCGTCCGCGCCACGCTTGGTTATTGCGAACGGCGTCAGCGCGCTGAAGAACGTGTAGTAGCACAGCGTCGACAGCATGGTGAAGCCCACGAGCCGCCCGACCGCCTTGGGGTGCTCGCGCAGGGTCGTCAGCAGCGGTCGCTTGAGCTGCTGCGCCTTGACCTTGTTGTGCTCGAACTGCTCGGTCTCCTCCAGGCTGCGCCGCAGCCACAGGCCCACCAGCCCCAGCACACCGCCCACCAGGAACGGGATGCGCCAGCCGTACGACGCCAAGTCGGCCTTGTCGAGCGTGCGGGCCAGCACGTACCCGAGCAGCGACGCGGCCAGCACCGCGGCGCCGGTGGAGATGTAGAAGAACGCCGAGTACCGCCCCCTCCGGTGCGGCGGCGCGATCTCCGCCAGGTACGCCGAGGCGTTGGAGACCTCACCGCCCAGCGACAGGCCCTGCGCGACGCGGGCCAGCAGCAGCAGGACCGGCGCCAGCCAGCCGACCTGGGCATAGGTCGGCAGCAGGCCGATGGCCACCGAACCGCCCGCCATCAGGATGATGGTCAGCAACATCGCCGTCCGCCGCCCGCGCAGGTCGGCGAATCGCCCGAGCAGGTACCCGCCCAGCGGCCGGAAGAAGAACGCGATCGCGTACGCCGCGAGCGTGTTGATCAGCGCGAGCCGCGGGTTGTCCTTAGGGAAAACCTGGGTGGCGAAGTAGATCGAGAACGTCGCGTAGATGGTCCAGTCGTACCACTCGATGGCGTTCCCGATGCTCGCCGCGACGAGCTTGCGGATGGGCAGGCGGTGCTTGGTCTCGGTCTCCGTCTCCGAAGCAGCCATGGGTTGGACACAACCACAAAGCAGCCGAAGTCGGTAGATCCTTCACCGAACCCCGTCGTGCTCAGCCCCGCGAGTCGTCCGCCGCGCGCCACTCGCCGGCCAGCAGCCCGAACAGCAGGTCGTCCGTCCACTCTCCTTTCAGCCACGTGCTCGACACCCGGTGCCCCTCCTGCCGGAACCCGAGCCTGGTCAGCAGCCTCGCCGACCGGACGTTGCGGGCGTCGCACTCGGCGGACACCCGGTGCAGGCCACGCACCTCGAACAAGTACGCCAACACCCGCCGCACGGCTTCCGCCGCGTACCCGCGCCCCTGGTGGGCGGTCGCCAGCGTGTACCCGATCTCGGCCTGCATCCGGTTCTCGTGCAGCCCGACCCCGACGTCGCCGACGAGCACCCCGCCCGCCTCGACCGCGAACTGGTACCAGCCCGGTGCGGTCGGGTCGGCCGCGGCGACGTCCCGCACGAACTCCTCGGCCTGCGCCAAGGAGAACGGTGCCTCCCAACCCTGGTACCTGGCCACGTCCGGATCCGACCGGTACTCGGCCAGCGTCGGTGCGTCGGCCGCGGTGAAAGGCCGCAGCACCAACCGTTCCGTCGTCAGTCTCACCCCGTCGCTCCCACCCCTCTCGTCACGCCGTCACCGCCAACGCGAACGGCAGCACCGCCGACGCGCCCGCCCGCCTCAGCAGCCGAGCGGCGACCGTCATCGTCCACCCCGTGTCGACCTGGTCGTCCACCAGCAGCACCGGACCGTCCACACGGGACAGGTCTGGCACGTCGGTCTCCCGCACCAGCCCCGCCAACCGCTGCGCGCTGTTGGCCCGCCGCGTCGCCGGGCCCAGCCACACCTGCCCGAGCAGCGGCAGCCGGCCCACCCCGGCGATCCGCTGCCCGAAGCTGCCCACCAGCGCGGGCCTGCTCCGCGACCCGACCGTCACCACGCCCACCGGCCGGTCCGCCCACCCCCACGCGGACAGCACCTTCACGCACGCGGCGAGCACGTCCTCGGGGATCTCCTGGTCCTCCGCCGCGAACAGCGACCGCAACCGGTTGCCCCAGCCGATGTCGGTCAACCTGCCCAGCGCCCGCCCCGTCGCCGCGACCTCTCCCGGCGGGATCTTCCCGGACAACGACACCCCGGCCGCCGCCATCCCGGTCGGCCACATCTTGCGCGGCTCCACCTCGACGCCGGGCCGCAGCAGCCGTTCCCGCGCCGCCGACGCCGCCGCGTCCGACACCTCCGCCGACGGACGCTGCCCCGTGCAGTTGTCACACCGCCCGCACGGTGCCGCGTGCGGGTCGTCCAACTGCCGCAGCAGGAACTCCATCCGGCAGCCGTCGGTGGCCAGGTAGTCCAGCACCGCCTGCCGCTCCACCTGTCGCGCCGCCTCGATCCGCTCGTACCGCTCGGCGTCGTAGGACCACGGCTGCCCCGTCGACACCCACCCGCCGCGCACCCGCCGCACGGCGCCGTCCACGTCGAGCACCTTCAGCACCACTTCCAGCCGGGTGCGCGACAGCTCCACCATCGGCTCCAACGCCGCCGTCGACATCGCCCGGTCCGACGGCAGCACGTCGAGCACCTGCCGCACCACGTGTTCCGGCGGGAACGCCAGCGACGCGAAGTACGCCCAGATGTCCTTGTCCTCCGGTCCGGGCAGCAACAGCACCTCGGCCCGCTCCACGCCACGCCCGGCACGGCCGATCTGCTGGTAGTAGGCGATGGGGGAGGGCGGCGCGCCGAGGTGCACCACGAACCCCAGGTCGGGCTTGTCGAACCCCATGCCCAGCGCCGAGGTCGCCACCAGCGCCTTGACCCGGTTGGCCAACAGGTCTTCCTCGGCCCGCTGGCGCTCGGCCGGGTCGGTGCGCCCCGAGTACGCCGCCACCTCGTACCCGCGTTCGCGCAGGAACGCCGCCACGTCGTCCGCCGACGCCACGGTGAGCGTGTAGATGATCCCCGAGCCGGGCAGCTGCTCCAGCCGCTCGGCCAGCCACCCCAGCCTCGCCTCGGCGGTCGACAGCCGCACCGCCGACAGCCGCAGGCTCTCCCGGTCCAACGGCCCGCGCAGCACCAGCGCGTCCGTGCCCGCGCCCAGCCCCAACTGCTCGGCCACGTCACGCACCACCCGGTCGTTGGCCGTGGCCGTGGTGGCGAGCACCGGCACCCCGGCCGGCAGCTCGGTCAGCAACGTCCGCAGCCGCCGGTAGTCCGGCCGGAAGTCGTGGCCCCAGTCGGAAATGCAGTGCGCCTCGTCCACCACGAGCAGCCCCGCCGACGCGGTCAACGAGGGCAGCACCGTGTCCCGGAAGTCCGGGTTGTTCAGCCGCTCCGGCGACACCAGCAGCACGTCCACCTCACCGGACGCCACCCGGTCCTGCACGTCCTGCCACTCGTCGGTGTTGGCCGAGTTGATCGTCGCCGCGTGCACCCCCGCCCGCGCGGCGGCGTCGACCTGGTTGCGCATCAGCGCCAGCAGCGGCGACACGATCACCGTCGGCCCCTCGCCCAGGGACCGCAGCAACGCCGTGGCGATGAAGTAGACGGCGGACTTGCCCCACCCCGTGCGCTGCACCACCAGCGCCCGCCGCCGGTCGGACACCAGCGCGTGGATCGCCGTCCACTGGTCGTCACGAAGGACCGCCTGAGGGCCCGCCAAAGCCCTCAGCCGTTCCTCGGCCAGTTCGCGGAGTGCGCCTTCGTCCATCGTTGGTGGTCCTCGCTCGCTCGGACGATTCGGTCGCCAGGGAAGTCGGTCGTCCGGTGCTCATCTCACGACGATCGAAAAGCGTGATCGTCGTGAGATGAGCGCCGGACGACCGACGCGACCTCATGGCCCACACAGTGGCAGACGCCCCCGACAAGATGGACACCTGTGCGACCGTTCCGCGCCGACTTCACTCGATCGTGGACGGGTGTCCGATCGGCGGGAACCTCGGCGACAGCCACGGCCGGGTGACCGTAGGCTGAACGACGTGACTGATGACCTGCGCGAACAGGTGCACGCCGCGGCCCGGCGCGCCCGTGTCGCCGCCAACGAGCTCGTCCTCGCCACCCGTGAGAGCAAGGACGCCGCACTGCACGAGATGGCCGTCGCGCTGCGCACCCGCGCCGCCGAGGTGCTGGAGGCCAACGCCAAGGACCTCGAAGCGGGCCGCGCCGCCGGCCTCACCCAGGGCCTGCTGGACCGCCTCACGCTCACCGAGGCGCGCATCGACGGCGTGGCCCAGGGCCTGGAGACGGTCGCCGGCCTCCCCGACCCGATCGGCGAGGTGCTGCGCGGCTCGATCCTGCCCAACGGCTTGGAGCTCAAGCAGGTCCGCGTGCCGATGGGCGTGGTCGGCATGGTCTACGAAGCCCGCCCGAACGTCACCGTCGACGCGGCCGGCCTGGCGCTGAAGTCGGGCAACGCGGCCCTGCTGCGCGGCTCGTCCACCGCCGAGCACTCGAACACCGCGCTGGTCGCGATCCTGCGCGACGCGCTGGAGACCGCGGGCCTGCCCGCCGACGCCGTGCAGCTGCTGCCGTGCCACGACCGCGCCTCGGTCACCCACCTGATCACCGCGCGCGGCCTGGTCGACCTGGTCATCCCGCGTGGCGGCGCGGGCCTGATCAACGCCGTCGTGCAGCAGGCCACCGTGCCGACCATCGAGACCGGCGTGGGCAACGTGCACGTGTACGTGGACGCGAGCGCCGACCTCGACATGGCGCAGCGCATCGTGCTCAACTCCAAGACCCGCCGCACGAGCGTGTGCAACGCGGCCGAGTCCCTGCTGGTGCACGCCTCGATCGCGGACGAGTTCGTGCCCCGCATCACCGACGCCCTGAACGCGCAGGACGTCACCATCCACGGCGACGAGCGGTTCGCCCGTGACCCCAGGGTGCAGGCCGCCACCGACGACGACTGGGACACCGAGTACCTGTCGCTGGACATCGCCGCCCGCGTGGTCGGCTCGATCGACGAGGCCATCGCGCACATCGCCGAGCACGGCTCCGGCCACACCGAGGCCATCGTGACCAGCGACCTCAACGCGGCGCGCCGGTTCACCACACGCGTCGACGCGGCGGCGGTCATGGTCAACGCCTCCACCGCGTTCACCGACGGCGGGGAGTTCGGCATGGGCGCGGAGATCGGCATCTCCACCCAGAAGCTGCACGCCCGCGGCCCGATGGGGCTGACCGAGTTGACCTCGTCCAAGTGGGTGGTCTGGGGCGAGGGGCACGTCCGGCCGACGTCGTGAGCAGGCCCCGGGACGCCGCCGCGACCAAGGCGGCGTTGCTGGACGCCGCCACGAAGCTGTTCGGCGAGCGCGGCTTCGACCGCACCACGGTGCGTGACATCGCGAGCCTCGCGGGCGTGAACCAGGCCTTGCTGTTCCGCTACTACGGCAGCAAGGACGCCCTGTTCGCGACCGTCCTGGCCACGCAGAGCCGTGAGCTGCTGGAGGACTCGCCCGCCGAGCACCTGCTCCGCAACGTGCTGCTGCGGATCATGGAGGAGAGGCCGAGACCCGAGGACCACCCGTTGTACGCGGTGCTGCGGTCTTCGCACCACGACTCGGCGGCGGAGGTCGTGCGGCGGCAGATGGGGGAGGAGTACGCGCGCGCTCTGTCGTCCCTTACGGACGCGGAGGACGCGGAGCTGCGCGCGGACCTCGTCCTGGCGTGGGTCGTGGGCATCGGCGTGCTGCGCGGCGTGTTCGGCAAACAGCCCCTCGCGGACGCGGACGCCGCCACCGTCACGGCTCTGGTGACGCAAGCGGCCTCCGTCCTGTTGGAGCACACCCGGCTCGGTTGACGGTCCGTAGCGATCTGCCTACTGTCGGATGTAAGCGAATGCTTACATGGGGGTAGACGATGGAGACCAGGTCCTATCCGTTCGCCGAGCTCGACCACCTGCAGATCAACCCCACCTACTTCGAGCTGCAGCGGGACGAGCCGGTGGCCAGGGTGCGGCTGCCCTACGGCGGTGAGGGGTGGCTGGCCACCCGCTACGAGGACGTGAAGACCGTCCTGGCGGACCCGAGGTTCAGCCGCGCGGCGGTGATGGAGCCCGGCGCCGACGTGCCGCGCACCCTGCCCACGATGCCGACCGAGACGAACATCCTGAGCATGGACCCGCCGGACCACACGCGGCTGCGCAAGCTGGTCGCCAAGGGGTTCACCTCGCGGCGCACCGAGCAGCTGCGCGAACGTGCCCAGGAGATCGTGGACGGCCTGCTCGACGCCATGGAGGAGCAAGGGCCGCCCGTCGACCTGGTCGAGGCGCTGGCCATGCCGCTGCCCATCACGATCATCTGTGAGCTGCTGGGCGTGCCGTTCGAGGACCGAGGCCAGTTCCGCGCCTGGTCGGAGGCGGCGGTCGCGATCACCGCGTTCACCCACGAGGAGATCCTGGCGGCGAACCAGGCGTTGCGCGCCTACATCGGCGAGCTGGTCGAGCGCAAGCGCGCCCAACCCACCGACGACATGCTCTCGGTGTTGATCGCCGCGCGTGACAACGACGACCGGCTCAGCGAGGAGGAACTGGTCTCCTTCGGGGTGACGCTGCTGGTCGCGGGCCACGAGACCACCGCGAACCAGATCGGCAACTTCGTCTTCCAGTTGCTCCGCATGCCGGACCGGCTGGCCGAGCTCCGGGCGGACCCGTCGCTGGTGCCCGCCGCGATCGAGGAGCTGCTGAGGTTCACCGCGCTGGGCGGTTCCGCGGGCTTCCCCCGGATCGCGACCGCCGAGGTCGAGCTGTCCGGCGTGACGATCAAGCCGGGTGAGGCGGTGTTCGTCAACAACGTCACGGCGAACCGCGACCCGTCGGTGTTCGAGAACCCGCACGAGGTGGACTTCCACCGTGCGCACAACCCGCACATCATGTTCGGCCACGGCGCGCACCACTGCATCGGCGCGCCGTTGGCCAGGATGGAGCTGCAAGTCGCGATCGGCACGCTGCTCAAGCGGTTCCCGCTGCTCCGGCCGGCCGGCGACGTGACGTTCAAGAGGGGCCGGCTGATCCGCGGTCCGCAGGCACTGCCGGTGAGCTGGTGACCCCGAGCGGCTCTTCGAGGTTGCTCAGTGCGGTCCGGATGTCGAGTTCCGCCGGCCGGCGCGGGCAGACTGTCACGAGACCCGAAACGACTTCCGGTGAGGTGGTAGACCGATGAGCGAGTGGACGATCGAGGTCGACCGGGCCGCGTGCCTCGGCACGGGCATGTGCACGTCGATCGCGCCGGGTCACTTCCGGCTGGACGGCAGCACGTCCACGCCGGTCAAGTCGGAGGTCGAGCCGGACGACGCGGTGGTCGACGCGGCGGAGTCGTGCCCGATGGAGGCGATCCTGGTGCGTTCGGCGGACGGCTCGGTGCTGGCGCCGCAGCTCTGAGCAAAAAAGTTCGCCGAATCGCGTCATAGCCGCGTGACGTGCACGTTCCTCCTTCGTGCGGCTCTCATTCGGGGATGGGCCGCGCGATCCGCGGATGCGGCCCACTCCCCCGGGCCGCGACCGGGGGACCAGTGCGCGGGCGGCCTTTCGGGGAGCGACCGGCCGCCCGCGCACCATCCGAACCAGCGCCGCGACCGGCAACCTCCACCGCGTCTTCCGGCGCTCGGCAGGGCGCCTCGCGGCACCGGCCCCGCGCCCACGGCCAACCAGGATGAGGACGCTGAGCCGGCACCCCGATCCACCCGTCCGACCGTCGAATACGGGGCGAAGGGTGCCGGTCGCGGCACTAGGCTCACGTCTTATGTCGAATCGGCGGATCGGCGTCATGGGTGGCACCTTCGACCCCGTGCACCACGGCCACCTGGTCGCGGCCAGCGAGGTCCAGGCCCGCTTCGACCTCGACGAAGTCGTCTTCGTGCCGACCGGTCAGCCCTGGCAGAAGAGCGAGCGCGCGGTCAGCGCCGCCGAGGACCGCTACCTGATGACGGTCATCGCCACCGCGTCCAACCCGAGGTTCTCGGTCAGCCGGGTCGACATCGACCGGCCGGGACCGACCTACACCATCGACACCCTGACCGACCTCAAGGTCAAGTACCCCGATGCCGACCTGTTCTTCATCACCGGTGCGGACGCGTTGGAGCAGATCCTGTCCTGGCGGCGGGCCGACGACGTGTTCGGGCTCGCCCACTTCATCGGTGTCACCCGGCCGGGTTATGAATTGGTCGACACACACCTGCCACCAGGCGCGGTATCGCTGGTGGAGGTGCCCGCGATGGCTATTTCGTCGACCGCTGTACGGGCCCGGACGGCGTCCGGACTGCCCGTCTGGTACCTCGTGCCGGATGGTGTCGTCCAATACATCTCCAAGCGCCGGCTTTACTCGATGCCGGACTGAGCCCGGACGCCGGTACCCTCATTGACTCGTGTGGGCGTAACGGCGTCCGCCGGTGTGATGAGGAGTGACGTGGCAGCCACCGACGAGGCACGACGGTTGGCGCTGGTCGCCGCTAACGCGGCAGCCGACAAGAAGGCGCACGACGTGATCGTGCTCGACGTGTCCGACCAACTGGTGATCACGGACTGCTTCGTGATCGCCTCCGCTCCGAACGAGCGGCAGGTCGGCGCGATCGTGGACAACGTTGAGGAGAAGTTGCGCGAGGCCGGGCGCAAGCCGGTCCGCCGTGAGGGCGCGCGCGAGGGTCGTTGGGTCCTGCTGGACTTCGTGGACGTGGTCGTGCACGTCCAGCACGTCGAGGAGCGCACCTTCTACGGCCTGGAGCGGCTGTGGAAGGACTGCCCGCGCATCGAGTTCGACGCCGGGCCCCCGGCCGACGAAGTCGCCGAGGCATGACCCTGAACCGGCTCGTGCTGTGGCGGCACGGTGAGACCGACTACAACGCGACCGGCCGCATGCAGGGCCACCTGGACTCGAACCTGACCGAGACCGGGTGGAACCAGGCGCGGTTCGCGGTGCCGGTGCTCGCCGGGTTCGCGCCCGAGCTGGTGGTCGCCTCCGACCTGCACCGCGCCCGGGACACCGCGACGGTGTTCACCGATGCGACCGGTGTCGGGCTGCGCATCGACGAACGGCTGCGCGAGACGCACCTGGGCAAGTGGCAGGGGCTGACCTCGACCGAGATCGAGGTGGAGTGGCCGGGTGCGCTGGACCTCTGGCGCGCGGACGGCACCCTGGCCCCGCCGGACGGTGAGACGCGCGTGGAGGTCGCCGAGCGCGCGCTCGCCGTCGTGAACGAGGTGGACGCGGAGTTCTCCGGCACGGTCATGCTGTGCGCGCACGGCGGCCTGATCAGCGCGTTGACCGGGCGGTTGCTGGACCTGCCGGTCGACCGCTGGGCACTGCTCGGCGGCATCGGCAACTGCCACTGGACGGTGTTCACCCGCCGGCCGCACGGCGACGGCAGGTGGCGGCTGTCGTCGTACAACGCCGGAATCACCCGGTGAGACTGCTCGTCGTCGGCGATTCGCTGTCGTTCCACGGTCCGGAGGGGCCGTTGCCCGCCGATCACCCCCGGTTGTGGCCGAACGTCGCCGCGTCCGCGTTGGGTGGGCACGCGGAGCTGGCGGCGGGGTTCGGCTGGACGGCCCGGGACGCCTGGTGGTCGTTGACCGGGGACCCTCGGGTGTGGTCGCTGCTGCCGCGCACGGACGTGTTGGTGCTGGCCGTGGGGCACATGGACACGCTGCCGTCGCCGTTGCCGACCTACCTGCGGCAAGGGCTGCGCTACCTGCGGCCGGACGGGTTGCGACGGCGGGCGCGGGCCGGGTACCGGACGTTGCAGCCGGTGCTCTCGCGGGCGTTCTGCGGGTATCCGGTGGCGCTGCCGCCACGGTTGACCGTACGTTACCTGGACGACTCGGTGCGTGCTGTGCGTGCTCTCGCGCCGGGGATCAGGGTGGTCGGGATGACGCCGTCGGTGCACTGCTCGGCTGCTTACGCGGGCGTGCACAGCGGGCGTGCGGCGGCGGAGCGCGCTGTGCGTGAGTGGGCGGACGGGGCGGGCGTGCCGCTGCTGGACGTGCCGCCGGTCGTGGGCGAGCACGTTCGGTCACGGCGCGGCAACCCGGACGGCCTGCACTGGGGCTGGGAAGGGCACGAGCTGGTCGGGCGGGCGATGGCGGAACTGATCAGGTCCGTGGCGGTCGGCCACTCGGGTGCGGCGGAGCCGTAGTCTCGGCACTCGTGTCCACCACGATCGTCACCGACTCCACGGCGTACCTGCCCGAGGGGTTCGCCGAGCGCAACGGCGTCCGGGTCGTGCCGCTGCACGTGGCGGTGGACGGTCGCAGCAGGTTGGACGGGGTGGACTTCGGTCCGGCGGAGCTGGCCGCGGCGTTGGGGGAGCACCGCCGGGTGACCACGTCCCGGCCGACGCCGGGTGAACTGGCCGAGGTGTACCGGTCCGTGTTGGCGGAGGGCGCCGAGGCGATCGTGTCCGTGCACCTGTCCCGTGAGCTTTCGGGCACGTGGGAGGCGGCGCGGCTGGCGGCGGAGGAGGTTGATCCGACCCGGATCCGGGTGGTCGACTCGCGGGCCACGGGCATGGGGTTGGGGTTCGCCGTGCTGGCCGCCTGCGCTGCCGGTGATGACCCGGCGTGCGCGGAGGAAGCCGCGGTGGCCGCCGCCGCCCGGGTCAGGATGTTCTTCTGCGTGGAGACGCTCGACCACCTGCGCAGAGGCGGGCGGATCGGCGCCGCCGCCGCGCTGGTGGGCACGGCGCTGGCGGTGAAGCCGTTGTTGCACGTGGACGACGGTCGAATCGTGCCGTTGGAGAAGGTGCGCACGATGGGACGGGCGATCGGCCGCCTGGTCGACCTGGCCGCGTCGGCGGCGGGTTCCGGACCGGTGGGCCTGGCTGTCCACCACTTGGCCGCGCCGGAACGCGCGGCGGAACTGGCGACGTTGCTCGACGAACGCGTTCCCGGCTCGACCGGCTGCCTGATTTCCGAGGTCGGAGCGGTGATCGGCGCGCACACGGGCCCCGGTGTGCTGGGCGTGGTGGTGCTGCCCGGAGGGGTGTCCTAGCCGCAGTTATCCAGCATTCAGCGAGTTATCCACAGATCCCGAACTGACACCCCGCCGCCTGCTCCATCCGGCCTAACGTCGACCGCATGTTCGACAGAAACCCGGAAACCACCACCGCCCGCCTCAAGGCCCTGGTCTCCCAGGAACGGGGCAGGCACCGCGCGTCGGATGCCGAGACGCTCGTGTTCGTCTCGTCGGCGGGTGACGCCGCCCCACCCAACTCCCTCGGCCGCCTGCTGCGCCGCTGGCTGCCCGAACAAGTCATCCCCCACCGCCGCAGATTCCTGCTGGCAGGCGTCATGGCCGGCGTGGCGTTGGCGGTCGCGCTGGCCCTGTGGTGGCAGCGCCCCGAGCCGGAAACCCCACCCGACCTCCCCGTAGCCGAGGCCGCGGCCGTCACCCGCGCCGAGGACCAGTTGGTCGTCAACGTCGTGGGTCAGGTACCCACCCCCGGCCTGGTGACCGTCCCGAACGGCGCCAGGGTGGCCGACGCCCTGCGAGCAGCGGGCGGAGCGAACCCGGGCGCCGATCTGACCCCGCTCAACCTCGCCCGCAAGGTCACCGACGGCGAGCAGATAGCCGTCGGCATCCCCGCACCCCAACCGGCCGAAGCGACCACCGGACCACTGAACCTCAACACCGCGACCAAGGACCAACTGGACACCCTGCCCGGCGTCGGCCCGGTGACCGCACAACGAATCATCGACCGAAGGCAGAAGCGCGGCCCCTTCACCTCCCTGAACCAGCTGGGCGAGATCGAGGGCATCGGCGACGCCAAGCTGGCCAAACTCCGCGACCTGGTCCGTCTCTAAGCGCACACCCGGAGACCTCATGCACCCCATCGACGGCGGCCCAACCCACGGCAGCCCACAAACCCCACCCACCCCGACCGACTCCACAGCGGACCGCGTCACGCCAACCCCCTACCCGCCAAGCATTCCCACCCAACGAACCGCACCGAACCTCCAGCAGACCAACAGCAGTCACGCCGACTCCCGCCACCGCACACCCCACCTCCTGACCGAAGCCCGCCGCGCCATCCACACCGCCCGCACCCGTCTCACCACCCTGTCCAGGTTCCGCTGGGTGAGCTCATGAGCCCGACCTGCGCACCGCTCGAACTGATCCGCTCACCACGCAACGGGCCACCCTCACCACCCACTCAGCCGTCACCACTCCCGGCATCCCCAACCAGGCAGGGAGGCCGAAGTCCGCCCGCACCGGCCTGCTCCTGGCGGCGCCGGTGGTTGTTCGAGAACGGTGTGAGCCGTTGGCTGCGCTCTGCCGTCGGCTTGGCCGCTGCCGTCCCCGTTGGCCCCGCAGTCCGCTTCGTTGTTGTCGCCGTTCCCGGCGGTTTCGTCTGGAGGTCGAGTCGTGAATCCCCGCGCGTACTTGGTGCCGGCGGCGCTGGCGGTGTGGGCGACGGCGTTGGCCGGGCTGCTCTGGGCGTGGTGGGCGGCACCGGCGGTCGGTCTGGTCGCCGCGCTGCTCGGCGGCTTGGTCCTGCGCCCGTGGCGGCCGGCGGCGGTGGCGGTGGTCGTCGCGGCGCCGGTTGCGGCGTTGTGGATCGGTGCCCAGGTCCACGGAGCTGCCCGCCACCCCTTGCGGGAGGCGGCGGAGACCGGGGCGTCGGTCACGGTCCACTTCGAACTCGACAACCGGCCGCACGGGCTGCGCACCAGCGGCTTCGGTTCGCGGGCAGGCGGGGTCGACCTGGTGCTGGTCCGGGGGACGCTCGAGGACGGTGGTCGGATCGTCGTGTTGGCGTCGGCGGCCCGGTGGCGGGATCTCCTGCCCGGCCAACGGGCCACCGCACGCGGCACCCTGGCCCTTCCCCGGGGTGGCGAGCTGACGGTCGCGGTGCTGCGGGTTCGTGGGCCTCCGCAGGACGTGACGGAAGCACCGGTGTGGCAGCGGGTCGCCGAAGACCTGCGGGCTGGACTGCGAAGAGCGAGCACCGCGCTCGACCCCGAACCGGCCGGGCTGCTGCCCGCGCTCGTCGTGGGCGACACCTCCGCCCTCCCGCCCAGGGTGGTGGAGGAGTTCCGCACGGCGGGTCTCGCGCACGTCCTCGCCGTCAGCGGGGCGAACCTGGCGATCCTCTGCGGCGCGGTCCTGTTGCTGCTGAGGCTGCTGAGGATCGGTCCGCGCGGGTGCGCGGCGGGGGCGATGGTGGCGCTGGTCGGGTTCGTGGTGCTGGCCGGGCCGGAGCCGAGCGTGTTGCGGGCCGCGGTGATGGGTGCGGTGGCGTTGCTCGCGTTGGTGCTGGGTCGGGAGCGGTCGGCGTTGCCGGCGCTCGCCGCGGCGGTGGTGGTCCTGGTGCTCTACGACCCGGAACTCGCCACCGATCCGGGGTTCGGGCTGTCGGTCGTGGCGACGGCGGCGCTGGTGCTGCTCGCGCCGAGGTGGGCCGCCGCCATGAAGGACCGGGGTGTCCCGGTGGGCTTCGCCGAGGCGCTGGCGGTGCCGGTGGCCGCGAACCTGGCGACCGCGCCGCTGGTCGCCGGGCTCTCCGGCCAGGTCAGCCTGGTCGCGGTGCTGGCGAACCTGCTGGTCGCCCCGGTCGTCGCCCCGGCGACGGTGCTCGGGGTGCTGGCCACCCTGCTGGCACCGGCGCACGAGCCGACGGCCCGGCTGGTCGTCGAGGTGGCCGGTCCGGCGGCGAGCTGGCTGATCACCGTCGGCAGGCACGCGGCGGCCGTGCCGGGAGCGGCGGTCGCGTGGCCCGGCGGCTGGGTCGGCGGGGTGTTGCTGGCCGGGGTGCTGGTGCTCGGCTACGCGATCACCAGGCTGCGCCGGGTGCGGACGCTGGCCGTGGCGGCTGTGGTCGGCGCGGTGGTGGTGATCGTGCCGCTGAACGTCGTCTCGCCGGGCTGGCCGGTGCCCGGCTGGTCGGTCGTGGCCTGTGACGTCGGGCAAGGCGACGCCGTCGTCCTGGCCACCGCCGAGCGCGACCGGGCGGTGCTGGTCGACACGGGGCCGGACCCGGTGCCGGTGCTGTCGTGCCTGCGCCGGCTGGGCGTGCGGCGGATCCCGCTGGTGGTGCTCAGCCACCTGCACGCCGACCACGTCGGCGGGTTGGCCGCGGTGATGGCCGAGCGGGGTGTCGGCGCGGTGGCGGTGGGGCCGTCGCGGCAGCCGGAGTGGGCGTGGGAGGAGGTGGTGGAACGAGCGCGGGAGGCCGGGGTCCGCGTGGTCGAGCTGGGCGCCGGGCAGCGGCTGAGCTGGCCGGGATTGGACCTCGACGTGCTGGGCCCGCGTGCGGACCCGGTGGGTGAGACGAACACGGCGGTCAACGACGCGTCGCTGGTGCTGCGGGCCACCACCGCGGCCGGGCGGGTGCTGTTGACCGGCGACATCGAGCTGGCCGGGCAGGCGGACCTGCTCGGCGGGCACGTGGACCTGCGGGCCGACGTGCTCAAGGTGCCGCACCACGGGTCGCGGTACTCGTCACCGGCGTTCCTCGCGGCCGTCCGGCCGCGGATCGCGCTGGTGAGCGTCGGCGCGGGCAACCGCTACGGCCACCCCAGCGGGGTGCTGGTCGACGCGTTGACGAGCCGAGGCGCGCTGGTGCTGCGCACGGACCGGGACGGCGACACCGCCGTCCTGGCAGGCCCGGACGGGCCGCGGGTCGCCCGCCGGGGCGGCAGCCATTCCCACAACGGACAAGGGGAGAACGATGAGGAACGACGTCTGGATCCGATTGCACTCCGGCTGGTCGCCGCGAGGCGGCAACCGGGCCGTGGCGTGGGCGCTGTGGCAGCCGGGCTACACCGCCGAACCGTGGCCGCGGGACGAACTGCGGCCCGCCTTCACCTATTACGTCTGCGAGGACCTGCCCGGCGGCGAACGCGGCATCGTCGCCAGGGCGACGGCCGTCGGCGTGATCCGACTGGCACAGGTGCCCTCGGCGGACACCGCCTACCGCCTGGTCGCCGACGCCCTGTTCGACGCCGACCTCATCATGCAGCCGGAGGAGTGGCACGCCGAGCGCTACAACCAGGAGAAGGCGACACGTCCCTGGCCTCAGATGCTCACCGCCTGGCGCGTGGTCACCGAACCGGTCGGGCCGCACGTCCTGCCGGAGCTGTCCGCGTTCCCCCGAACCGGCTGGCTGCGTTCGTCCCGGATCTCGCTATGAGAACCAGGAGGACGGAGACGGTCGTGGCAGTGCCCAGGCCGACCGCGGTACCGCGATCAAGCCGACCAGCGCCGGACAGATCGCCGAACCCGTCGACGGGCATCCCACCGCCGGGCTGACCCGGACCGTGACGTCCGGGCGGCCGGCATCGCGGTCGGCCGCCCGGACATCGCCGGGATCAGTCCTGGAGGGCCTTCAGGACGGCCTCGGCCGACGGCGGGACGTTGGCGCGGGGGCCGACGCGGTCGCCCAGGGCGTCGAGGGTCTTGAGGCCGTCACCGGTGATCAGGAGCACCGTCTCGCCGTCCGGGTCCAGCCGGCCGGTCTCGATGAGCTTCTTCGCGGTGGCGACGGTGACGCCGCCGGCCGTCTCGGCGAAGATGCCCTCGGTCCGGGCCAGCAGGCGGATGCCCTCGACGACCTCTTCGTCGGTGACGTCCTCGATCGCGCCGTTGGTGCGGCGGACGGCGTCCAGCACGTAGGGGCCGTCGGCGGGGGCGCCGATCGCCAGCGACCGGGCGATGGTGTCCGGGCGGACCGGGGTGACCACGTCGTGGCCGGCCTTGAAGGCGGCCGCGACGGGGGAGCAGCCGGTGGCCTGCGCGCCGAACACGCGGTAGGGGGTCTGCTCGACCAGGTCCAGTTCGCCCAGCTCGCGGAACGCCTTGTCGACCTTGGTCAACTGGGAGCCGGAGGCGATGGGCACCACGATCTGGTCGGGCAGCCGCCAGCCGAGCTGTTCGGCGACCTCGTACCCGAGCGTCTTGGAGCCCTCGGCGTAGTAGGGGCGGACGTTGACGTTGACGAACGCCCAGTCCTCGTGCTCGGCGGCCAGTTCCTGCGCCAGCCGGTTCACGTCGTCGTAGTTGCCGTCGACGGTGATCAGGTTGCCGCCGTAGACGGCGGTCATGAGGATCTTCGCCTGCTCCAGGGTGGACGGCACGAGCACCACCGACTGCCAGCCCGCACGGGCCGCGGCGGCGGCGACGGCGTTGGCCAGGTTGCCGGTGGAGGGGCAGGCCAGGACCTTGAAGCCCAGCTCGCGGGCGGCGGCGAGGGCGACGCCGACCACGCGGTCCTTGAACGAGTGGGTGGGGTTGCCGGTGTCGTCCTTCACCCACACCTTGCGCACGCCCAAGGCCTTGGCGAGGCGGTCGGCCTCGACCAGGCGGGTGCCGCCGGGGTTGGTGTTGGGGTGCGACTCGACGGTGGTCGGCACGGGGAGCAGGCCGCGGTAGCGCCAGATCGACCGGGGGCCCGCCTCGATGTCCTCGCGGCGGACCCGGCCGAAGTCGTAGGCCACTTCCAGCGGCCCGAAACACTCGAGACAGGCGTATTCGGCGGCGAGCGGCGTCTCGTGGCCGCACTCGCGACACGACAGTGCGCGGGCGGGACCGAGGTCGAAGGAGGTGGTGGCCGAGGGCACACTGACAGCAGTCATCGCGAGGTATCTCCTCATCTTTCCCGCGCGTCGCGGGTCGGAATTGGCACCGTGGTCGCCAGCGGACGCTGTGCGACGGGTTGCCGGGGCTTCTTCGGGCCGATCCCTCTGCCCCTCTGGATGAGCGGTATTCAGTTGTGGCCTCAACTTACGTCACCATCCCGACCTTCAGCCAGAGACGTCCACCATCCGGACGCCGGACGCGCGTGGGAGGATCGCGTCCGTGAGTGCGCCCGCTGACACGCCCGACGCCGTGCACCTGATCGTCGGCGAGGAGGAGTTGCTGGTCGAGCGCGCGGTGCGCGGTGCGTTGGCGGCGGCGCGGAAAGCCGATCCGCAGGCCGACCTGACCCGCGTGCGCGTGACCGATCTCACCCCGCCTGAGCTGGCTGAACTGGTGAGCCCGTCGCTGTTCGCCGAGGGCCGGGTGGTCGCGCTGGAGGCCGCGCAGGAGTGCGGCAAGGAGATCGCCGACGCGATCATCGGCTACGCCAAGGCCCCGGCGGACGGGGTGACGCTGGTGGTCGTCCACACCGGTGGCGGGCGCAGCAAGGTGGCCAAGGACCTGCCCGCGGCGCTGCGCAAGGCCGGTGCCCGGGTCACCGAGTGCCCCAAGATCACCAAGGCGGCGGACCGGGAAGCGTTCGTGCGCAACGAGATCCGGGCGGCGGGTGGTGGCAAGGCCGATCCGGAGGCCGTGGCCGCGCTGATCGAGGCGATCGGATCGGACCTGCGCGAGTTGGCGGCGGCGGCCTCGCAGCTCGTCGCGGACACGGGGGGCAAGGTCGACGCCGAGGCGGTCCGCCGCTACCACCGGGGCAGGGCCGAGGTGACCGGGTTCGCGGTGGCGGAGAAGGCCGTGATGGGCGACCGGGCCGGTGCGCTGGAGGCGTTGCGGTGGGCGATCCAGCTCGGCGTGCCGCACGTGCTGGTCGCCGACGCGCTGGCCGACGCGGTGCGCACGATCGCGCGGGTGTCGGCGGTGGGGCGGGGCGACCCGTTCAAGCTGGCGGGGGAGCTCGGCATGCCGCCGTGGAAGGTGAAGAAGGCCCAGGGGCAGTCGCGCGGCTGGGAGGACCGGGGGCTCGCGGCGGCGATGACGGTGGTCGCCGACCTGAACGCCGACGTCAAGGGCGTCGCCGCCGACTCGGGCTACGCCCTGGAACGCGCAGTGCTGAAGATCGTCGCGGCGCACGGCCGCCGCTGACCGGGACGCGGGTCGCGCTGGACGGGCCTGATGGGGCTCGGGGTGGGCGGGGCTCGGGCCGGGCTGGATGGGGTCTGGCGGGGGCTCGGGCCAGGCTGGGCGCTGGATGGCGCCTGGTGAGGGCGCGGGTCAGGCTGGGCGCTGGATGGCGCCTGGTGAGGGCGCGGGCTGGGCTGGGGCGCGGGCAGGGCTGGACGGGACCTGGCCGGGGCGCGGGCCGCGCGGATGGGGCCAAACCCGAACGCGGGCCGACAGAGATGCGGGTTGACCGGGGTGCGGGGCGGCCGGGGCGCGGGCTGATCGGGACGACAGAAAGGGCCGCCCACCCCGCGCGGGGTGGGCGGCCCTTTCGGCAAGAACCAGTGGCGTGAGGACCAGATCAGATCTGGTTGGCGCGCCGCGCCAGCGCCGACTTCTTGTTGGCGGCCTGGTTGGCGTGGATCACGCCCTTGGTGACGGCCTTGTCCAGCTTGCGGGAAGCCTCCCGCGCCAGGACGGTGGCCTTCTCCTTGTCACCGGCCTCGGCGGCCTCACGGAACTTGCGGATGGCGGTCTTGAGGGACGACTTGACGGCCTTGTTGCGCAGGCGCGCCTTCTCGTTCGTCTTGATCCGCTTCATCTGGGACTTGATGTTCGCCACGCGAAAGCCACCTTTTCCTCGGTCTGGAGAGTCGCACCGCGCTTGTCACCGGCTCCGCCCCACGAAGGGGCGGTTTTCCTCCACAGCGGAATGCCGCGCGGTACGGCAGAGAAGGATATCAGGGCAGCTCACCGCACCGTGAATCGAGTCCTCTCCTCGCCGACCACGACCTCGTAGTCGCCCTTGGCCACCTCCGGCTTGCCCGCGCCGTCCATGTCGCCGGACGTCACCGCCAGCCGCCGCACGTCGAACGTCACCTCGACCGCCCGCTCCTCGCCCGCCTTCAACGCCACGCGCGTGAAGCCGACCAGGCGCCGCTCCGGCGTGAGCACCTTGCTCACCGGCTGGTGCACGTACACCGGCACGATGAGGGTGCCGTCACGCGCCCCGGTGTTGGCCACGGTCACCGACACCTTCACCTGCTCGTCCCGCCGCACCTCCGCCGACTTCAGGGTCGGCGCGGACGTGGTGAAGGTCGTGTACGACAAGCCGTGCCCGAACGCGAACGCCGGGTCGTACCCCGAGCTGGCCACGGTGTTCGCGCCACGCGGCTGGTCGTAGGAGAACGGCTGGTCACCGACCGTCTTCGGCCACGACACCGGCAGCTTGCCGCTCGGGTTAACCGCGCCGAACAGCACGTCGGCGATCGCGCTGCCGCCCTCCGAGCCCGGCAGCCAGCCCGCGACCAGCGCCGGGGCGTCCGCCACCGTGCCGAGCACCTGCGGCCGACCGGTGAGCAGCACCACCACGACCGGCTTGCCCGTCGCACGCACCGCGTTCACCAGGCCCTGCTGCTCGGCGGTCAGCGCGGGCTCCTCGGTGTCCGACTCGCCCTCGGCGCCCGGGTCCTCACCGAGCACCACGACCACCGCGTCGGCGTCACCGGCCTGCGCCACCGCGTCGGCCTGCGCGGGCGCGCTGACCACGTTCGCCGACGGCGCGGCGGCCCGGATGCCCTCCAGCACCGTCACCGCGTCCGGCATCGGCGACCAGTTCGGCACGCCCTGCCAGCCGACCGACCAGCCACCGAGTTGGCGGGGCACGGAGTCGGCCGCGTCACCGGTCACCACGAGCTTGCCCGCGCCGGTCGACAGGGGCAGCACGCCGTCGTTGCGCAGCAGCACGGTGCTCTCCGCCGCCGCCTGGCGGGCCAGCGCCCGGTCCGCGCCGTTGACGATCGCGTCGGCCTTCTCCACGTCCACGAACGGCTTCTCGAACAGCCCCAGCTCGAACTTGAGCTTCAGGATCCGCCGCACGGCCTGGTCGATCCGCTTGCCGGGGATCGCGCCGCTGCGCACGCCCGCCAACAGGCCGGAGGTGAAGCCCGCCGCGTCCGACGGCTCCATCGCCATGTCCACGCCCGCGTTGACGGCCATCGCGATGGCCTCCTCGTAGTCCGCCGCCACGTGGTAGCGGTCCACCAGGAACCGGATGTCCTCCCAGTCGGTGATCGCCACGCCCCGGAAGCCCATCCGGTCGCGCAACTGCGTGGTCAGCAGGTACTTCGACGCGTGCGCGGGCACGCCGTTCACCGCACCGGAGTTGATCATCACGGTGCCGACGCCCGCGTCGAACTGCGGCTGGAACGCGGGCAGCACGGTGTCCTGCAGGTACCGGATCGGCAGCTGGGCGGGCGCCCGGTCGTGCCCGTTGAACGGTTCGGAGTAGCCCGCGAAGTGCTTGGCCGTCGCGGTGAGCTTCGCGGTGCCGTCGGTCGGCTCGGCCTGCTGCCCGCGCACGTTCGCCGCCGCCAGCGCGCCGGCCAGCACCGGGTCCTCGCTGTAGGTCTCGTAGTACCGGCCCCAGCGGGTGTCGCGGGCGATGTCGGACACGGGCGCGAAGTTCCAGAACACGCCGGTGGCGCGCATGGCCCGGCCGGTGGACACGCCCAGCTGCTCCTGCAGCTCCGGGTTCCACGTCGCGCCCAGGCCGATCTGGTGCGGGAACATGGTGGCGCTGAGCACGTTCGAGTGGCCGTGCACGCCGTCCGCGCCGTAGATCAGCGGGATCCGCAGCCTGCTGTGGTCCAGCGCGTACTTCTGGATCTCGTTGGTCATCTCCGCCCACGCGCGGGGCGTGTTCGGGTTCGGCGCGTCACCGCCGCCGGACAGGATGGAGCCGACCTTGGCGTCCTCCAAAACCGCCTTCATGCAGTCCTCGCGCAGCGGACCGGGGTTCCACTCGCAGTTGCCCCGCAGCTTGCCCAGCCGGATCTGGGTCATCTGGCCGACCTTCTCCTCCAGCGTCATGCGCTTGAGGAGGCTCTCGACGCGTCGGTCGACCGGGGCCCGCGCGTCCAGGTAGTCCTGTCCGGTCGGCTCCATCACGCCGCTGGCTTGCGCGCCGGTGACCAACAGGGCCAGCGAGACCAGCGCGGCGACCGCGGTCCGCTTGCGGGATCTCAACACCGAGGACCTCCAGGTGGATCGGAGAACACCGGATCACCCTCCCCGTGTGAATCGGCCCACAACAGGGCCGAACGGCGCATTCTGGGAGCGCTCCCACCGTGGTAAGGGGTGAAATGCAGTACGCCCGTCTTGTTTCATGTGCGGGTGACCACCGCACTCGACTGGCCCGGCTTCGGGCAGATCTCGCTCGCCGCCCTGCTGTTCCTCTGCCTGGCCGCCGTCCTCGCGGGCGCGGTCGACGCGGTGGTGGGCGGCGGTGGGCTGGTCCAACTGCCCGCGCTGCTGCTGATCGCACCCGGCGGCCAGCCGCTGTACGCGCTGGCCACGAACAAGGTCGCCTCCGTGGTCGGCACGGCGGCAGCGGTGCGCACCTACTCGCGGCAGGCGGCGATCGACTGGTCGTCGGCGCTGCCGATGGCGGCGGCCGCGTTCGCGGGCGCGGTGGGCGGTGCGGCGTTCGCGGGGGCGTTGGCGCCCGGTGTGCTCAACGGTGTGGTGCTCGTCGCGCTGGTCGGCGTCGGCCTCTACACGTGGCGCAAGCCGGAGCTGGGCGTGGCGGAGGCGCCGAGGTTCACGCGGTTCGCCCAGATCGCCGTGATGGCGCTGGGCGGCGCGGTGATCGGCTTCTACGACGGTCTGGCGGGGCCGGGCACGGGCGCGTTCCTGGTGTTCCTGCTCGTGGGCCTGGTGGGGTTCGCGTTCCTGCGCGCCTCGGCCACGGCAAAGGTTGTGAACGTCGCCACGAATCTGGGTGCGCTTCTGTACTTCATCCCGGCGGGGAAGGTGCTGTGGGGCTTGGGATTGGTGCTCGCGCTGTGCAACGTGACCGGCGCGGTGTTCGGTGCGCGGCTGGCGGTGCGGCGCGGATCGGCGTTCGTGCGCCGGGTGTTCCTGACCGTCGTGGTGGCGCTCGTGGTCAGTCTGGGGTGGAAGGCGGCGACTGGATGACCCGGAACGTCGCGCCCATCGGGTCGCCGACGGTGGTGAACCGGCCGAACCGCGACTCGACCACGTCGCCGACCGTGACGCCGCCCAGCTCGGCCACCCGCCTCGCCGCCGCGTCGGCGTCGGCGACTGCGAAGTAGGTCATCCAGTGCGGCGGGATCTCGGCGGGGATCTCGTTCGCCATCCCGAACACGCCCGCCACCGCACGGCCCTCGACCCGCAGCTGCGTGTACGGGAAGTCCGGCAGCGGGTCCAGCCCGACGCCGAACACCTGCTGGTAGAACTCCGCCGCGCCGAACGGGTCACGCGTGGCCAGCTCGTTCCACACCACCGAACCGGGCTCGTTGACCACGTACGCGCCGATGTGCGTGCCCGCCTCCCACAGCCCGAACGCCGCGCCGTACGGGTCCACCGCGATCGCGCCGCGGCCCGGACCGCCGGTGTCGAACTCCGGTACGAGCACCTTGCCGCCGTTGGCGTTGAGCTTGTCCACCGACTCGTCCAGGTCGTCGGTGGCCAGGTAGGTCGTCCACACCACGGGGAACATCACGTCCGACGGCATCTCGCCGAACCCCGCCACGGGCAGCCCGCGCACCAGCGCCATCGTGTAGTGCCCGGTCTCCGGGCCGCCGATCTCGAAGTCCCAGCCGAACAGGCCGCCGTAGAACTCCATGGTGGCCCGGCGGTCGGTGGTCATCATGTCCACCCACGCGGGCGTACCCGGCGGGTACGGGGAGTTCAGCTCGCTCACCTCGCCAACGGTCGCACCGGTCACGTCACTCCGCGAGTCGATCACCCGAACGTGTGCCTCAAGGCAGGTGGGCCCGACGGCCGATCTACCGAGGGTGAAGAATCTGTGGCTGGAGTTCAAGGGCTTCGCCTTGGGCGGCAACATGTTCGACCTGGCGCTGGGCTTCATCATCGGCACCGCGTTCGCCGCACTGGTCGAGAGCCTGGCGGGCAACGTGCTCATGCAGCTCGTCGCGGCGATCTTCGGCCAGCCCGACTTCGGCGGGTTCGTGTTCACGGTCAACAACGCCGAGATCCGCTACGGCGCGTTCCTCACCGAGCTGCTGACCTTCGTGCTGCTCGGCCTGGTGCTGTTCGGCCTGGTGAAGCTGATGAAGCTGGCCAAGCTCGGCAACTTCCGGGCGCAGGGCTCCCGCGAGTGCCCGCGGTGCAAGGAGTTCATCGCGGTGGACGCCGACAAGTGCAAGTGGTGCACCGCCGACGTCCACCCCGAAGTGCTGGACGAGGAAGGCGGCGCGTCGCCCGCCTAGTCCGGTCCCGGTTCCTTGTCCTGCTTGCGCGGTCGGCCGCGCCTGGGTTGGTCGGCGGCCCCGGTGGGCAGCCGACCGGCTTCGGCGAGCGCGCGGCGCAGCAGGAACTCGATCTGCGCGTTGGTGCTGCGCAGTTCGTCGTTCGCCCACCTCGTCAGCGCGTCGTGCACCGCCGGGTCGAGGCGCAGCAGGACGCTCTTGCGCTCGGCCACGTCAGGTGTACAACGACCCGGCGTTGACCACGGGCTGCGTGGATCGGTCGCCGCAGAGCACGACCAGCAGGTTCGACACCATCGCCGCCTTGCGCTCCTCGTCCAGTTCCACCACGTCCTCCTCGGCGAGCCTGGCCAGCGCGAGCTGCACCATGCCGACCGCCCCCTCCACGATCCGCGACCGCGCCGCGACCACCGCACCGGCCTGCTGGCGCTGCAGCATCGCCTGCGCGATCTCCGGAGCGTAGGCCAGGTGCGTGAGCCGGGACTCGATCACCTTCACCCCGGCCGACTGCACCCGTGCCGCGATCTCCAGCGACAGCGTCTCGGTGATCTCGTCCGCGTTCTCCCGCAGCGACAGCCCGGTCTCGTCGTGGTTGTCGTACGGGTAGCTGGTCGCGATGTGCCGCACGGCCGTCTCGGTCTGGATGCCGACGAACCGCACGAAGTCGTCCACCTCGAACTTGGCCCGCGCGGTGTCCTCGACCTGCCACACCACCACGGCGGCGATCTCGATCGGGTTGCCGTCCGCGTCGTTGACCTTCAGCGTGGCGGTCTCGTGGTTGCGGATCCGGGTGGACACCTTCACCTTCGTGGTGAACGGGTTCGCCCAGCGCAAGCCGTCCTGGCGGACGGTGCCGGTGTAGCGGCCGGCGAACTGGAGCACCCGCGACTCGCCCGGCGCCACGGTGAACAGCCCGATGCTCGCGATGCCGCTGCCCGCGATCAACAGGCCACCGCCGACGATCGCCGGGACGCTCGGCCCGTCGTCACCCGGGATCGTGCCGAGGACCAGGATCGCCGCGCCCAGCAGCGCGCCGACCACCACCGCGGCCAGCACGCCCCAGCCCGACACCGCTCGTGCCTCCCGCTCCCGGACCACCGGAACCGGCATCCGCACCGCCACGTCCGTCGTCGCGTCCATGTTCCACCCCTCGATGTCATATCTCGTGCTTAGCAAAGTGATATCACTTTTCCGTGCCGCCGGACAAGCAGACCCCGAGACGAGGACAGAAGTTGACCGCAATGAGCCCTACGGTGATCGCATGACCCCGGTACTGAGCCGTCGCGCCCTCGGCCGAGCGACCCTGGCCCGCCAGTTCCTGCTGGCCCGCACCGAGGCGACCGTGCCCGAGGTCGTCGCGCACCTGGTCGGGCTGCAGGCCCAGACACCGCACACCTGGTACACCGGCCTGTGGTCGCGGATCGCCGGGTTCACCCCGGACCGGGCTGCGGACCTGCTCGTGGACCGGCGGCTCGTGCGCATCGCCGTGATGCGGTCGACCATCCACCTGGTCACCGCCGAGGACGCCCTCGCCCTGCGCCCGGCGGTCCAGCCCTCGCTCGACCGGGATCTGTTCCGCAACTACACCCACGGCCGGGACATGCGCGGCCTGGACGTGGACGCCGTGGTGGCCGCCGGGCGCGTGCTGCTGGCCGAGAAGCCGCGCACCAACAAGGAGCTGGGCACCCTGCTGCACGAGCGGTGGCCCGACCGCGCGCCCGCCTCGCTGGCCTACGCGATCCGGTGCCTGGTGCCGTTGGTGCAGGTGCCGCCGCGCGGGGTGTGGGGACGCAGCGGCTCGATCGCGCACACCAGCGTGGAGACGTGGCTGGGCGCGCCGGTGGCGGACAAGCCGTCGTTGGACGACCTGGTGCTGCGCTACCTGGCCGCGTTCGGCCCCGCCACGGTGAAGGACGTGCAGACCTGGTCCGGCCTCACCCGGCTGCGCGAAGTGGTCGAAGGGCTGCCGTTGCTGCGGCTGCGCGACGAGGACGGCCAGGAGCTGTTCGACCTGCCCGAGGCGCCCCGGCCGGACGCGGACGTGCCCGCGCCGCCGCGGTTCCTCTACGACTTCGACAACGTTCTGCTCTCGCACGCCGACCGGCGCCGGGTCGTCACCGAGGACGTGCGGGCGCAGAACTACGACCCGCACGGCCCCGTGCCCCAGTTCTTCCTGGTCGACGGCGTCACGGGGGGTGACTGGAAGCTGCACCGCACCGACGACGTCGCGACGCTGGAGCTGCGGCCGTTCCGCCGGTTGACCGCGGTGGACGAGCTGGAGCGGGAGGCCGAACGGCTGCTGGCGTTCCTCGCGCCGGACGCGTCGCGGCACGAGGTCCGAACAACCTCACCGGCGGTGCCGCGTCCCTGAGTGCATGGGGACGATCACCGTGCGCCCACCCCGGGCGGAGGACAACCGGCCGCTCGTCGACGTCTACGTCAAGGCCAGGCGCAGCTACTACGAGGGCCACGTGCCGGAGGCGGAACTCGCCGAGTGGGAGCGCTCGGTCCGAGACACCACCTTCACCTTCGACAAGCCGGACCGGGTGTGGCTGTCCGCCGAACTGGACCACGCGTTCGCCGGGTTCGCGCTGGTCACGCCCGACGGCTCGCTGCTGCAGCTGCAGGTGGACCCGGCGTGCTGGGGCAAGGGCGTCGGCCACGCGCTGCACGACGCGGCGATGGACGCGCTGCGGGACCTCGGCGTCACCACCGCACGGCTCGACGTGTTCGCCGAGAACCACCGCGCGCGGCGCTTCTACACCGACCACGGCTGGCGCGAGGAGGGCCGCGACGGCGACCACGTGCGAATGGCGCTGCGGCTGGACGTGTGATCGCCTGGACGCCGTGGAGATCCTGAGCAGCCGCGTCCTCGTCCGCTCCCACGACCCGGAGCGCGCGCGGGCGTTCTACCGCGACGTGCTGGGCCTGGCCGTGTACCGGGAGTTCCCCGGCGGCACGGTGTTCTTCCTCGGCCAGGGCTTCCTGGAGGTCTCCGGCACCTCCTCCGAACCTCCCACGGACGCCACGCAGCTGTGGCTGCAAGTGCGTGACCTGCGGCGGGCCGCCGAAGAACTCGCCGACCACGTCATCCGGCCCGCCCGGCGCGAACCGTGGGGCCTGGACGAGCTGTGGATCACCGACCCGGACGGCAGGCACGTCGTGCTGGTCGAGATCCCCGCCGATCACCCGCTACGCCGGGACACCCGCCAGTAGCTGCACCGCGGGCCCCACCACGCCGCCGTACTGGTGCAACGACGTGCGAACCCCGGTGAACCCCGCCGCTTCGGCCTCCTGGATCAGGTCGTACTCGGAGGTGTCCAGCGCCCGCCGGTGCACCGAGACGACCAGCCTGCCGCCGGGCCGCAGCACCCGGAACAGCTCGTGGAACGCGGCCGGCCGGTTGCCCCACAGCTGGAGGTTGTTCACCGAGATCACCACGTCCACCGAGTCCTCGGGCTGACCGGTGCGGGTCGCCGCACCCTCGCGCAGCTCCACCCGGCCCGCCACGATCAGCTCCGCGCACCGCTCACGCGCGTCGTCCAGCATGACCTGCGACGGGTCGACGCCGATGGCCTTGAGCGCGCGTTCACCGGCCAGCTTGAGCCCCACGCCCGGACCGGGGCCGAGCACCAGCACGACCTCCTCGGGCGTCGGCGCGGCCACCTCGGTGACGTGCTCCTCCACCTTCGCGTTCAGCACGGCCATGACCCGGCCGCCCAGCTCGCCCACCTTGCCGCGCGGGTGCCCGAACGCCGCGTCCAACGCCTTCATCAGGTTGTTCGCCATGCACCCAGCGTCGCCGCGGTCTGCTCCCGCGGCATCGGGGACCGCCCGGAGACCGGCCCGGAGATGGCCCCCGGGGGTGGTCTCAGCGCCAGCCCAGCCGCCGCAGCGCGTCCACGACCAGCGAGAACCGCTCCGGCTCCAGCACCGAGCCCTCGCGGCGGATGTCGTCCTCGGCCAGTTCGAACACCCGGTCCAGGCGCAGGTAGGAACGCCTGCCGTCGCGGTCCCAGCGGCCCGAGCCCAGGTCGAGGCAGTCGTCGACCTCGTGCCGGTCGGGGGTCTTGCTGGTCAGCATCAGGCCGAGCAGTGCGCGCCGGTGCCGTCCCACGACCAGCAGCGGCCGGTCCTTGCCGCGGCTCGGGTCCTCCTCGAAGGGGACCCAGGCCCACACCACCTCGCCAGGATCGGCCAGGCCGTCCAGGTCGGGTGAGTACTCCAGGGTGGCCGCCACCGCGGCCGTGTGGACCTCGCGCACCGCGCCCCTCGCCGGGCGGGCGTCTTCACCGTTCGCGTACACGGCGGGCAGCATATGGTCTCGGTCACGTACGCGCGGAACGCCGCGACGCCGTGACGTGAGAAGATGGGTCGATCCCCCGTCCTTCGTGTGCGAGGAACCTGAGTGACCACGTTCGCCGACCAGACGTTCACGCCTCCGGAGCTCATCCGGAACTTCTGCATCATCGCGCACATCGACCACGGCAAGTCGACCCTGGCCGATCGCATGCTGCAGCTCACCGGCGTGGTCGAGGAGCGGGCCATGCGCGCGCAGTACCTCGACCGCATGGACATCGAGCGCGAGCGCGGCATCACGATCAAGGCGCAGAACGTGCGGCTGCCGTGGCAGGTCGAAGGCCAGGACCACGTGCTGCACATGATCGACACGCCGGGTCACGTCGACTTCACCTACGAGGTCTCGCGTGCGCTGGAGGCGTGCGAGGGCACCGTGCTGCTGGTCGACGCCGCGCAGGGCATCGAGGCGCAGACGCTGGCCAACCTGTACCTGGCGATGGAGAACGACCTCACCATCATCCCGGTGCTGAACAAGATCGACCTGCCCGCGGCGGACCCGGACAAGTACGCCAAGGAGCTCGCGCACATCGTCGGCTGCGAGCCCGAGGAGGTGCTGCGCGTCTCGGCCAAGACCGGCCTGGGCGTCGGCGCGCTGCTGGACGAGGTCGTCAAGCGCGTGCCCGCACCGGTGGGGGAGGCCGACGCGCCCGCCCGCGCGATGATCTTCGACTCGGTCTACGACACCTACCGCGGCGTGGTCACCTACATCCGCGTGGTCGACGGCAAGATCACCCCGCGCGAGCGGATCAAGATGATGTCCACCGGCGCCACGCACGAGCTGCTGGAAGTCGGCATCATCTCGCCCGAGCCCAAGCCGAGCCGCGGTCTGGGCGTCGGCGAGGTGGGCTACCTGATCACCGGCGTGAAGGACGTGCGCCAGTCGAAGGTCGGCGACACCGTCACCTGGGACAAGAAGGGCGCGACCGAGCCGCTGGCCGGGTACCGCGAGCCCAAGCCCATGGTCTACTCCGGGCTGTACCCGGTGGACGGCTCGGACTACCCGGTGCTGCGCGAGGCGTTGGAGAAGCTCCAGCTCAACGACGCCGCGCTGACCTTCGAGCCGGAGACGTCGGCCGCCCTCGGCTTCGGCTTCCGGTGCGGGTTCCTGGGGCTGCTGCACCTGGAGATCACCCGTGACCGGCTGGAGCGCGAGTTCGGCCTGGACCTGATCTCCACCGCGCCCAACGTCGTGTACCGCGTCGTGATGGACGACGGCACCGAGCACGTGGTGACCAACCCGTCCGACTGGCCCGAGGGCAAGCGCGCCGAGGTGTACGAGCCGGTCACCAAGTGCACGATCATCGCGCCCAGCGAGTACATCGGCGCGATCATGGAGCTGTGCCAGTCCAAGCGCGGCCAGCTGGGCGGCATGGACTACCTGTCCGAGGACCGCGTCGAGCTGCGCTACACCATGCCGCTCGGTGAGATCATCTTCGACTTCTTCGACGCGCTGAAGTCGCGCACCCGCGGTTACGCGTCGTTGGACTATGAAGAGTCGGGCGAGCAGGACGCCGACCTGGTGAAGGTGGACATCCTGCTGCAGGGCGAGCCGGTGGACGCGTTCAGCGCGATCGTGCACAAGGACCACGCCTACGGCTACGGCACCAAGATGGCCTCGAAGCTGCGCGAGTTGATCCCGCGGCAGCAGTTCGAGGTCCCGATCCAGGCCGCCGTCGGCGCCCGCGTGATCGCCCGCGAGACCATCCGCGCCATCCGCAAGGACGTGCTCGCGAAGTGCTACGGCGGTGACATCACGCGTAAGCGCAAGCTGCTGGAGAAGCAGAAGGAAGGCAAGAAGCGGATGAAGATGGTGGGCCGCGTCGAGGTCCCCCAGGAAGCCTTCGTCGCCGCCTTGTCCACCGACGACTCCGGCGGCAAGGACAAGGGCAAGAAGTAAGTACCACCGGCCAAATCCGCGCCTACCGGCACATCTTCGGGTGATCCGGTAGGCGCGGAGGCCGAATTTCGCGTTTTCCTCCTGCCATGGTTGGCGCACCAACCGGAAGGAGGGGACCATGACCGTCATGGCGTATGACCACGAGGGGCCTCTTTACACAGTCGAAGACCTGGAGAGGATGCCCGATGATGGCCGTCGTTATGAGCTCATCGACGGGATGCTGCACGTGAGCCCGGCGCCGAGCTTCCGACACCAGAAAGTCGTGCTCAAGCTCGCAGGTCGGCTCGACAGGGCCTACCCGAGTGACATGCACGTGCTCGCGGCGCCGTTCGCCTTCCAACCGACGAAGTCGACCGAGCTGCAACCCGACGCCCTCGTCGCCTACGAGGAGGACTTCACCGAGAAGCTGCTGCCGGTGGCACCGCTGCTCGCAGTGGAAGTGCTGTCGCCGAGTACGGCGATGTACGACCTCAACCTCAAGAAGCGCACCTACGCACTGCTGGGGGTCCACAGCTACTGGGTGGTTGATCCACAGGAGCCGAAAATGACCGTGTTCGAGCTCGACACCGAGGGCTGCTACGAATTGATGACCGAAGTGAAGGGCGAGGATCCGTTGGATGCGACCATGCCGTACCCCGTGCGAATCGTGCCGGTCGAACTGCTCGGCACGTGGGGGGCAGTCCGGCCGGAAGTGACGAAAGGGCCTTCAGAACGCCCCTGTTCTGAAGGCCCTCGAAGGGGTGCGGCAGGCTCAGCTGTGGTTGCGCAGCGTGGTGCTGAGCGCCTGGCGGCGGAGGATCGCTTCGATCTCGCGCGCCTCGTGGCTGGAGTGCCGGGCGAGGATGGCTTCCATGTCCATCCGGGCGCTCGGGGTGTCGTAGGCGGCCAGCTCGCGGTTCAGGTCCGCTTCGCGCTTGCGGATCTGCCGGCGGGTGGCGAAGTACGTGCGAACGGTCTTCAGAGCGTTGGTCATGTCGCCTTTCGGTCGTCTTCTCTGTATCGGTTCACCTACTATGATGCCGCACGTCAGAGGCTTGTGGGGCCAGATCGGGCGTGATCTCCACCGCAACTGTCACAGGGCGGTGAAGACCACGTCACCGGCCGAGGATGTCGAGGGCTCTGGAGTACTTCGCGCGTAGCCGGTCCTGGGTGGCGGTGTCGAGCAGCGCGAGTCGCGGCGGTGAGGTGTTGTCGGCGATGTCGGCCCGCTTCACGGCCACCGCGACCGGGTCGGTCAGCACTCGGGCGAGGTAGTCCTCCTGTGCCTCGCCGTCACGGTGCGTCAACACCAGCACGGTCGCCACCACCTCCGGCGGGCACCCGGCGGCGAGCAGGTCGTCGGCGGTGACGGAGGTGTCCTCGACGACGTCGTGCAGCACGGCCGCCATGCGCGCGTGCTCGCCGGACACCCGTCCCATCACCCGCAGCGGGTGCCCGATGTAGGGCTGGCCGGACTTGTCGACCTGCCCGTCGTGGGCCGCCCGCGCGATCCGGATCGCGTCATCAACGGTGAACGTCATCGGATCATTGTTCACACCCTTGACAAGGCCCAGTGGTCTAGTCCATTTTTCGAGTGGCCCACGTCACCTGTGCTGGGCTTTGGCCGCCGACGAGAACGTGGAGGTGGACGTGGTTTCGAGGACGAGACGCGCACTGGGCGCGGTGCTGGCGGGTGTGCTGGCCATCGCGGGCCTGACCCTGGTGGTGGTGGGCAGCGCGTCGGCCGCCAACCTGGTCGCCAACCCCGGTTTCGAGGGTGGCACGGGCGGGTGGACGTGCAGCGCCGCGGCGACGGCGGCCACCACCACCAAGCGCAGCGGCACGCACGCCATGGCGGGCACCCCGGCGGGCCACGACAACGCCCGCTGCTCGCAGACCATCTCCGTGCAGGCCAACACCGCCTACAAGCTGTCGGCATGGGTCCAGGGCAGCTACGTGTACCTCGGCGTGACGGGCACCGGCAGCGGAGACAAGAGCACCTGGACGCCCGGCTCGACGGGCTTCAGCCAGCTCTCGATCGACTTCACCACCGGCGCGACCAGCAGCGTCACGATCTACGTGCACGGCTGGTACGGCCAGCCGCCGTTCTACGCCGACGACGTGAGCCTCGACGGCCCCGGCACCGGCCCGACGAGCACGACCACCAGCACCACCACCACGACAACGACCACCACCACGACGACGACCACGACGACGACCACCGGCAACCCGAACCCGACGCTGCCCAAGCACGCGCTCACCGGCTACTGGCACAACTTCGACAACGGCTCGCGCCTGCTGAAGCTCGCCGACGTGCCCACCACGTACGACATCGTGGCCGTCGCGTTCGCCGACGCCACCACCACGCCGGGCGCGGTCGCGTTCACCCTCGACCCGACGTTGTCGAGCAAGCTCGGCGGCTACACCGACGCCCAGTTCAAGGCCGACGTGCGCACGCTGCAGAGCCGCGGCCAGAAGGTGATCATCTCGGTCGGCGGCGAGAAGGGCACGATCAGCGTCGGCAACTCGACCGCCGCGACCAACTTCGCCAACAGCGTCAAGTCCCTGATCGCGAACTACGGGTTCGACGGCGTGGACATCGACCTGGAGAACGGCGTCAACGCCACCTACATGGCACAGGCCCTGCGCGCCATCCACGCGGGCGGCGGCAAGGTCATCGCGATGGCGCCGCAGACCATCGACATGCAGTCCACCGGCCAGGAGTACTTCAAGCTGGCGTTGGCCGTGAAGGACATCCTCACCGTGGTCAACATGCAGTTCTACAACTCCGGCACGATGCTCGGCTGCGACCAGAAGGTCTACGCCCAGGGCACGGTGGACTTCCTGGTCGCGCTGGCCTGCATCCAGCTGCAGAACGGCCTGCGCCCCGACCAGGTCGGCCTCGGCCTGCCCGCCTCGCCGTCCGGTGCGGGCGGCGGCTACCAGTCGCCCGCCAACGTGAACCGGGCGCTCGACTGCCTGGCCAAGGGCACGAACTGCGGCACGTTCAAGCCGTCGCAGACCTGGCCGGGCATCCGCGGCGCGATGACGTGGTCGATCAACTGGGACGCCTCCAACAACTGGCAGTTCGCCAACACGGTCGCGCCGCACCTGGACACGCTGCCGTAGCGCGGCGGACGCCGTCCCTCCCGTCGCGCCACGGGAGGGACGGCGCCGGCGCTACCCGATCCGCTGCGTGCCGGACCGCACGGTCACCGTCTTCGCCAACGCGGCCGGTGAGTCGGGCCGGGTCCGGTCGGCCAGGAAGTACCAGTTCATCCGCACGTGCTCGCGCCGCACGTCCAACACGGTGTAGCCGTGCGAGTCCAGTTCGACCCACCTCAGGTGCCGGTTGAGCCCGACCAGCGCGGCCTCGATCGCCAACGACGTGGTGCGCGGCGGCGAACCCGTGAGCTCGTCGATGTTGTCCGAGGTGACCGACGGGACGACCAGTTCGGTGGCGACGGTCTTCGTCAGGGGGTACAGCGCCTCGTCCACCGGCACCTCGAACGCCCACGAGCTGTGCACGTCGCCGGTGAGGAACACGGTGTCGCGCACGTCGTGCTCGTCCAGCAGCCTGATCACCGCGGCGCGGTCGTGCGGGTAGCCGTCCCACTGGTCGGTGTTGGTCGTCGGCCCGACCAGCTGAGCCACGGCGCCCGCCTGCGGCACCGGCGGGATGAGCAGCGGCGAGAAGATCACCGGGTTGCCGATCAGCTTCCACTGGACGTCGGTGTGCAGCAGGCCGTCGCGCAGGAACGCCATCTGGTCCGGGCCGGTGAGCGTGCGGCCGGGCTCGTCCACCTGGTCCTGGTCGACCTGCCGGCTGCGGTACGAGCGCAGGTCGAGCATGGTCAGCTCGGCGAGCGTGCCGAAGCGGAGGCGGCGGTAGACGCGGTCGCCGTCGAGCCGCACGGGCATCCACTCGCGGTAGGCGCGCATGGCGGCGGCACGGCGGTTCGTCCAGGTGCCCTCGGTGGTCTCGTCGTGGTCGGGGGAGCCGTCGGACCAGGCGTTCTCCGCCCACTCGTGGTCGTCCCAGGTGATGATCCACGGGTAGGTGGCGTGCAGGTGCTGCAGGTCGGGGTCGGTCTTGTACTGGGCGTGGCGACGTCGGTAGTCGGTCAGCGACACCGCCTCACCCGGTGGCTCGTGCGTGCGGAACTGCGTGCCGATGTAGTCCTCGTACAGGTAGTCGCCCAGGTGCACGACGGCGTCGAGGTCGCCGCGCTCGGCGAGGTGCCGGTAGGCGGCGAAGTGGCCCGCGACCCAGCTGGAGCAGGAGACGACGCCGAACCGCAGCTGGTCGGCGTCGGAGTGGTGGGCCGGCGCGGTGCGGGTGCGCCCGACGGGGGAGTGCACGCCGTCGAACGTGAAGCGGTAGAAGTACCAGCAGCCGGGGCGCAGCCCACCGACGTCGGGCTTGACCGTGTGGTCGCGGTCCGGGCCGGTGGTGACCTCGCCGCGCCGGACGACTTGGCGGAACTGCGCGTCCTTGGCCACTTCGTAGCCGACCACGACGGTCGGGCCCACACCGGAGCCGGGTGTGCTGTCCTCGGTGGGCGTGACGCGGGTCCACAGGACGACCCGCTCGGGCAGCGGGTCGCCGGACGCGACACCGTGCCGGAAGTGCGAAGTCGAGGCCTCGGCGGCCGACGCGGGCAGCGCGGGTGCGAGCAGCGCGACGCCGGCGAACGCGCCGAAACGCAACGCGTCCCGCCGCGGGTGTGTGTTGGGCATGCCCTCTACAACGGCGTGGCGGCCGCAGCGGTTGCCCGTGTCCCGCCCGGCGGGCACCACCCCGCGCGTGTCCTACGTTCAGAACGCGAGTGTCGAACACTCAGAACGCGCGTGTCCTACCTATGGGCCCCTGGTGGGGCCACCAGCGTTGATGCTGGTCGGCGCGGTCTGTAGCGGCCAAGTGTGGCCAGGTGTGGCGGGTAACGGCCGTCCGGTGCTCCCCGTGGGATCACGCGGTGGTCGGTACTTGTCCCCACCTGACCGGTGTTGGCCGGGTGGGTCCGGACAACCACGTTAGCCACGGTTCTTGGTGTGCTCCGCGGACCGTTCGGGTGATCCTTCCCGTAGGTCGTGGGAGCACCATCCGGGGAGTACCGGCCCGGCCGGGTCTGCCTGAGGTCACGTACGGGCACGTGATCCGGTGACGTACTCGGCCGGGCCCCGCGCTACGTCGATCATCTCTGCGGCGTCCGTTCAGGCGGCTCGTTCGTCGCCGGGCACGGCAATCTGCGGACGGGTCGTCAGGTACGCGTCTCCCGGTCATGGCGGAGCCCCACTCGCCAGACAGGCCGAGTGGGGCTCCGCGTTCCAGGTGCCTGTTGCCGTCAACGCTCGATAACGCCTACCTCCCTTCTGCGTCGTGCCGAGAAGCCCGCAAGCGGGTGGTCAGGTGAGGCGGTGGCTGGCGGCGATTTCGCGCAGCTCGGGAATCTTGTTCCCGATCATCCAGAACAGCTTCTCCGCCGCGTCGCCGGTCATGGCCAGCGTCGCCACGCCCCCAAAGGTGATCTCATAGTCGCCATCAGCAGTCATGGACTCCTTGTAGTCCGTCTCCGACAGGATTCGGACGTAGGTCGTCTGCTCGACCGCGTCGGCGGGGGACGTCTTTTCCATCTGTAAACAATCTCCTGTCAAATCGGTACAGCATCTGCGTCGCCGTTTAGTCAGTGCTGACGCATGTTGGTGTGCTTACTGTGAGCGGGTAGAGATTGGACTGGTCGGATCGCTGGTGGTTCGCTCTCCATTGGCGGACGGAAGCGCCGTAGAGTGGTACCGGGGGCAGGATTCCGAGTCGCATCCCGCACATGTCCGCGTGAACCCAAGGAAGAGCGACGTAGCACCCTCTCGGCCGCCTACGATGACTACGCCCGTTCCGTGGCAATTCGTGCCGCGTACTCGCACTCCCGGGATCATCTCGATTGCTGTCACGACGTCTTCCTGTTTTCTTCTGTCCCGGGTTTGCGTCGTTGCACAGGATGTAGTGCTGACGGGTCGTTGGTCTTGCGCCACTGGCGACTGTCGGCACCCTTCGGAAGGATCGTCCCGCCCGCTTCCACGATCAGTTCGCGTATGTCTGCGGACTCGACTTTGTACCTGCGTGCAAGTTCCACTAATCCGAAGTGTGGTCCGCCGTGCCGCTTCGGTTCGTAGAGGCTTCGAAGCGTGGTGCCGACCCTGTGCCGGACCGGGCACCCTATGCGATGGTCGTTGACCGCGCCTGCAACCGTCGCCGTTACGTCCTCATTGCACCGACCCTCGCACGGCAAGGAAGTATTTGGATTCTCGACGTCCACGACTCGAAACAGCTTGTAGAAGTCTGCTGGCTCTAGTGCTCTCAGAGCACCCGCAATGAACCCCGGGCCCGGTTGCAACTCGCCAGCAAGTGCCCGACTTAAGGTAGCCCTATCCACTCCCATTCTTTTGGCTAGTTGGTAGTCCGATCCGAAGCCGGCCAGCTTGGCGAGCATGATCAACTCTTCTGTGACTACTTCAATCGTGTATTTCGGCATGGCCCCCGGTCACTCCACTGCGTTCCTCACCCGCCATGCGCCCCTTCGCCGGCGGAACCGACGTTCGAGGTGATCTGTTCCGGTAGGTCGATCTTTTCGTGGGGTCGAATGGGCGACACGGCGGGGTGTTCCCCAGGTCGCAGCACGTATGTCACACGCCGAACCTGCTCAGGAATGCGGATCTCGCGGGTCGGGTTCTCCGATCCGGTTTTGATCGCGCTCAAAGCTTCACCGACCCAGGTAGGTTCACCCTTGGGGTTCACACCGGCACCCCTAGTCGCACCAGGTGTCGTGGTGCGCGCTTTGATTCGGGCCACATGCCTGGCGATTTCTCTCCTCGCCTCGCGTTTCGCACGGAAGCTCATATAAAGCATAAGGCCAACTAGCAGGAGGATGAGCAGCACGCAGGCGGCAAAAACGTACATGGCGGTCAAAGCGATTGAGTCTGCGTTCAACTGGTCTCGCATGACCGCGTCTACATTTCCGTTGCTAAAGCGTCGGTACGCGCTGGGTCGGTGGCCGTACGCTCCACCCCTGCCGAACCGGTGACACTGAGGACCGACCCGAACCAGTCCGGCCCCGACCACCGACCGTGCCCTGCGGTCGGACACCACTTCGCGTGAGTCACGTTCCCCGGCCTTCCTGCTGCGTATGGCGTGCCTAGCCACGCAGCGCGTGTCTGTCGGTGGCGGCGCTGGATTCAGGTAGGAGGGCCGTGGCCACCGGTCCCGCCTGGTCGGAACGCTAGATCCACTTCGTGTGCGCAACCCCAAATCTCTGTTGGGGTCCGTTGGCGAAGTGCGGTGTGGGTACCCTGGGCGTATGCGGCTAGACGACGGGGCGACAGTGGGTGAGCGCATCGCCTACTACCGCAAGCGCCAAGGCATGACCCAAGAAGTGTTGTGCGGTCTGGTCGGGGGTCGCACAACCGAGTGGCTTAGGCAGATCGAGAGCGGCAAACGCGACGTGGACAAGCTGTCCACCATCGTGGCCGTGGCTGAGGCGTTGCGAGTTCCACCGTCGGTGCTGTTGCCAGGACCCTTTCGGGTGACGGCGAGGCGTAACGACGCTCTGGGCACTGCTCCAAGTATCGTGCCGAACATTGAGGCCGCAATGTTGCGCTATAACGGCATTTCTCCACTACTAGGCGTGCCGGATCGTATGCCTGTTTCGCCGGAGCATCTTCGGATTCGCGTCGAAAAGGCGTTTCTGTATTCCCAAACGGAACGATGGTCCGAGATGGCACCGCTCGTTCCGGACATGATCGCGGACGCCTGGCATCTGGTGCATGGCGCGCAAAATGATGAGCAAAAGCGGGAAGCGTCAAAACTTCAAGCTCTGGTGTATCGAGTGACATCCGGAATGTTGGATCGCCTAGGTGAGCCCCACTTGCCGTGGGTTGCCGCCGAGCGCTCAATGCACGCTGCCGAAGAGTCCGACGACCGATTGCTGATTGCAGGCGGAGCATGGCGACTGGCCGTTGTTCTTCGTCACGCTGGTCGACTTACAGAATCAACCGATGCTCCCATCGCTGCGGCAGATGCCCTCAGATCCAATCTAGACGTTCCAGAGGCTTACAGCATGTACGGATCGCTCATGCTGAAGGGCGCTGTTGGCGCGGCAACCCTAGGTGACCATCGCGCGGCACGCGACTACTTGAACGAAGCCTCGCGGGCTGCGGAAAGAATTGGGGACAGGAACGATTTCTGGCTTGCCTTCGGGCCGACGAACATCACCATTCATCGCGTATGGCTCGCGCTCGAACTGGGTGATCCAAGTCAGGCCATCTCGGAAGCGGACCGTGTACCGTATGACAATTTGCCTACGGAATTGTCTGAGCGCAGGACTTCGCACCTGATCACTGTCGCCTGGGCCTATTACTTGCGACGGAAGGACCGCGAGGCATTGGACGCACTCAACTTGGCACGGATGGCCGCCCCGGAGCAGTTGCTGTTTACCGGTCGAGTCCATTCAATGCTGCGTGGAATGCTGAAGCGCGAGCGACGCTCGGTGAAGGGCGACCTGCGCAGGCTAGCGGACTTCGTTGGTGTAGCAGCCTGACATGTCGACGCTGTAGGTGAACGCCCACCTACTTGCCCCGCTTGCCTGGCCTTGGCGTGAAGGGCTAAACCCCGGCGCGGGTTCGGGTGCTATGACGATCCGATGGGGGGATGGTCGGGGGTGGGGTTATCTCCCACCCCCGACCATTGGTGTTACGCGGCGTCGGTCCACCGGTTGTCGAGTTCACGAATGAGGTTGGCGCGCGTGTCCATGTTGGGAAGGTCGTAGAAATGCCGATCGACCCACGCACGCGCTTCCCGGTAGGTGCGCAGCGTGAGGCGGGCCCCACGGCGGCCCAGGACGCGCAGGCGGTGACGGCCATCGTCGGGGAGCGTCGGCCAGCCAAGGCCGGTCAGGCCAAGGTCGTTGGCGTTGCCGCCGTGGGTAATGGGGTCTTCCACGAGCTGGACGACGGTGGACACGGCCGGGTCGCCGGGCTGGTTGACGCGGTGGGTCCGTTCCACGTCGAGGGCGAGTGACACGAACGCGTCCATCGTGGACAGTTCACGCCATGCCTGCTGGAGTTCTTCCCTGGCGTGGAAGGCGTGGCCGTCGTTGAAGTCGGCCGGGATCATCCGGGCCAGCTCAGCCAGGTCGTCACTGCGGGCGGCCAAGGCGTTCCTCAGTCCGGAAAGGACGGTGCGGCCGGTGGTGTGCCAGGCGGTGACGACGCGCTGAGCGGCGGTCCACGCGATCGAGGTCACGAGGGACTGTCCGGTGTCGGCCAGGGTGGCCGTGTCGTTGATCTCCCGGACGGCGTCGGCCAGGTCGGCCACGGTGTAGCCGTCACCGGTCTTGCACAGGTCGGTGAGACGTTCGGCCCACGTGTTGCGCACGGTTTCCACATGCGGCATGTCGAGGCTCTGAGCGGTGTTCTGCGCGATCCGGTGGGCGGTCACGGCTTCCGTCACGGTGGTGAGGGTTTCGGTCGGGAGAACGGCGCTCAGGCGGTCGTAAAGCGCGGCGTACTGGTCGGCCTTGTCGATGAGTTCGTAACCGTGGGTGCTCAGGTTGAGGATGATTCCCATTGGGCTGCTTCTCCGTTGGTCAGTCGGTGGTCTCGTCCGGGCGCGGCCCGGTGTATTCGATCGGGTAGGCCACGAAGTCGTCCGAGAGACGGATACCGGGGTCAACGATGTGGCCGCGACCGTTCGCGTCAATGTCGATCTTCAGGTTTCCGTGGGTGCGGATGAGATCGTCAAACGTGACCGGATGGCCATCGTTGTGGTTGGTCATGTCGTGTCCTTGTCATGTATGGGAATGGGGCCCACATTTGGGCAGCCGACACCCTTCCGGCCACTAGGCCCGCAAGGTCGGACTAATGGCACCGTAGACACGTTTTCGTGGCGTGGTCGAGGGTTGGCGGAAAAGTTGGCCGCGTGGGGCCGTTCACTCGTGGAGAACGGTCCGGGTGAGTTGGCCACTTGCCCACTTGCCCACTTGCCAAGGTGTAGGAACCGGGGGCAAGTCGAACACGAGTCCGCCCACGGGCCCGTCACGGATTCCGCTCGGAAGACACGGGCGGTGGCGGCCACTTGGCCACTTGGCCACTTGGCAAGGTGTAGGGAACCGTGGCCAAGTCGGCACGTTCGTCACTCAATGATCGTCACCGAACGCAGCGCGTTACGGACTTGCCAACTTGCCAACTTGCCAAGGTGTAGGGAGGGGTGGCAAGTCGGGCGGCAAGTCACAGACCGCGAACCATTCCCACTCGGCGTTACGGACTTGCTCACTTGCTCACTTGCGCAGATGTAGGGAAGGTGCGCAAGCCGCAGTTCCACGCTCGGTTACGTGCTGCACATGGCTCTTGCGGATCGTTACGGACTTGCCCACTTGCTCAGGTGTAGGGGAGGTGGGCAAGTGGCGTGCTCACCTCTCCCCGGCCCGCGCAAGTGAGCAAGTGGGCGATGCCGCGACTTGCCCGCGTTCCCTACACGTTGGCAAGTGGGCAAGTGGGCAAATCCGCCACGGTCCGTGTCGCCTCGGTCACTGTCGGACCCCTGTGCGACGCTGCCGCCGGGGAAGGGAACCGGGTGGCGTCGATCGAGGAAGTGGCCAAGCGCGTGTCTCAGGCGTGCGATCAGGCGTCGAAGTGCCGGGACGCGCTGGGCCAAGCCCAGGACTTGGCCGAAGAGGCGCACGACCTGTTGGCCGCGAACCTGCGCGGGGCCGTAGACCTGGAGTCGGACACGGAACAGACCCTGGCCCGGTTCGACGCGGTGAAAGACGGCATCACCGACTTGTGGAAGATCCTCGGTACGGGCATGGACCGGGCACAGGCAGCCTTGACCGCCCTCACGGGTGAGAACACCCCAACGCCGGCCCCGAACGCTCCACAGTCCGCACAGTCACCTCAACAGCCACCCGAAGAACAGCCATTCACGCCACCCCCGGCCCGTCAGGCCGAACCCGACCCGCCCGTGATCGAACCGGAGAAGGTCGAGGAACTACGGCGCGAACTGCCGCCGCCCGTCGTGGGCAACACGGGCCAGAAAACACACGGCCGATGGATCGGCCCGAACGGCACCGCCGAGCCGATCGTTAGCGGCCGGGATGAACACGCCAAGGCAGCCGACGCCCGACTCAAGGACATGGGCTTGCCCGGTCCCTCCGCGAAGACCGGAGACGTGGAGATCAAGTTGGCAACCCGCATGGTCGAGGAAGGGATTCAGCACGCCACGGTCGTGATCAACAACGTCCCGTGTGTCGGGCGGTTCGGTTGCGACACCCTCGTGCCGATCCTGCTCCCCGAAGGGGCCACACTCACCGTGCACGGTACGAACGAAAAAGGTGAACGGTTCCGCAAGCGGTACACAGGAGGTGCCCGCCCGTGGTGGCGCTAGAAGCATGGTTCGACCGGAACGCCGAAGGGCCCACCATCGTGCACACCCCGGCCGAGTTGGACGCCGTGTTGGACACCGTCGTGGAGTGGAACATGCCCACCACCGTCCAACTGCTGACCGCAGACAACCCCGGACACGTGCTGTTGGACGTGGGCTTGGATGCCAGGACCGGGCGCGGAGTCCTCTACTACTTCGGGCCGGACAAGCCCGACGGCTGGATCAGCAAGGGGCCGTACGCCGCCGAGCCACCGCCCATCTACTACTTCACCGGCTCGGACACCGAATTCCCCGCAGACGCAGAGATCCCGCTGGCCGACGCACGCCGCGCGGCCCACGAGTTCATGCACAACGGGGGCGGATGGCCGAACGGCATCGAGGGGCAACCGCGCTGGGACTAGCCACCCGACGCGAACGGGGCCCGGACGTTCCCGGGCCCCGTGGTGGGTTCTGCGGCGTTCTCAGCATCTTCTAGGCGGCTACCGCGTCCATCGGCACGACCGCGTGCACACGCCGAACCGTGGCCGGGGCCAGGGCGGCCCGCCGGTTGATCAGGACAGCCCGGATCGCGTCGTCACCCTCGGGCAACAGGTGCCCGTAGATGTCGGCCGTGATCCCGATGGACTCGTGGCCCAGACGACGCGACACCGCCAACAGCGGCACCCCATCGGTGAGCAGCCACGCCGCGTGGGTGTGGCGCAGGTCGTGAACGCGGGGCGTCTTGACCATCCCGGCGCGCTTGGCGGCCGTGCGGGCCCGCTCGAACGCCTTGCCGAACACGCCCTGTCCCCACCAGCCGCCCGCCACCGGGTGCGGGAACACCGGGGCGTCCGGGGCCAGGCCGTCCACCAGCCGGGCCAGCACACGCGCCGTGGCCGAGTCCAGCGCGATCCGCCGCCGTGACGCGTCGGTTTTCAATGACACCCGCCGGGACTCCGGGCTACCGGTCGTCGCGCGGGAGAGCTGCATCTCCACGTCGATCCACGCCCGGTCCACGTCGTCCACGTGCACGTCACCGGCCACTAGGCCGAGCGCTTCCGAGATCCGCAGACCGGTACCGAGGATCACGTCGACCACGTCCGCCAGGGCGGCCCCGACGTTGGGCAGGGCCCGGCAGGCGTCCAGCAACAGACCCGCGTCGGTGTTGCTGAGGAAGTTCACCGTCCGGGGCCGCCGCTTGGGAGGCTCCACCCCGTTCATCGGGTTGACGGCAAGCGACGTCTTGACGACCGCGTACCGGAAGACGCCGCGCAACAGGTCGTAGATCATCGCGGACGACTGGCCCGCGTCGGTGATGCCGGACAGCAGAGCACTCACGTCGTCGTCGGTGATGCTCTCGACCGGCCGGGCCAGCAACGCACCCGCGCGGTTCCTGAGCGTGCGCCGGTACAGGTCTTTCGTGGTCGCCTTGGCGCGGGTTCGGGTGGTGACGTACTTCTCCGCGACCTCACCGAACGTCGGGGCCGTGTAGGCGGTCGGCTTCTGCCCGGTGACCAGCTCGAACGAGATCACGCGCGGGTCGGTGTCGTACACGTGGTGGCGCAGAGCCTCGACCGCGCCTTTCATGCTCTTGGCGTCGTCGTGCTCGGCGTAGGTGATGCTCTGCTGCGCCCCCTCACGGCCGCCCCCGAACCGCCACTTCAGCCGGTATGCGGTGGTGCCGTCCTTACGGGTGCGCTTCTCGATCGTCGCCACGTCCGGGACTCCCTGGAAGAGTGGTGCTCCCCTGGGAGTCCCAAGACGACGCGCATACCCACATATTACCTGGTCAGAGCCACTACGTCCCGCAAGTCCTACGTTCAGAACACCCGAGTTCAACGCTCGGAACGCGCCCGTTTTGCCCTTGAACTCGTGGACCTGCAAATACGTGACCGCGACGGGAGCGCGGGTTAGGGTCGCGCCATGTTGGACAGACTCGAAGTGCCCGTCATCGCCGCACCGATGGCCGGTGGGGCGTCCACACCCGCGCTCGTGGCCGAGGTCGGTCGGGCGGGTGGGCTCGGGTTCCTGGCCGCCGGCTACCTGTCCGTCGAAGCCCTCGCCGAGCAGATCACCGCGACGACCGCGTTGACCGATCGGCCGTTCGGCGTGAACCTGTTCGTCCCCGGTCCGCGCTCCACCACCGACCTGTCCGGCTACCGCGACCGGGTCAAGGCGCAGTCGCCGACCGAGCCCGGCGAACCGCGGTGGGACGACGACTCCTACGCCGCCAAGCTCGAACTCGTGATGGCGTTGCGCGTTCCGGTGGTCTCGTTCACGTTCGGCCTGCCCAACCCCGAGGACGTGCACCGGTTGCACGCGGCCGGTTCCACGGTCGTCGTCACCGTCACGACACCGCAGGAAGCCGCGCAGGCGGCCCAGGTCGGTGCCGACGCGCTGTGCGTGCAGGGCAGCGACGCGGGCGGGCACCGGGGCACGTTCGCCGACGACGGCGTCTCGCCCGGAGGCGGCGAGCTGTTCGGCGTGCTGGCGGCGTTGCGGCTGGTGCGCGCCAAGGTGGACCTGCCGCTGATCGCGACCGGTGGCCTGGTGCACGGCGCGGACGTGGCCGCCGTCATCACCGCGGGCGCGGTCGCGGCGCAGCTGGGCACCGCGTTCCTGTCCACGCCGGAGGCGGGCACGTCCGCCGCACACCGCCAAGCGCTCGCCGAAGGCACCCGCCGCACGGCGTTGACCAGGGCGTTCAGCGGACGTCCGGCGCGTGGCCTGGTGAACAGGTTCGTGGTGGACAACCAGGAACAGGCACCCGCCGCGTACCCGGAGGTGCACCACCTGACCCGGCCGGTGCGCGCGACCGGCGACCCGGAGCTGATGTCGTTGTGGGCCGGGCAGACCTACGCGCTGGTCCGACCGGCCCCGGCGGCCGAAGTGGTGGCCCGGTTGGCGGCCGAGGCCCGCCAAGCCATTTCCGTCGCGATCACGCGCATTTCCCCGGCGTAGCCCCACAGAATGGCGACGTGACCACCGCGCGCGAGCTCGCCGACGAGATGCTGACCCTGGTCCTGGACGCCGATCCCGTGATGGCGACGCTGCTCGGCATCCCGGGCTGGGACAACCGGTTGCCGGACCCGAGCGCCGAAGCCGCAAGCAGTCTGTGCGCCCGTGCCGAGGACATCGCACGGCGTGTGCGTGGCGGGGACGACGACCCGGTGACGCGTGCGGTGGTCGCGCAGCAGGCGTGGAGCCTGGTGTACCGCCTCAACTCGCACCTGGTCGAGCACACCCACGCCGAAGGCCTCAACGCGCCGCTGGCGGTGCTGCTCGTGGCGTTGCCGCTGGTCCGCCCGTCCGATGACGCGGCACGCCAGGCCTACCTGACCCGGCTGTCGTCGCTGCCCGCGTACCTGGACGCGCTCACCCGAAGACAGCGCGACTCCGTCCGCCGTCCGCTCAAGCACCTGGTGGAAGCCGCCGTCCGCCGCATCGACCGCCACCTCGCCGAGGAGACCGACCCCCTCGGCACCCCGCTGCACGGCACGCCGTTCGCCGCGGTGTGCGCCCGGCTGCTGCACGAGACCGCGCGCCCCGCGATCGCCCGCTACCGCGACTTCCTGCGTGCCGAGGTGGTCGACCGGGGCAGGGGCGAGGACAGGCCGGGCCTGTGCTGGCTGCCCGACGGCGACCTGATCTACGCGGACCTGGTCCACATGTACACCACGACCGGGCACACACCCGAGGAACTGCACCGGATCGGGCTGAACCTGATCGAGGAACTGGACCGGGAGTACGAGGAGATCGGCAGCCGGGTGTTCGGCCCCACTACGGCCGCCGGCGTGCGCGCCCACCTGCTCGCCGACCCGGAGCTGCGCTGGCGTGACGCCGACGACATGGTGGCGTTGGCGGCGGCGACCATCGCCCGTGCCGAAGAGGTCGCGGGTGACTGGTTCGGCTCGGTGCCACAGGCCGGGTGCGCGGTCGAGGCGGTGCCGGCGGCGGACGCGCCGAACGCGCCGCTGGCCTACTACGTGGACCCGGCGATGGACGGCTCCCGACCGGGTACCTACTTCGTCAACACCCACCAGGCCGAGCAGCGCGAGCGGTTCAGCGCCGAGTCCACCGCGTTCCACGAGGGCGTGCCGGGCCACCACTTCCAGATCTCCCTGGCCCAACAGCTGCACGACCTGCCGCTGCTGCGCCGGTTCGCGTCGATCGAGGCGTACCTGGAGGGCTGGGCGCTCTACACCGAGCGGTTGGCCGACGAGATGGGCCTCTACAGCGACGACGTGGCCCGGCTGGGGATGCTGGCGGGCGACTCGCTGCGCGCCGCCCGCCTGGTGGTCGACACCGGCCTGCACGCGTTGCGCTGGACGCGCCAGCAGGCCGTGGACTACCTGCGCGCCAACGCCGTCATGCCGGACGTGGACATCTCCTCCGAGGTCGACCGGTACATCGAGAACCCCGCGCAGGCGCTGTCCTACATGGTGGGGCGGCTGGAGATCCAGCGCCTGCGCGGTGAGGCGGAGCGGAGGCTGGGCGACCGCTTCGACATCAAGGCGTTCCACGACCTGGTGCTGTGCGGCGGGCCGCTGCCGATGGCCGTGCTCGCCGACGTGGTCGACGAGTGGTGCGACTCAGTCCTCGCGTGAGTTGAGCAGCGACTTCCGCTTGCTGTAGGCGAAGTACACGACCAGGCCGATGAGGAACCAGAGGCCGAAGCGCAGCCAGGTCTCCGGCGCCAGGAACGTGATCAGCCACAGCGAGAACACCACGCCGATGATCGGCACGACCGGCATGCCCGGCGTCTTGAACGTGCGCGGCAGGTTCGGCTGCTTGTACCGCAGCACGATCACGGCGATGCACACCACCACGAACGCCAGCAGGATGCCGATGTTGGTCAGCTCGGCCGCCTCGGCGATGGGCAGGAAGCCCGCGATGACGGCGGACGCGATGCCGAGCACCCACGTGGTGCGCGTCGGAACGTGCTTGACCGGGTGCGTCTTGGCGAACCACTTCGGCAGCAGGCCGTCACGCGACATCGAGTAGCCGACCCGGGCCGCGCCCATGAGGAACGTGAACAGCACCGTGGTGATGCCCAGCACCGCGCCGACCGAGATGATGATGCCCAGCGCCGGCAGGCCGATGTCGGCGAACGCCGAGGCGAACGCGCTCTCCGAGTCCACGTCCTTGTAGTTGACCATGCCGGTCAGCACCAGGCAGGCCAGCACGTAGAGGACCATCGAGATGGCCAGCGAGTAGATGATCGCCTTCGGCATGTGCTTCTGGGAGTCCTTGGACTCCTCGGCGGCCGTGCTCATCGCGTCGTAGCCGAACACCGCGAAGAACACCGTGGCCGCACCGGTGAGTGCGCCGGAGATGCCGAACGGGAAGAACGGGTTGTAGTTGCCGGTGTTGATGTGGAACGCGCCGACCACGATCACCAGCAGCACTACGGCGACTTTCAAGTACACCAGGGTCGTCTCGAATCGGGCCGCGTTCTTCATGCCCATGTTGAGCACGAACGCGATCAGCAGGCACAGCAGCACGGCGAACAGGTTCACCTTGTAGCTGCCCGCCGCGACGTCCGCGCCTTCCGTGCCGGGCGCGCCGAGCATCCACACCGGCAGGTCGATGCCGAGCAGGTTCAGCAGCTCGTTGAAGTAGCCGCTGATACCGATCGCCACCACGGCCACGATCGCGGTGTACTCCAGCAGCAGGTCCCAGCCGATGAACCAGCCGACGATCTCGCCGAGCACGGCGTAGCCGTAGGTGTAGGCCGAGCCCGCCTTGGGGATCAGGCCCGCGAACTCCGCGTAGGAGAACGCGGCAGCGGCGCTGGCGATGCCCGCCACGAGGAAGGAGATGAGCACGGCGGGGCCCGCGGTCTTGTTGGCCACGGCCCCGGCCAGCGAGAAGATGCCCGCGCCGATGATGCCGCCGATGCCGATCGCGGTGAGCTGCCACAGCCCCAGGGTCCGGGTCAGCGCCGTCTTCTCGTCACTGATCTGCTCGATCGGCTTGCGGCGGAACACGCCGCTGCCCCGGCCGAATCCGTCCTGCACCGTCATGCGTCCAGCTCCCTCGGTGGATTGGTGTGCGGCGAACCGTACGCCGGTCGACTGTCACCGGGTTTGTTCGATTGCACCATTCGAGGGAGTGGTTTTTGTGCGGCCGTACGGGTTGACGAAGGTCAGCCGCGGGTGAAGACGATCTTGCCCGCGGTCTCGCCGTCGAGCATCGCGCGCAAGCCCTCCTCGACCCGCTCGAACGGCAGTTCCGCGCCGATCTGCGGGCGCAGGCCGGTCAGGTCGCAGAACGAGAGCAGGTCGCCGAGCTCCTCGCGCGTGCCCATGGTCGAGCCGACCACCCGCAACTGCAGGAAGAACAGCCTCGGCAGCTCGGCCGCCGACGCGTCACCGCTCGTCGCGCCGGAGATGACCAACGTGCCGCCCGGCTTGAGCGCCTTCATCGAGTGCGACCAGGTGGCCTTGCCGACGGTCTCGAACACCGCGTCCACCCGTTCGGGCAGCCGTGCGCCGGACTCGAACGCCTGGTGCGCGCCCAGGCTCTCGGCCAACGCGCGCTTCTCCTCCGTGCGACCGGTCACCCACACCCGGAACCCCGCCGCACGGCCCAGCTGCACCAACGCCGTCGACACGCCACCGGAGGCGCCCTGCACCAGCATCGTCTGACCCGGCCGCAGGCCCGAGTTCACGAACAGCATCCGGTACGCGGTCAGCCACGCCGTGCCCATGCACGCCGCCTCGGCGAAGCTCAGGCCCGCGGGCTTCGGCAGCGCGTTGCGCTTCGGGACGACGACGTAGTCGGCGAACGTGCCCTGGTGCTTCTCGGTGAGCAGGGTGCGGCGTGGGTCCAGCGTCTCGTCACCGGACCAGTCCGGGTCGCCGATCACCGAGTGCAGCACGACCTCCGTGCCGTCCTCCAGCACGCCCGCGCCGTCGCAGCCGAGGATCATCGGGAACTGCTCCGGCTTGATGCCGACGCCGCGCAGCGTCCACAGGTCGTGCATGTTCAGGCTCGCCGCTTTCACGGCCACCTTCACCCAGCCCTCCGGGACTCCGGGATCCGGCCGTTCGCCCACGCGCAGGGCGGCGATCGGGTCTTGCGGGCTCGGCTCGGCTGCGTAGACGGCGAACATGCGGGCAACTTACCGAGTGGTAGCGATCCGTGTGCGGTGAAGCGCGTCACGGGACTAGGCTCGGTGACGTGGTCGACGCGTTCGAGCAGTGGTGGGACTCGGTGGAGCTGTGGCTGGCACAGCTGCCGTTCCCGTTCCAGTTCGCGCTGCTCATGTGCGTGCTGCTGCCGTCGTCGCTCGGGCTGGCGCGGCTGATCGACCGGGTCGTGGACAACGCCTCGACCAGGTTCAACCCGGTGCCGAAGGTCCCTCCGCCCGGTGACGACGCGCAGCCCCGGAAGGTGGAGGCGGGCGAGCCTTCGTAGGCTCTGGGACCGTGACTCCCGCCCGGCGGCTCTCCGTCGCACTGCTCGGCCTGATCGCGCTGGTCGTGGTCGGCTACTTCGCCAAGGACCTGACCGGCACGTCGTCGGACCCCGCGCCGTCTTCGGCGTCGGCTTCGGGGGTGCCGGGCGCGGATTCGGGTCTGCCGGTGAAGTCCCTGTCGAGCCTGCCCGCGCAGGTCAAGGACACGTGGGAGCTGATAGAGCGGGACGGGCCGTTCCCGTACCCGCGCAACGACGGCGTCACGTTCCAGAACCGCGAGAAGCTGCTGCCCGCCAAGCCGTCCGACTACTACCGGGAGTACACCGTGCCCACGCCAGGCAGCGACGACCGGGGCGCGCGACGGCTCGTGACCGGGTCGTCCGACGAGGTGTACTACACGGCCGACCACTACGGGTCGTTCGTCGTCGTGGACGTGAGCAAATGACCTACCGACACGTGGTGCGCCGGGGCGCGCGCTCGAAGAAGGACGCTCTGGCGGCGATTGCGGAGGCGTTGAGCTTCCCCGACTGGTTCGGCCACAACCTGGACGCGCTGTACGACTGCCTGACCGACCTGTCCTGGCTGCCCGAGGGCGAGCACGTGCTGGAGTGGGAGGGCGGCAACGCCGACGTGGAAGCCGTCCTGTCCGACGCGGCCGCCCGAGCCACCGAACTGGGCGACCGCATCCTGACCGTCGTCTACACGGATTAGTCCGCCTCGGCGAGTTCGCGCAACTTCGGCAGCGCTTCCCCGAGCATCGTGTGGATCTTCTCGGCGGCGTCGGGAGTGAGGGCCAGGTCCACCACCCCGTCGAAGTTCAGCTCGAACTCGCCGTCACCGTTGATGTGCGATCCGAACTCCGCGTCGGCGTAGATCTTGATGAACGAGGAGTGGTCCACTCCGTTTCCGCTGTACTTGACCATCTGAGGCAGCTCTCCTGTCATGTGGGGAAGGTCTTCAGCTCGTGCGGGAAGAAGTTCCGGTAGACCCCGGTCGCGGTGTCCCTCGCGGAGATGCACCCGCGAAGCTCCCGGACCAGCCGCTGGTCGAACGGCTGAACCACGACCGTGCGGACTTCGCCGTAGAGCCGGACGTACCGCGTCTCGCCGGGGTTCGGCAGGTCGTCCATGCATCGAGCGTAGGACAGCAACTCAATCTATGAGGCGGGCAAATGGGTGAAAGATTGAGTTGCTGTCGGAACCGCTCGATCAGGTGGCGTAGTCACGCTGGGTCTCTACGGCACACTCCGGCGCATGGTTGGTGACGACGACTTCGACCCGGTGATCGCACGGCTCCAGTTTGGCGAGCTGTCTCGGCAACTCCGGGAAGCCGCGCGGGTCGAGTTCGGTGAAGCGGACAGGGCCGTGGGCGGCTACCTCGGCAAGCTGTCCAAGATCGAGACCGGCTCCATCGCTCCACGACCGCAGGACGTCGACTGGATGATCGAGCGGTACCAAGTCACCTCGGCTCAGGCCGAGGAACTGCGATCGCTCGCCACGGTCGCTCGCCGCCGTGCCAAGCCAGCGAAAACCGTGTACACATCGCGGCAGTACGTCTCGCTCGAACGACGAGCCGCCGAGATCCGCATGGTCTACAACGAGATTCCCGGCCTGCTCCAGACCGCCGAATACGCCTTCGCGGCGTTGTCGATGTCGCCGGTCGTCGTCGCCGCCGACGTGGCGGGTCTCGCCCAGGAGCGAGCCGAGCGCGGGCATCGCGTCATCCGGCCGGACGGTCCGGCGGTCTGGATCGCACTCGGCGAGGACGCTCTTCACCGTTCCAACGGCGGGCCGGACGTGCTCCGCCGTCAGCTCGAACACCTCCGCGCTGTCGCCGGGATGCCGAACGTCCGCTTTCGCGTCCTGCCCCGGTCCGCGACAAGCGGGATCGTTCCGGCGCTGAGCTGTCCGTTCACGCTCCTTCAGATGGAGCCGGGGAAGACGATCGCCTACGTGTCGTCGTTGACCCGGACCGACTACATCAAGGCGACCGCGCCCTATGTCGCCGCCTTCGAACAAGCATGGAACCTGGCGTCCTCGGAGGAGAGGTCCATGGTGATACTGGAGGAGAGGATCAGCGACCGGCACGACAGCTAGGAGCACGGACCATGTGGACCGAGGCAAGCGCCCTCAAGGGTGCGCGGTGGCGGAAGAGCAGTCGCACGAATGGTGGCAATGACGCACAGTGCGTTGAGATGGCGCACGTCGAGATGGGCACGGCGGTGCGGGACAGCAAGGCTCCCGCCGGGCCGGCTCTGGTCTTCCCGCCCCGGGCCTTCATGGCCTTCATTGCGGAAGTGGCGTCCGGGAGTGTGGACGGGCGGTGACGGCAGGGGCGGGAACGATTGGGTCGTCCCCGCCCGTACCGCGTTCTAGTCCTCCGTCGGCACCCAGGACGGCTTGCGCTTGCCGACGAACGCGGCGATGCCCTCTTGGCCCTCGGGACCGCCGAAGTGGCGTGCGGACAGGGCCAGCATGTCGGCGAACACCTCGTCCAGGTCGTTCGACCTCGGCTCCTGGAGCATCCGCTTGGTGGCGGCCAGGGCGTTCGGCGCGCCCAGCGCCAGCATGTCGGTGTAGCGGGTGACCTCGGCGTCGAGGTCGTCGACGGGCACGGCGGAGTTGATCAGGCCGATGGCGACGGCCTTCGGTGCGGCGAACGTCTCGCCGGTCAGGAACAGTTCGTGCGCGCCACGCGGGAGCAGGCGGGGCAGCACGGTCACCGAGATGACGGCCGGCACGACGCCGATGCGGACCTCGCTGAACGCGAACGTGGCCGTGTCCACCGCGACCGCGATGTCGCACGCCGCCACGATGCCGACACCACCCGCGCGGGCCGGGCCGGCCAGCCGTGCGACGACGGGCTTCGGGCTGGTCCACAACTGCTGGAGGATCGCGGGGAACTCGTTGACCCCCTGCTTGTCGGCACTCGCGCCGCCCGCCTCCTTGAGGTCCATGCCCGAGCAGAACACCGGTCCGGTGTGGCTCAGCACGATCACGCGCACGGCGTCGTCGGCCGTCGCGGTCTTGAGGTGACCGGTCAGCTCGGCGCGCAGCTGTGCGGACAGGGCGTTGCGGTTGTGGGGGGAGTCCAGCGTGATCGTCGCGATGCCACGCCGCACCTCGTAGTGGACCAGCTCGTCTGCCATGGGTCGCACTCTACGATCCTCATCGGTTGACAGCGTGCTGTCAAAATGACAGGATACTGTCATGATGACGAAGACGGTCCACCTCGCTGTGTACGACACGCTGGCCGACTGGGAGTTCGGGTACGCGACGGCGCAGATCAACACCCCGCAGTTCCAGAAGGTGCCCGGCCTGTACCAGGTGCGGACCGTCGGCGCGACGCTCGACCCGGTGACGTCCATCGGTGGCCTGCGGATCACGCCGGACCTGGCGCTGGCCGACGTCGACCCGGCGGACAGCGCGATGCTGATCCTGCCCGGCGCGGGAACGTGGGAGAGCGGTGACAACGCGGTGTTCGCGGCGGCGGCGCGGCGGTGGCTGGACGCGGGCGTGCCGGTGGCGGCGATCTGCGGCGCGACGATCGGCCTGGCCGCCGAGGGCTTGTTGAACTCGCGGGTGCACGGTGGCAACGCGGTGGAGCAGTTGGCGGCGGTGCCGGGGTACACCGGTTCGGAGCTGTTCGGCTCGGAGCGCGCGGTGCGGGCCGATGGCTTGATCACGGCGGGTGCGGCGTCGGCGCTGGAGTTCGCGCGGGAGATCTTCGCGGAGCTGGACCTGTACGAGCCGGCCGTGCTGGAGGCGTGGTACGGGCTGTACCGGACGGGCGACCCGGCGTGGTTCGGCAAGCTCGTCGCCGCGGTGTCGTGAGCGAGGTCGAGCCCCGTACGGAGGCGGGGGACGTGCTGACCGAGGTCATCATGCGCACGTTCCGCCTCTACGGCGGCTTCCTGGAGGCCGCGGAGGTGATGACGAAACCGGTCGGCCTCACCGCCGCGTGGTGGCAGGTGCTCGGCGCCGTCCTCCGGCAGCCGTTGCCGGTGTCCGGCATCGCCCGGGAGATGAGCCTGACCAGGCAGAGCGTGCAGCGCATCGCCGACCTGCTGGTGGAGAAAGGTCTGGCCGAGTACCTGCCCAACCCGGCCCACAAACGCGCCAAGCTGTTCCGGCCGACGGCGGCCGGGTACGAGGCTGTTTCGCGGCTGGCGCAGGCCCAACACGCTTTCGCCAACCGGATCTCGGCCCAGGTGGACCTGGACGACCTGCGCACGACGCTCAAGGTGATGGAAAGCCTGGTGGTGGCCTTGGACGCGGAGGAACGGCCGGGTACCTGACCGTCGACCTGCCCGCGCCGGTGCCACCACCTACCGTGGCGGGCATGGATCTCGGTGAGACGTTCGCGTGGCAGGGCAGGCGAATCGCCTGGGGTAGTGCCGGTGCCGGGCCCGCGGTGGTCTTCTGCCACGGGACTCCGTGGTCGTCGTGGCTGTGGCGGCCGTTCGCGGAAGCGCTGAGCAGCGACTTCACCGTGTACCTGTGGGACATGCCCGGCTACGGCCGTTCGTCGAAGGACGCCCAGCACCCCGTCGACTTCGGCGTCCAGGCGGAGGCGTTCACGGCGCTGCTCGGGCACTGGGGCCTGGACCGGCCGCACGTCGTCGCGCACGACTACGGCGGCGCGGTCTCGCTCCGCGCGCACCTGGTGCACGAGGTGCCGTACGCGTCGCTGCTGCCGGCGGACGTCGTGGCGATCCCGCCGGCCGGATCGCCGTTCTTCCGGCTCGTCCAGCAGCACCCGGACGTGCTGGCCCGCGTGCCGCCGTACATCCACGAGGCGCTGGTCAAGGCGTACATCGGCAACGCGAGCCACCGCGGGCTGCGCGAGGACGACCTGGTCGAACTCGCGGCGCCGTGGCTCGACGAGGACGGCCAACCGGCGTTCTACCGGCAGATCGCCGCGTACGACGAGCGTTACCTCGCGGAGAACGAGGCGCTGCTGGACCGCGTCGACATCCCGGTGACCGTGCTCTGGGGCACCGAGGACACCTGGATACCGCTGACGACCGGCGAACGGCTCGCCGCCGACATCCCCGGTGCCACCCTCACCCGGATCGACCGGGCGGGACACCTGCTCCAGCTCGACGCGCCGGTGGCCGTGGCGGCGGAGCTGCGTTCGTGGCTGACGAGGGTCTCCCGCTAGCCGCGGTCGCGCCGTTCTGAGCGTTGAACTCGGGTGTTCCGAACGTAGGACACACGGGACGCGAACGTAGGACACGCGCGGTTCAGGCGTCGTAGCCGTGACGCAGCACCTCCCAGGTCAGTTGAGCGTCCTCCGCGCTCTCTCCGGCACCCGACCAGGCGGGATGGGCGGGATCGTCGAGGACTGCCGCTAGGCCGAGGTGACCCTCGGGTGGCTTTGGTCCGAGCGCTTCGAGGATCTCGCCGGGATCCTCGACCACGGAGGCCAGGAATGCGAGGTCGAGCAAGTGCCGCGAAAGGAAGGCCTCTGCCGGGCGTGAGCGCGCATGGGCGCCGTAGGCGGCTGTCTTGATCGCCAAAGCGCGTGCCAGGTCGGGCACCACGATTTCGGCTGTCCGCCCCCCGAAGGCTGCCTTGACGTGAAGAGAGCGGGCCACAACGTGTCGTCGTGCAGCTGTGGCAAGTCGGCTGAACCAAGCACTGGAAGGTCCGGCCACCTGTCGGAACTCATGCGCCGACAGGCTAGTCGACTCTTCTCAACAACTCGGCCGCAGCGCGGCGGGAACGGTCGTCACCGAGATCCAGCAGATCGGCTGCCGCGGTTGCGCGCGAGACCTTGACGTCGTCGGAGATCTGCGACACGAGTGCGGCCGGCAGACTGTCCGGCACGACGCGGATCACCACATCGGGTGAGGCCGATTGCCAGCCGATGCCCCTCATCGTCCGCAAGGTGTCGAAGGCTGCTGGAGCGAGGTACCACTCGTCAGGTTCACCGTCCGGCAGCACCAGGTTGGCACCGTGCAGCCGAGCGGCCCAAAGTCCGCCGACCGCGACGTTGGTCAGCGTCCGGACACGTTTCCGAGCGGCGCTGGGCATCCGCACCCGGTGCACCTGAGCCCGTCCGGCCAGTAGTCGAGGCCACTCCGCCAACGGTCGGCGGGCGTAACGCCAGGCCCGGACCAGTTCCGACGAGGACACCCAGAGTGGCTTCACGTCCGATACCAGCCACAACACCGCCCACGCCATCGAAGGCGACAGCGGACGTCCAGCCTTGGGCTTCACCACGGTCGCCCGACGCTCGACCGACTCGGAACGCACGAGCACATCGCGGCCGGGCTTGATCGCCTCGAGATCGCCGGATCGGACGAGGTCGCGGACCTGCTCAGGCGAGACCCCCAACCGGACCGCAGCCGTACGGACCGGTATCCAGTCTCGAAGCTCCCCTGTCATGACTGCCTCCTACCAGCGCAGATTTACACAATACCCCCTACAGTCGGGGGTATTGTGCAGCAACGACGCCGTTACGCGGAGGCGGCCAGGCCGGTGGTCAGGGTGGCGAAGTAGCGGTGGAGGATCAGTTCGGCTACTTCCGGGTCCGGGCCCAGGGGTGGGGCGATGATGGCCTCGGGGCCCGCCAGGCGGGTCACGCGGTCCGGGAGGAAGCCCGGGGCCAGGAACCACGACGCCACGGCGATGCGGCGGGCGCCGGCGGCACGCAAGCGCGCCACGGCGGTGGGGACGTCGGGCTGGGCGCTGGCGGCGAAGGCGGCTTCCACGCCGGCCCAGCCGGAACCGGCGGCCCAGCGGGCGGCGATGGACGACACCAGGGCGTTGGCCGGGGCGTGGGACGAGCCCGCGCCCGCCAGGATCACGCCCAACGTGCGGTCACGCGATCGAACGCCCACGGAGACCAGGCGGCGCAAGGCGGCCGACTCCAGGCGGGGATCAGGACCCAGCACGTCGGCAATGGTCACGTCCAGGCCGGGCAAGCGGGCATCGGTCACCGCACTCGGCACGTCCACCCGCGCGTGGAAAGCCTTGCCCAGCAGCAGAGGCACCACCACGGCCGAACGGTGACCGTCCGCGTACGCGCCCCGCAGCACGTCACCCAGCAGTGGCACGGAAAGGTCCAAAAAGGACCCACGGACGTCCAACGACGGCGCCAAAGCCCGCACGACGTCCAACAGCTCGTGCACCACCGCCGCCGACCGCGGGTCGCGGCTGCCGTGCGCCACGGCCACCAACGCGGTCACAGCGCACCGGTCAATCCGCGCGCCCGCAGCACCGCCCGCTCCAACGGCCGGAACACCAGCAGTTCGATCCCCACGCCGACCAGCAGGATCAGGAAGATCGCCGCGATCACCATCGAGATGTCGTTCAACGCCGACCCGTTGTGCAGGTACTGCCCCAACCCCTCACCGAGCTGCGGCGACGTGGCGATGATCTCCGCCGCCATCAGCGACCGCCACGAGAACGCCCACCCCTGCTTCAACCCCGCCAGGTACCCGGGCAGCGCGGCCGGCAGCAGGATGTGCCGAGCCGCCGCGAACCGACTGGCACCCAGGGCCTGACCGACCCGCGGCAGCAGCGGCGGGATCTGGTCGACGCCCGACACCAGGCCGTTCGCGATCGACGGCACCGAGCCCATCAGCACCACGAAGTAGATGGTCGCGGGCGTCGCGCCGAACCACAGGATGCCCGCCGGCACCCACGCCACCGACGGCAGCGACTGCAGGCCGGTCAGCAGCGACCCGATGGCCGCGCGCACCACGCGCACCTTGGCGATCAGCAACCCCAACGGGGTGGCGATCACCACGGCGGTGAGGAACCCGAGCACGGCCCGGCTGACCGACGTCCACAGCACCTCGAACGCCCGGCCGGTCTCGATCGCCTCGGCCACCGCCGCCCACACCGACCCGGGCGACGGCAGCTGGTACTCGGGCCAGAACGCCAACGCCCACAACGCCTGCCACACGCCCAACAACAGCGCGAACGCGATCAGCGGCGGCACGGCGGTGCGGACGAACCGCTTGCGGAACGACGGCCGCCGATCCTCCGACGGCGCGTCGAGCGCGTCCAGCCCGGCGCCGACCGCCGCGAGGTCCGTGTCAAGCTGCGGCATGACCGCTGATCACCTCTCGCAGGTGGGTCGTGATGTCCTCGATGACGGCGGGCTCGTCGCAGTCCACAGTGGACCACTGGCGCACCACGCGGCCGGGGCGCGAGGACAGCAGCACGACCCGCTGACCCAGCCGCACCGCCTCGCGCACGTCGTGCGTGACGAACACGATCGCCGTCCCCGTCTCCCGCCACACCCGAACCAGCTCGGCCTGCAGCACGTCGCGGGTGATGGCGTCCAGCGCGGCGAACGGCTCGTCCATCAGCAGCAGGCCGGGCGTGCCGTCCTCGGCGCTGCCCAGCGTGGACGCCAACGCCCGCGCCAACGCCACCCGCTGCCGCATGCCGCCGGACAGCTCGTGCGGGCGCTTGTGGCCCGCGCCGACCAGCCGCACGAGCGACAGCAGCTCACTGGCCTTCTCCCGGCGCGGCCCGCGCTTCAGCCCCGCCAGCCGCAACGGCAGCTCGACGTTGCGCGCCGCGGTCAGCCACGGCATCAGCGCGGCCTCCTGGAACATCACCGCGGGCCGTGACGTGGTCACCTCGATGCTCCCCGAGGTGGGCGCGTCCAGCCCGGCGACCAGGTTCAGCAAGGTCGACTTGCCGCAGCCGGACGCGCCCAGCAGGCACACGAACTCACCGGGAGCGACCGACAGGTCGACGCCGTCGAGCGCGACGACGCCGGTCGGACCGTGGCCGAAGACCTTCCGCACCCCGGACAAGGTCACCGCGGCGTCCACGGCCGTCGGGGTCTCAAGCGTGGCGGTCATGGCGTGCCTGCCTTCCTCGAGTCACTTCTCGTCCAGCCCGGCGGTGTCCACGGCCGGTTTGCCCGCCGCCGAGAGCACCTTGTTCAGCAGCGTGAAGTCGGCGAGCCCGGCCACGTTCGCGGCCTTCTTCGCCACCCCGGCGGTCACCGCGTCCTGCGCCAGGCGCGGGAAGCTGTCGACCTCGGGGTCCGCGGTCAGTTCGATGTCGTCGAACGCCCGGTCGAGCACGTCCTCGCCCAGCGCCTTGCCCGTGAGCCGCTGCAACGCCGCGTTGACGACCTGCTTGGCCTCGACCTCGTGGCGCGACGCGAAGTCGATGGCGGCGAGGTGGCCGCGCAGGAGCGCCTCGACGGTCCGCGGGTGCTCCTGGAGGAACTTCGTCCGGACGAGGACCACCGTGGTCGGGAACGTCCCGCCCGGCCACAGGGTCTTCTCGTCGACCAGCACCTTCGCGCCCGCTTCCAGCACCAGCCGCGACGACCACGGCTCCGGCACCCACGCGCCCTCGATGTCACCCCGCTTGAACAGGTCCAGCGCCTGCGCGTTGTCGATGTTGGTGACCTGCGCGTCGAGCCCGGCGTCGGCCAGCCACTTCTTCACCGCGATGTCCTGGGTGCTGCCGAGCTGCGGGCTGGCGACGACCTTGCCCGCGAGGTCGGCCGGTGAGCCGATCCCCGGCTTGACCACGAGCTGCGCGCCGCCCGACGCGGCGCCGGCGACCAGGCGGACCGCCTCGCCGTCGGACTTGGCGTGGGCGTTGATCGCCGGGCCGGTACCGATGAACGACACGTCCAGTGAGCTGCCCAGCAGCGCGTTCACCGCTTGTGGCCCGGCGTTGAAGGCCTGCGTGACGAGCTTGGTGCCACCCAGTTCCGCGGCGAAGTAGCCCTTGTCCACGCCGATCAGCGCGGCGGCGTGGGTGACGTTGGGCAGGTAGCCCAGGCGCACCTCCGCCGCGGCGCCCTTGTCCTGCGCCGGGGCGTCACCGCGGTCGATCCGCGAGCACCCGGCGAGTGCGGTCAGCACCACCAGGGACGTGACGAGGAAGCTGCGCTTGGCGCTCACTGCCGCGGACCTCTCTCACGGACCGGGGGAGACGAGGGCGTGGGAGTCCGACTGCACCGCGTCCTCCACGTCGTCCACTTCCGGCAGCGGCGCGCCCACGAGCCCGGCGGCGAGCGTGCTGCCGTCGGCGGCGTCGATGACCAGGAACGCGCCCGTGCGGCGGTCCTTGGTGTAGTCGTCCACCGGGATCGGCTCGGCGGTGCGCACCGCGACCTGGCCGATCTCGTTGAGGGTCAACGAGTCGGGGGCGTCGGTGCTGGCGAGCTTCTGCTCGTCGAACCGGGTGCGCAGCTCGGTGACGATCGCCTGCACGGTCCGCGTGCCGTGCTTGACCAGCACGCGGGCGCCCGGCGTCAGCGCCTTCTCCGACAGCCAGCACACGGTGGCGTCGAACTCGTCGGTCACCTTCGGCGGCTGCCCGGCGGTGGTGATCAGGTCACCGCGCGAGATGTCGAGGTCGTGCGCCAGCAGCAGCGTCACCGACTGGCCCGCGGCGGCTTCGGTCAACGGGCCGTCCGCGGTGTCGATGCCGGTGACCGTCGAACGCAGCCCGTTCGGCAGCACGGCGACCTCGTCACCGACCCGCACGGTGCCCGCCGCGACCTGGCCCGCGTAACCGCGGTAGTCCGGGTGCTCGGGGGTGCGCGGCCGGATCACGTACTGCACGGGGAAGCGGAACGGGGCGTCGTGGGCGTCCGGCTCCACCGGCACGGACTCCAGGTGCTCCAGCAGCGTCGGGCCGTCGTACCAGGGCGTCCGCGTCGAACGCTCCACCACGTTGTCGCCGGCCAGCGCGGACACCGGGATCTCCACCACGGCGTCCTCGGCGTACCCGAGCGCGGTGGCGTGCGCGGTGAACTCCTTGGCGATGCGGGAGAACGTGACCTCGTCGAAGTCCACCAGGTCGATCTTGTTGACCGCCAGGACCAGGCGCGGCACGCCCAGCAGTGCGAGCACCGCCGCGTGCCGCCGGGTCTGCTCGATGACGCCCTTGCGCGCGTCGACCAGCAGCACGCCCAGCTGGGCGGTGGACGCGCCGGTCACTGTGTTGCGGGTGTACTGCACGTGCCCGGGGGTGTCGGCCAGCACGAACGAGCGCTTCGGCGTGGCGAAGTACCGGTAGGCCACGTCGATGGTGATGCCCTGCTCGCGCTCCGAGCGCAGGCCGTCCACCAGCAGCGACAGGTCCGGCGTGGTCAGGCCGCGGTCGGCGCTGGCGCGGTGCACCGCGTCCAGCGTGTCGGCCAGCACCGACTTGGTGTCGTACAGCAACCTGCCGACCAGCGTGGACTTGCCGTCGTCCACGCTGCCCGCCGTCGCCAACCTCAACAGGTCGCTCATCTAGAAGTAGCCCTCCCGCTTGCGGTCTTCCATGGCGGCCTCGGACAGCCGGTCGTCCGCGCGGGTCGCGCCGCGCTCGGTGAGCCTGCTGGCCGCCACCTCGGCGATGACGGTCTCGATGTCGGCGGCATCGGATTCGACCGCGCCGGTGCACGACCCGTCGCCGACGGTGCGGTAGCGAACGGTCTTCTCGATCTTCTGCTCACCCTCGCGCGGACCGCCCCACGGGCCTTCCGCCAGCCACATGCCGTCGCGCAGGTACACCTCGCGCCGGTGGGCGTAGTAGATCGACGGCAGCTCGATGCCCTCGCGGGCGATGTAGTGCCACACGTCCAGCTCGGTCCAGTTGGACAGCGGGAACACGCGGACGTGCTCGCCAGGGCGGTGCCGGCCGTTGTAGAGGTTCCACAGCTCCGGGCGCTGCCGGCGCGGCTCCCACTGGCCGAACGCGTTGCGCAGGCTGAAGATCCGCTCCTTGGCGCGGGCCCGCTCCTCGTCCCGGCGGCCGCCGCCGAACACCGCGTCGAACTTGTGGTTGGTGATCGCGTCGAGCAGCGGCACGGTCTGCAACGGGTTGCGGGTGCCGTCGGGGCGCTCGGCCAGCCGACCGTCGTCGATGTAGTCCTGCACCTTGGCGACTTCCAGCCGCAGCCCGTGCTGGGCCACGACCTTGTCGCGGAACTCGATGACTTCCTCGAAGTTGTGCCCGGTGTCCACGTGCAGCAGCGGGAATGGCACCGGCGAGGGCCAGAACGCCTTCACCGCCAGGTGCAGCAGGAGGGTCGAGTCCTTGCCGCCGGAGAACAGGATCACCGGCCGGTCGAACTCGCCCGCCACCTCGCGGAAGATGTGGATCGCCTCGGACTCCAGGCGGCCCAACGTGTCCAGAGCTGTCGCGGTGGTCATCCGTGCAACCCGCATTCGGTCTTGGCCAGGCCCGCCCACCGGCCGCTGCGGGCGTCGGCGCCCGGCAGCGGCTTCGCGGTGCACGGCGCGCAGCCGATGGAGGGGTAACCCGCCTGCACCAAGGGGTTCTCGAGGATCCCGTGCTCGGCGATGTAGGTGTTGAACTGCTCGTCGGACCACGGCGCGATCGGGTTGACCTTCACCAGCCCGTTGCGCTCGTCCCACTGCACGATCGGCGTGTTCGCCCGGGTCGGCGCGTCCACGCGGCGCACGCCGGTGACCCACGCGTCGTAGTTCTTCAGGGTGCGCTGCAACGGGATGACCTTGCGCAGCCGGCAGCACTCGGTCGGGTCGGTCTGGTTCAGCAGACCGAACTGCGCCTCCTGGTCGGCCACCGACTGCTCGGCCGCGGCGTTGACGATGTGCACGTCCGGGTAGACCAGGTCGACGGCGTCCCGCGTGCCGATGGTCTCGGCGAAGTGGTAGCCGGTCTCCAGGAACAGCACGTCCACGTCCGGCTTGACCTTGGTCGCCAGGTCGATCAGGACGGCGTCCTGCATGTTCGACGCGACGATCCAGCTCTCGCCGAACGTGCGGGCGGTCCACGCGAGCGCCTCTTCGGCACTGGCATCCGCCAGTTCGACCGAAGCGGCTTCCGCGATCACCTTCAGTTCCTCGACCCTGGTGGGGGCGGTCATCGCTGCACCTCCTGAGGAAGGTTGAGACCAACGAACTTGACGGTGAACACGCGGCGACAGGAGGCGCACAGCCACGAGTAGCTCGGCTCCTCCTGCGGACGGAGGTCCTCGTCGCCGCAATACGGGCAGTAGAAGGGAGTCGCTCGTTCGCTCATTTCAGGTCCGCCTCGTCGGCGCGGGCGACCCACTGCGCGAACCGCTCGTCCGGCTCGCGCTTGGCCACGAAGTTGCGCACCACGCGCTCGACGTAGTCCGACAGCTCGGCGGCGGTGACCTTGTGGCCGCGCAGCTTGCGGCCGAAGCCGGCGTCCAGGCCGAGCCCGCCGCCCAGGTGCACCTGGAAGCCCTCGACCTGCTTGCCGTCGGCGTCGGTGACGATCTGGCCCTTGAGCCCGATGTCCGCGGTCTGGATGCGGGCGCACGAGTTCGGGCAGCCGTTGATGTGCACCGAGATCGGCTCCGTGACGCCCGCCACGACGTCGGCCAGCCGGGACTCCAGCGCCGACACCAGGTCCACCGCGCGCGCCTTGGTCTCGACGATCGCGAGCTTGCAGAACTCGATGCCGGTGCACGCCATCACGCCCCGCCGCCACGGCGACGGCTCGGTCTGCAGGCCCAGCTTCGCCAGGTCGGCCTGCAGGTTCTTCACCTCGGCCTCGGGCACGTCCAGCACCACGAGCTTCTGCTGCGGCGTCAACCGCACCCGGTTCGACCCGGCCCGCTCGACCACCTTGGCCACCTCGACCAGCGTGGAACCGGACACCCGGCCCGCGATCGGGGCCGCGCCGACGTAGAACAGGCCGTCCTTCTGCTTGTGCACGCCGATGTGGTCACGCGGGATCGCGGGGTTCTCCGGCGCCGGACCGTCGATCATCTTGCGCTTGAGGTACTCGTCCTCCAGGACCTGGCGGAACTTCTCCGGGCCCCAGTCGGCGACCAGGAACTTGATCCGCGCGCGGTGCCGCAGCCTGCGGTAGCCGTAGTCGCGGAAGACGCTGATCACGCCCTCCCACACGTCCGGCACCTCCTCGGACGGCACCCAGGCGCCCAGCCGCTTGCCGATCATCGGGTTGGTGGACAGGCCGCCACCGACCCACAGGTCGAAGCCGGGGCCGTGCTCGGGGTGGTCCACCCCGACGAACGCCACGTCGTGGATCTCGTGCGCCACGTCCGGCAGGCCCGAGATCGCCGTCTTGAACTTGCGCGGCAGGTTCGAGAAGCGCGGGTCGCCGATGTAGCGGCGCAGGATCTCGTCGATCGCGGGCGTGCCGTCGACCACCTCGTCCTCGGCGATGCCCGCCACCGGCGAGCCGAGCACCACGCGCGGGCTGTCGCCGCAGGCCTCCATCGTGGTCAGGCCCGCGTCCTCCAGCTTCCGCCAGATCGTCGGGACGTCCTCGATGCGGATCCAGTGGTACTGCACGTTCTGCCGGTCGGTGATGTCGGCCGTGTCACGCGCGTAGGTCTGGGACAGCTCGCCGATCAGCGCGAGCTGCTGCGTGGTGAGCCTGCCGCCGTCGATGCGGACGCGCAGCATGAAGTACTCGTCGTCCAGCTCCTCCGGCTCCAGCGTCGCCGTGCGGCCGCCGTCGATACCGGGCTTGCGCTGGGTGTAGAGGCCGTACCAGCGGAAACGGCCGCGCAGGTCGGCCGGGTCGATCGAGTCGAAGCCACCGTGGGCGTAGATGTTCTCGATCCGCGACCGGACGTTGAGCGGGTTGTCGTCCTTCTTGCTCCGCTCGTTCGGGTTCAGCGGCTCGCGGTAGCCCAGCGCCCACTGCCCCTCACCTCGGCGCTGCTTCGTGCGCTGAGGCGTCGTCGTCGGGGGGACCATCCTCGTCCTCCGGGGATTCGGGGCGCTGGTGCGCGTGCGAGTCCCGGTGGAGCTGTGGTGGGGGTCTCGTCAGCGCACCCGGCGCCGACGGGAACAAAAAGGCAGGCGCGGGTTATGCCGAACGACGGCACATCGCGCTGGAGACACGCCGGAAGTCGACGTGGCGGCGGACCACCAGGCGCACTCCGGTCGATGTCATGTCAGTCAGCGTGCCACGCGTCCAACTCGTGGTCCACCTGCATCCGCATCGTGGGACGGGGTTGCGTTGCTGGTAGATGGGACAATGGGTGACATGCCCTCCGCTCTGCCGATCGGTGAACCCGCGCCGCCCGACGGCTCACTGCCCACCTCCGCGCTCACCGGTCTGGGCGACCGCCCGTTCGGGGTCTACGTGCACGTGCCGTTCTGCGCGACCCGGTGCGGCTACTGCGACTTCAACACCTACACCGCCGGTGAGCTGGGCACTTCCGCGTCACCGGCGTCCTGGCTGGAGGGCCTGCGGCGGGAGTTGGACCTCGCCGCGTCCGTGTTGGGTGACCCACCGGCGGTGGACACGGTGTTCATCGGTGGTGGCACACCGTCGCTGCTCGGCGCTTCGGGGCTGGGCCAGGTGCTCGACGCGGTGCGGTCGTCGTTCGGCCTCGCGCCGGGCGCGGAGGTCACCACGGAGTCCAACCCGGAGTCCACGTCGCCGGAGTTCTTCTCAGCCATTCGTGACGCTGGTTACACCCGGGTGTCGCTCGGCATGCAGTCGGCCGCCCGGCACGTGCTGGCCGTGCTCGACCGCGTGCACACCCCGGGCCGCCCGGTGGCCGCCGCCCGCGAGGCGCGTGCGGCGGGCTTCGAGCACGTGAACCTCGACCTGATCTACGGCACGCCGGGGGAGACCGTCGCGGACCTGCAGTCGTCGCTGGACGCCGTGCACAGCGCGGGCGTGGACCACGTGTCGGCGTACGCGCTGATCGTGGAGGAGGGCACCGCCCTGGCCCGCCGGGTGCGTCGCGGCGAGCTGCCGATGCCCGACGACGACGTGCTGGCCGACAAGTACGAGCTGATCGACGCCGCCATGGCCGCACAGGGTCTGACCTGGTACGAGGTGTCGAACTGGGCCGCTTCGGCGGACGCCGCGTGCCGGCACAACCTGCTGTACTGGCAGGGCGCCGACTGGTGGGGCGCGGGCCCCGGCGCGCACAGCCACGTCGGCGGCGTGCGCTGGTGGAACGTCAAGCACCCGGCCAAGTACGCCGAACTGCTGGCCACCGGCACCTCACCCGCCGTCGGCCGCGAGATCCTCAGCGACGACGACCGCCGGGTCGAACGCGTCCTGCTGGAACTGCGCCTGGCCACCGGCCTCCCCCTGGACGTCCTAGACCCCGCCGCCCAAGCCGAAGCCAAAACCGCCGCCGCCGACGGCCTGCTGGACGCCACCGCCCTCGACCACGGCCGCTGCGTGCTCACCGACCGGGGCCGCCTGCTCGCCGACGCCGTCGTGCGCCGACTCACCTGATCACGCCGGCTCGAGGCTCGGCCTTGTCATCACGCGGACTCGCACAGCGTCGGCGATTATGCGTCACCGCTCCTTCGAACAAGGGCGATGGAATTGCCGAAAGAGACGCGGGATAGAAGTTGGAACGACCTGGTCAGAAGTAGCATGATGCCATGGCTGATTTTCTTCAAGTCACCACGACAGCCGCCGACCGCGAGGTGGCGGCACGTCTCGCTCGCTCCGCTGTCTCCGCACGCCTGGCTGCCGGCGCACAGGTGGTCGGCCCAGTGACATCATTCTTCTGGCACCTGGGCGAGCAAAGCGAAGGCGAAGAGTGGCAGGTGACGCTGAAGACGTCTGCCGAGCGGTATCCCGAACTGGAGGCACATCTGCGGCGCGAGCACCCTTGGGACAACCCGGAGGTGACCGCCGTACCGCTGGTCGCAGCCTCCGAGGACTACCTCGCCTGGCTACGCCGGACGGTCACCCCTGAGCGGTAGTCAGCAAAGCCGCGGCGTCGATCGCACCGGCCACGGCCGGCAAGGAGCGGTGTGGCTTCAACCGCCGCACCACCTTTTGGATTTTCTCCGCAGGCCGCACCGACCCCACCCCGGCTGCCAGTCGCGCGGCGCGCTCGGTGACAGCGGCGGCCCGCTCGACCTCTTCCGCATCGAGGTAGGCGTGAGCGAGCGACGCCAGGTACATCGCCTTGTCGCGGGCGTGGGTGTCGCCGTAGCGGCTGAGCACTTCCTCCAGGACGGGCACGGCGCGCAGCGGGCGCCGCAACTGGGTCCAGCACCGCCCGGCCATGATCTTCATTTCGTCCTCGTCGACCCAGAAGACCCAGTCGGGCTCCGGACGGTCGTCGTGCCGGTGAACGATCTCGGAGGCCTCCGCGAGCGCGCGTTCGGCGGCGTCGGCCTGACCGGCGACGGCGTACGTCCAAGCCATGCGGTCCAACAACAGCGCACGTACTTTTGGTGTGGCGCGCCGTTCGGCCGTGGCGTACGAAGCGGTAGCCGTCTCGATGTCCGGCTCGCCCGTGGTCACCCGCGTTGGCCGACAACTCCGGGTTCGCCGTGTTCCCGACGCCGGTGCTGGCCTTCCCCAACATGCCGATCGCCTACTTCCTGGTCCGACCGCCCATGCCATCGGTGCTGCTGAGCCATGAGGCACACGTCGTGGGAACCGGGATGCCCATGCCTCTGCCGCCCAGCGCTCTGGGCACCACGCCCGTGGTCTGGCTGGTCACTCCAGAACAGGCCGGCAACCGGCTGGTGCCCGGTGACGCGCTGGCCGATCTGATCTACCGCGTCGAGGGGAAGTGCGCGTGAACGAGCTGGACGAGCGCGCCCCGAAACCGGGTGCACAGCCGCTGTGGACCGAAGGTGAGTTCGCCAACGTCATGCACCTGATCGCCAAGGAGCAGGCCCCGCGGCTGTTCGCCATCGTGGAGGAGTACGGCGAGCGGGAAGACGCCCGAGTCGCGGGTTATGGCCTGGCTCATCCCCACCACGTCGACGTCAACTCGGTGGAAGGTGACTTCCATCTCGTCTCGCAGAGCCCCGAGCGCGCCCGGCAGCTTTTCGGGATCTCTGCCGGTTCCCGTGGGGTGCGGACGCATCTGGTGTGGCTGACCAACCTGCCGGAAGGCGACGAAGGAGAGGGCTGAACGGACCGCGGTCGGCGACGAGGCATCAGGTCGCCGCCCGCGACTGTCGCGGCGGCGTCGGGCACTACGCGCGGGAGCGCACCTGCTGGGGCTTCCTGTCTACTGCCCGCCACTCGCGCTCGACAGTAAGATCAAGAAAGCGCTTCACCCGTGGAAGCCCTGGCTGTCCGGACCCCGTCGATTGTCGGACCCCGTCGGTAGAATTACGACAAGGGTTCCCCTTGGCGGGGACCCGGGCGGAGCTCATCCTTCGAGGTGATCGGCTCTTTCAGGGTGATCGATGCCGAGTGGCCGATCGTCCGGTAGCCGAGCGGTCCGTAGAGGCGGTCCACCTTGGCGTCCGGTTCGGTCTCCAGGAATGGCGTGCAGCCCGAGTCGAAGACGCGCGCGGTGAGGTCGGCGCACACAGCCGAAGCGATGCCACGCCCCCGGAACGACGGCGGCACCGCGATCCCCGCCACCTGCGACAGGCGGTACCGCGGCGCGGTGTACGCGCCCGCACCCGCCGGTTCGCCGTCCAGCCGGGCCAGCACGACGACCCCGCCGTCGCGCAACAGCGACCGCTGCCGCGCCACGTCCTCCGCGCCGGCAGCCTCACCCATGCCGAACGCTGTGTTCTGCACCACGGACACCGCCAGCAGGTCGTCGTCCGACGTCACCGCCTCGACCGTCAACCCGGCCGGCACCGGCGGCGCGACCAGCGAGTCGATCGCCATCATCGGCAGCAACTGGTCCACGGTGAACCCGGCCGCCTCCAGCGCCGCGTCCACCACCGGCGACGGCCGCAGGTACTCCAGCCGAGGCGTGCGCGACCGCGCCCGGAACGCCGCCACCAGTGCGTCCACCTCGGCACGCGTCGGCGCGGCGCCCTCGTCGGGCACGGCGTAGTTCATGAACAGGTTGTCGCTGTGCGCGTCGAAGCGGATCAGGAACGGTCCGACGCGGTCGGCGTCGGCGCTGATCGCGTCACGCAAAGCGGCCTGGATGCGGGTGAGCACCACCAGACGCTAACGCGGCACCGAAGCCCGACGAACGGGTTTTCCGATCCGGGCCCGAACCTCCGTAAACTCAAGGTGAAGCAGCCCGGTCCGTACCCTGGAGGTGACGTGCGTGAACGCCGATGAGCGCCGGTTCGAGGTCCTGCGCGCGATCGTCGCCGACTACGTGTCGAACCAGGAGCCCGTCGGCTCGAAAGCCCTGGTCGAACGGCACAACCTCGGCGTTTCGAGCGCGACCGTGCGCAACGACATGGCCTCCCTGGAGGAGGACGGGTACATCACCCAGCCGCACACCAGCGCCGGCCGCGTGCCGACCGACAAGGGCTACCGGCTGTTCGTGGACCGGCTCAGCGAGGTCAAGCCGCTGTCCACGCCCGAGCGCCGGGCCATCCAGAACTTCCTCGAAGGCGCCTACGACCTCGACGACGTGCTGCGTCGCAGCGTGCGACTGCTCGCCCAGCTGACCCGCCAGGTCGCCGTCGTGCAGTACCCGACCCTGAGCCGCTCCACCGTCCGGCACATCGAAGTGCTCGCGATCACACCGGCCCGGCTGATGCTGGTGCTGATCACCGACACCGGCCGGGTCGACCAGCGCTCGGTCGACCTCGGCGACGTGATCACCGAGGACAACGTCGCCCGCATCCGGTCCATGCTCAACGGCGCCATGGTCGGCAAGCGCCTGTCCGACGCCTCCGCCGAGGTCGCGAAGCTGCCCGACGAGGCGCCGGGCGACCTGCGCGACATCGTGCTGCGGGTGAGCACGGTGCTCATCGAGTCGCTGGTGGAGCACCCCGAGGAACGCCTGGTGCTGGGTGGCACGGCGAACCTCACCCGCAACGTGGCAGACTTCCCCGGTTCGCTGCGCCAGGTGCTCGAGGCGCTGGAGGAGCAGGTCGTGGTGCTCAAGCTGCTCGCCACCGCCCGCGACCCGGGCCGGATCCTGGTGCACATCGGCGAGGAGAACGAAGCGGCCGAGATGCGCAGCACCTCGGTCGTGTCCATCGGCTACGGCAGCCGGGACAACCTGCTCGGCGGCATGGGCGTGGTCGGGCCGACCCGCATGGACTACCCCGGCACGATGGCGGCGGTGCGAGCGGTCGCCAACTACGTGGGTGAGATCTTGACCGGACGGTGACAGCGGGGGAACACCGCGGTCCCGCAGGACGTTCCGCAAGCGAGCGGGCGCGTGTCGAAGCGCGTTCGCAGGAGGAAACACGGTGGCGAGGGACTACTACGGCACGCTCGGGGTCGCCAAGAACGCGACTCCCGACGAGATCAAGCGCGCCTACCGCAAGCTCGCGCGGCAGCTGCACCCCGACGTCAACCCCAACGAGGAAGCGCGCTTCAAGGAGGTGACCGCCGCCTACGAGGTCCTGTCGGACCCGAAGAAGCGGCAGGTCGTCGACCTGGGTGGCGACCCGTTGGAGCCGGGCGGCGGTGGTGGCGGCGGCATGCGCGACCCGTTCGCGGGATTCGGTCTCGGCGACATCATGGACGCCTTCTTCGGTGCGGGCGGCGGTGGCGGACGCGGTCCGCGCAGCCGGGTGCAGCCCGGCTCGGACGCGCTCATCCGGCTGTCGATGACGCTGGAGGAGTGCGCGGCCGGTGCTTCGCGCGAGCTCACCGTGGACACGGCGATCCTGTGCGACCGGTGCGTCGGCAGCGGCTGCGCGGACGGCTCGTCCCCGGTGCGCTGCGACACGTGCGGCGGCCGGGGCGAGGTGCAGTCGGTGCAGCGCTCGTTCCTGGGCCAGGTCGTCACGGCGCGGCCGTGCCCGGTGTGCCGCGGCCTCGGCGAGGTCATCCCCGACCCGTGCCAGCAGTGCGCGGGCGAGGGTCGGGTGCGCTCGCGGCGCACCATCTCGGTGCAGATCCCGGCCGGTGTGGCCGAGGGCATGCGGGTGCGGCTCGCGGGCCAGGGCGAGGTCGGCCCCGGCGGCGGACCGGCCGGCGACCTGTACGTCGAGGTCGAAGAGGTGCCGCACGAGGTCTTCGAACGTGACGGCGCGAACCTGCACTGCTCCGTGCGCATCCCGATGACGACGGCCGCGCTGGGCGCGGTGCTGCCGCTGCAGACGCTGGACGGCGAGGAGGAGCTGGAGATCGAGCCCGGCACCCAGCCGAACACCGAGCTGGTGCTCACCGGGCGCGGCATGCCCCGGCTGCGGTCCAGCGGCCGCATCGACGGCCGCGGCGACCTGCACGTGCACCTCGAAGTCGTCACGCCGACCAAGCTGGACGCCCGGCAGGCCGAACTGCTGCGCGAGCTGGCCGTCGTGCGCGGCGAGGACGAGCCGACGCTCGCGCACAACGGCAAGGGCGGCGGCGGGCTGTTCTCGCGGCTGCGGGCCGGCCGCAACCACCGGTGACGCTGCCGGTCTTCCTGGTCGCCGCGCTGCCGCCCGGTGACTCCGCCGTCCTGGACGGACCGGAGGGGCGGCACGCGGCCACCGTGCGCCGGTTGCGCGCGGGGGAGGAGCTGGTGCTCTCCGACGGCACGGGCGCCCAGGTGCGGTGCGTGGTCGAGGAGGCGTTCAAGGACTCCCTGAGGCTGCGCGTCGCCGAACGGTGGGTCGTGCCTTCGCCGTCCGTTCGCGTGGTCGTGGCGCAGGCGCTGGTCAAGGGTGACCGGGGTGAGCTGGCCGTGGAGCTGGCCACCGAGGCGGGCGTGGACGGGGTCGTGCCGTGGCGTGCCTCGCGCTGCGTGACGAAGTGGGAAGACGGGCCGCGGGGGGCGAAGGCCCTCGAACGCTGGCGCAGCACCGCCCGTGAGGCGGCGAAGCAGGCTCGCCGGGCACGCGTGCCGTCGGTCTCCGAACCCGTTTCGACGTCCGGGCTCGTGCGGTTGGCGTCGTCGTCGACGGTCACTTTGGTTTTGCACGAATCCGCTTCCGTCGGACTTGGATCGGTTCAGTTGCCCGCTTCGGGTGATGTGCTGCTGGTCGTCGGACCGGAAGGCGGCATCACCGACGAGGAATTGTCCGCGTTGACCGGGGTCGGCGCGCACGTTGTGCGACTGGGTCCTACCGTTCTGCGAGCGTCGACCGCGGCGGCGGTCGCTTTGGGTGCGCTGGGTGTGCTGACCGATCGCTGGCGGTAATTGGCCTTGCTCCCTTCTGGCGAACACCCGACGTAGGGGTTACGCTGGTGGGCAGAGGGGCTGCATTGGTCTAGGCGCGATCGGCCCCTTGCCAGACTCGCCGGACACCTCCCCCCTCGGTCCGGCGCCGCCGCGTCGCGGTGGGACGACCCCCAGGTCCCACCGCGACGCGGCCTCTTTTTTGCCTCCAAGGGGTTTCGATTGCGCATCGTCTACGGGTCGCACCCGAGCCAGTTCGGCGAGTTTTCCTCGCCATCCGGTGAATCGTTTCCGGTCGTGGTGGTAATCCACGGCGGTTTCTGGCATCAGCGTTATGGATTGGCACTCGGCCGCCCTCTGGTCGCCGACCTGGTCGAACACGGCGTGGCCGCCTACAACATCGAGTACCGGCGGGTAACCGGGGGTGGCGGCTGGCCCGCGACCGGTGACGACGTCCTCGCCGCCATCGACGCCCTCGACCCGGCCCTCGGCCCGGTGGTCACGCTGGGTCACTCCGCCGGCGGTCACCTGGCGGTCTGGGCCGCCGCACGCCACCCGCGCGTCGTCGGCGCGGTCGCCCAGGCAGGGGTGCTGGACTTCCTCCAGCACCCGCAGATCACCCGCCGTGCCGCCGAACTGCTCGGCGGCACCCCGGCCGAGGTACCCGACCTGTACGCCGACGCGTCACCCGCCGCCCAGCTCCCCATCGCGAAGCCCCTGGTCCTGGTGCACGGCACGGACGACGAGGACGTCCCGTTCGCGCAGAGCGAGTCGTTCGCCCACGCCTCCGGCGCCGAGCTGATCACCCTGCCCGCCACCGACCACATGTCCCTGATCACCCCGGGCACCCCGGCCTGGGCCGCCTGCCGCACCGCCACCCTCCGCCTCGCCCGAGAGTCGTACGCTCACGTCCCGCGTGTCGAACCTCCAGGACCCGTGAGTTCAACGCTCAGGTCCCGCGCGACCCGACCTGAGCGTTGAACTCACGGGTCCTGAGCGTTCGACACACGGGTCGGTAGCCTGCGGAGCCATGTCCGACTGCCTGTTCTGCCGCATCGTCGCCCGCGAGATCCCGGCGACCGTGGTGCACGAGACCGACACCACGCTGGCGTTCCGCGACATCGCACCCCAAGCGCCGACGCACGTCGTGCTGGTGCCGAAGGTGCACGCACCCGACGCCGTGGCCCTCGCCGCCGCCGCGCCCACCGTGCTGGACGACCTGTTCCTGGCCGCCGGCGAGGTGGCGAAGTCCGAGGGCGTCGCCGACAGCGGCTACCGGCTGCTGTTCAACACCGGCGAGGACGCGGGCCAGACCGTCTTCCACGCCCACCTGCACGTCCTCGGCGGACGGCGACTCGGCCCCCTGGCCTGACCCCCGACCTAACCGAGGGCCTGCATCACCGGCGCGTGGAGGCGCGCACGGTCACCGCTGAACGCCCCGCGCACCATCAGCTCCGCGGTGAACCGCGGCACCACGCCGTGCGCCTCCAACCACGCGCCCAACGCAGGGTCCCGCACGTCCACCCGCACCGTCGCACCCACCGCCACGTCCGCGACCAACTCCGCCGCACGACCCACCGACGGCGCCACCACCGGCCCCACCATCGTCACCGGCCCGTTGAGCCACGTCGCCACGAACCCGTCGTCAGCCACCCTGACCTGCGACGCGAACCCGAACAGCGCACCCCACATCGCCGACCGGTCGGCGCCGAACACCTCGGCGTCGACCGCCACCACCCGCGCCCGGTCCTCCTCGGTCACCGGCCGCGACGTGCCCGAAGCCGTCCCGCCGAACGCCCCCACGTGCGCCGTCACCACGCCCACCGACCGGAAACCCAACTTCTCGTACAACGGCTTGCCGTACGAAGTCGCGTGCAACGACACCACCGGCGCGTCCGCGAACGCCAACGCGTGCTCCACCAGCCGCCGCCCCAACCCGCGCCCGCCGTGGCTCGACGCCACCAGCACCATGCTCACCGCCGCGTGCTCGTCACCGAACCGGGTGACGATGGTGGTGCCGACCAGCTCGTCCCCGTCGAACAGCCCGAACCCGGTGCCGACGCGCAGCAGGAACGCCCACTTCTCCGGCTCCTCCGACCACCCCCGGTCCAGCCCGAGGCGCAGGCAGGCGGTCAGGTCGTCCGGGGTGAGCACGCGCAAGTTCTCCACGCCCCCGAGTACACCCGCCGTGTCCAACCCGTTTCTTACTCCGGTGCGGACTGTCGGTGGTGGCGGCTAGCATCGGAACCGATAGGTCGACTTCACCCGAGCACGGCGCGAACGCGCAGGAAGAGGGCCCGAGGCCACGTGGCCGGTACCGACGACAACACGCCGCAGGCAGCCCCCACCGCGGCCGACGCCCAGTCCAAGTTCGCCGTGCCCGACGGCGCGGTGCTCGCCCTGCTCGGATCGCGCGACGAGAACCTCCGGCTCGCCGAGGAACTGCTGGTCGCCGACGTGCACGTGCGCGGCAACGAGATCACGCTCTCCGGCCAGCCCGCCGACGTGGCGTTCGCCGAACGCGTGTTCTCCGAACTGGTCACCCTCGCCAGCCGCGGCCAGCAGGTAGGCCCGGACACGGTCCGCCGCACGGTCGCGATGCTGTCCGCGGGCACCGCCGAGTCGCCCGCCGAGGTGCTGAGCCTCGACATCATCAGCAGGCGCGGCCGCACCATCCGGCCGAAGACGCTGAACCAGAAGCACTACGTGGACGCGATCGACCAGAACACCGTGGTGTTCGGCATCGGTCCCGCGGGTACCGGCAAGACGTACCTCGCCATGGCCAAGGCCGTGCAGGCGCTGCAGGCCAAGCAGGTCAACCGGATCATCCTGACCAGACCGGCGGTCGAGGCGGGCGAGCGGCTGGGCTACCTGCCGGGCACGCTGTACGAGAAGATCGACCCGTACCTGCGCCCCCTCTACGACGCGCTGCACGACATGGTCGACCCGGAGTCCATCCCGCGCCTCACCCAGGCCGGCACGATCGAGGTCGCCCCACTCGCATATATGCGTGGTCGGGCGCAACCGGTGTTCACGAACGTGCTCACCCCGGACGGGTTTCGGCCCATCGGCAGCCTCCAGGTCGGTGACCTGGTCATCGGCTCGAACGGCGAGCCAACCCCGGTCCTCGGTGTGTATCCGCAGGGCGAGAAGGACATCTACCGGGTCACGGCCCAGGACGGCGCCTCGACCCTGGCCTGCGGTGATCACCTGTGGACGGTGCGGACGAGGTCCGACCGCCGTCGCAACAAGCCGTGGCGGGTGCTGCACACCAAGGAGATGATCGGCAACCTCCGCGCCGCCCACGCGCGCCGGTACGAGTTGCCGCTGCTCAGCGCCCCGACGTGCCACCCGGAGCGTGAGGTCCCGATGGACCCGTACGCCCTGGGCCTGCTGCTCGGCGACGGCTGCCCGACCGGCTCCACCACGCCGTCCTTCGCCACCGACGACCCGGAACTGGCGGTCGCGCTCCAGTCGGCTCTGCCCGGCGTCGCGGTGAACTGGAAGGACCGGGTGAACTACACCCTCAACCGGGTGAAGTCGCCGGGCGATGTCGTGACGATGGAGAATCCCGTCACCGGAGCGCTCCGGGCGCTCAGCCTGTGGGGCACGCGTTCGCACACGAAGTTCATCCCGGAGGTCTACCTCGCCAACACGGCCGAGGCCAGGGTCGCGCTGTTGCAAGGCCTGTTGGACTCCGACGGCGGGCCGGTCACGCAGGTCGGCCGCACCTGCCGGATCCAGTACACGACCACGTCGGCGCAGCTCAGGGACGACGTGATCCGCCTGGTCCGGTCGCTGGGCGGCGTCGCGTACACGAGGACCCGCGTCGCCGAGGGCCGCAAGCCCGGTTTCGCCGGCGGGCGGGCGGTGGCCTGCCGACACGACGCGCACGTCGTCGACATCCGGCTGCCCGAGGGCGTCGAACCGTTCCGGCTCGCCCGCAAGCGGGAGAAGTACCTCGCGGCGGGCGGCGGCGGGCGGCCCATGCGGTTCATCGACAGCATCGAGCCCGCGGGCCGTGCCGAGGCGGTGTGCATCCAGGTGGCGGCGGCGGACTCGCTCTACGTCACCGAGGACTACCTGCTGACCCACAACACGCTCAACGACGCGTTCATCATCCTGGACGAGGCGCAGAACACGACGCCCGAACAGATGAAGATGTTCCTCACCCGGTTGGGGTTCGGCTCGAAGATCGTGGTGACCGGTGACATCACGCAGGTCGACCTGCCCGGTGGGCAGCGCAGCGGGCTGAAGGTCGTCAAGGACATCCTCGAAGGCGTGGACGACGTCCACTTCTCCGTCCTGACCAGCAGCGACGTGGTCCGCCACCGGCTGGTCGCGGACATCGTGGACGCCTACGAGAAGTGGCAGGTCGAGCAGGACGAGGGCGACGCGGCGGACCGGCACCAGCACCACGCCGGACCCGGTGCGCGGTCGCGCGGGCAACGCCGGGGACGATAGGCGCCGTGAGCATCGAGATCGCGAACGAGTCGGGCGTGAGCGTGGACGAGCCGTCCATCGTCGCCGCCGCCCGGTTCGCCCTGGACCGGATGGGCGTCAGCCCGTTGGCCGAGCTGTCCGTCCTGCTGGTGGAGCTGGACGTGATGGCGGACCTGCACCAGCGCTGGATGGACCTGCCCGGCCCGACGGACGTGATGGCGTTCCCGATGGACGAGCTGGACTCGGCGCGCCGCCCGGACGCCACGGGCCTGGGCCCGGCGCTGCTCGGCGACATCGTGCTGTGCCCGGACTTCGCCAAGGACCAGGCCAAGAAGGCGGGCCACAGCCTGCTGGACGAACTGCACCTGCTGACCGTGCACGGCGTGCTGCACCTGCTCGGCTACGACCACGCCGAGCCCGCCGAGGAGCGGGAGATGTTCACGTTGCAGAACCGCATCCTGGGCGACTTCCGCACCGCGGCGGCCGAGGCGGAGCGCAAGTCGGCGCAGCGCGAGGCCGACTCGAAGCTCCTCGGGGCGGTCGGCCTGGAAGACCAGGACCGGCCCGAGCCGACGGCCTGAGGCGGCCGGGGTGATGGGCGGTTCTGCCGGCTTGCTGGTGTTGGCCGTGGTGCTGGTGTTGTCGGCCGGCGCGTTCGCGGGGGTCGACGCGGCGCTGGGCACGGTGTCGCGGGCCCGGGTCGAGGCGTTGCAGCGGCAGGGCCGGGCGGGCACGGGGCAGTTGATCCAGCTGCTGGCCGACCGGCCGCGGCACGTCAACCTGCTGCTGTTGCTGCGCCTGGGCTGCGAGCTGGCGGCGACGGTGCTGGTGACCGTGGTGTGCCTGGGGTTCATCGCCACCGACTGGGTGGCGATGCTGGTCGCCGGGCTGAGCATGCTCGTGGTGTCGTACGTGCTGGTCGGCGTGGGTCCGCGGACGATCGGCAGGCAGCACCCGTACGCGGTGAGCCTGCTGGCGGCGGGCCCGATCCGGGTGCTCGGCCGCGTGCTGGGCCCGTTGAGCAAGCTGCTGATCCTGGTCGGCAACGCGATCACACCGGGCAAGGGTTTCCGCGAGGGACCGTTCTCGTCCGAGGTGGAGCTGCGCGAGCTGGTGGACATGGCGCAGGAACGCGGCGTCGTGGACGAGGGCGAGCGGGAGATGATCCACTCGGTCTTCGAGCTGGGCGACACGATCGCGCGCGAGGTGATGGTGCCGCGCACCGAGATCGTGTGGATCGAGCAGACCAAGTCGATCCGGCAGGCGCTGGCCCTGTCGCTGCGCACCGGGTACACGCGGGTGCCGGTGATCGGGGAGAGCGTGGACGACATCGTCGGCGTGGTGAACCTCAAGGACCTGGTGCGGCTGACGTTGGCCGAGGAGCCGAACGGCACGGCGGTGGCGGACGTGATGAAGCCGGCGTCGTTCATCCCGGACTCGAAGCCGATCGCGGACCTGCTGCGGGAGATGCAGCTGTCGCGCAACCACCTGGCGGTCGTGGTGGACGAGTACGGCGGCACGGCGGGCCTGCTGACGATCGAGGACATCCTGGAGGAGATCGTCGGCGAGATCACCGACGAGTCCGACACCGACGACCGGCCGCCGGTGGAGCACCTGGACGACGGTTCGGTGCGGGTCAGCGCGCGGTTGCCGGTGGACGACCTGGACGCGTTGTTCGGCACGGAGCTGGACGACCACGAGGTGGAGACGGTCGGCGGCCTGCTGGCGCAGCGCCTGGGCCGCGTGCCGCTGCCGGGCACGGAAGCCGAGATCGCGGGCCTGCGGATGCGGGCCGAGGGCGGCAAGGACGAACGCGGGCGGATGCGCATCACGACAGTGCTGGTGCGCCCGCTGAACAACGGCCACAACAGCGAGGGGACCACCGGTGAGTGACCTCGACCCCGAGGACCAGAAGATCGTGACGCTGGCGCGCTCGGCGCGGGCCCGCACGGGGGCGGCGGAGGGTGCGGCGGTGCGCGACACCGACGGCCGGACCTACGCGGCGACCACGATCGCGCTGCCGTCGCTGAAGCTGACGGCGTTGCAGGCGGCGGTCGCGGCGGCCGTGTCCAGCGGTGCCGAGGGCCTGGAAGCGGCGGCCGTCGTCACCGCTTCGGGCGAGGTGGACGCCGACTCCGTCGCGGCGGTGCGCGACCTGACCGCCGACGCGCCGGTGCTGCGGGCCGACGCCTCGGGCGCCGTGCAGGAGACCGTGTAGGTGCGCGACTACGTGACGGTGTGCCGCGGCTGTTGCTGCGGCACGGTCAAGAAGCACCCGGACTACGACCACGACGAGCAGTTGCGGCGGTTGCGGGCCCTGGCCGACGGTTCCGGCGGCCGGCTGCGCGTGCGCACCGCCGACTGCCTCGACGCGTGCGAGAACTCGAACGTCGTCGTGGTGAAGCCGGCGGGGCACAAGCCGGTGTGGCTCGGGTTCGTCCTGCACGACGCGGTGATGGACGACTTGGAGGGCTGGCTCGCCGACGGCGGCCCGATGCCGGTGACGCTCGAGGTGAACCGCATCGAGCCCCCGGCGCAGCGGGCCTGAGCGGGTCGGGGCCCGTGCCTGGCGAGGGCTGGCGCGGCGCGGTCGGCGGGGGCGGGGACAATGGGTGGATGGATGGTTACCGCTCCGGGTTCGCGTGCTTCGTCGGCCGCCCCAACGCAGGCAAGTCGACGTTGACCAACGCGCTGGTCGGGACCAAGGTCGCGATCACGTCGAGCAAGCCGCAGACCACCCGGCACACCATCCGGGGCATCGTGCACCGCGAGGACGGCCAGCTGGTCCTCGTGGACACCCCCGGTCTGCACCGGCCGCGCACGCTGCTCGGCCAGCGCCTCAACGACCTGGTGCGCGAGACGTGGTCCGAGGTGGACGTGGTCGGGTTCTGCGTGCCCGCCGACCAGAAGGTCGGCCCCGGTGACAAGTTCATCGCCGCCGAGCTGGAGAAGATCGCCAAGCGCACCCCGGTCATCGGCATCGTCACCAAGACCGACCTGGTCGGCCAGCAGCAGGTCGCCGAGCAGTTGCTGGCCCTGCAGAACGTGATGGACTTCGCCGACCTGATCCCGGTGTCCGCGGTGGACGGCTACCAGGTCGACGCCCTCGCCGACCTGGTGCTGGGCAAGCTGCCCGAGGGGCCGCCGCTGTACCCGGACGGCGAGCTGACCGACGAGCCGGAGCAGACGCTGGTCGCCGAGCTGATCCGGGAGGCGGCGCTGGAGGGCGTGCGCGACGAGCTGCCGCACTCGATCGCCGTCGTGGTGGAGGAGATGCTGCCCCGCGAGGGCCGGGACGACCTGGTGGACATCCACGCCAACGTGTTCGTGGAGCGGCCGAGCCAGAAGGCGATCATCCTGGGCCACCGCGGTGAACGCCTCAAGCAGGTCGGCATCACCTCGCGCAGGCACATCGAGAAGCTGCTCGGCACCCGCGTCTACCTCGACCTGCACATCAAGATCGCCAAGGACTGGCAGCGCGACCCGAAGCAGTTGCGCAGACTGGGGTTCTAGTGGCGAACCTCTACCGGGACACCGGCGTGGTCCTGCGGGTGCAGAAGCTCGGCGAGGCCGACCGGATCATCACGCTGCTCACCCAGAAGCACGGCAAGGTGCGCGCGGTGGCCAAGGGCGTGCGCCGCACGTCGTCCCGGTTCGGCGCCCGGCTGGAGCCGTTCGGGCACGTCGACGTGCAGTTCTACCCCGGCCGGTCGCTGGACGTGATCACGCAGGTGGAGACGCTGGACGCGTTCGGCGTGGTGCTGGTGGACGACTACCAGCGCTACACGGCGGCGTGCGCGGTGCTGGAGACCGCCGACCGGCTCACCGCCGAGGAGGGTGAACCGGTCCTGCGGCTGTACCTGCTGGTCACGGGCGCGTTGCGGGCGCTGGCGGCGAAGGAGCGGGACGCCTCGCTCATCCTCGACGCGTTCCTGATGCGCGCGATGGCGTTCGCGGGCTGGGCGCCGGCGGTCGACGAGTGCGCCCGCTGCGCCGACCCCGGCCCGCACAGGGCGTTCAACGTGCACGCGGGCGGCATGGTGTGCGCGCGGTGCCGTCCGCCGGGCAGTGCCACGCCGTCCGCCGACACGTTGCGCCTGCTCGCCGCACTCCTGCACGGCCGGTGGGACGTGGTGGACGGCATTCCCGCCGGTGCCCGCCGTGACGCGAGCGGCCTGGTCGCGGCGCACCTGCAGTGGCACCTGGAGCGGCAGTTGCGGTCGCTGCCGTTGGTCGAGCGAAAGGCGCAACCGGCCGACGGTTAGAGTCGCTCGCCGCACGAGAACCCCACCCTGGAGAGGACAGCCATGCTCCGCCGACGGCGGGTTGAGCGCGTCCAGCGCGTTCCCCGACCCCCGGAACCGCACCCCACCGGCGCGACGCCCCCGGTGCTGCCCGCCGACCTCGTCCCCCGGCACATCGCGATCGTGATGGACGGCAACGGACGCTGGGCCAACCAGCGCGGCCTGTCCCGCATCGAGGGGCACAAGCGCGGCGAGGCCGTCGTGGTCGAGGCGGCCAAGGGCGCCATCGAGTTGGGCGTGAAGTGGCTGTCGCTGTACGCGTTCTCCACCGAGAACTGGCGGCGCAGCCCGGAGGAGGTCCGGTTCCTCATGGGCTTCAGCCGTGACGTGATCCACCACCGCACCGACGAGCTGGACGAACTCGGTGTGCGGGTGCGGTGGGCGGGGCGGCGGCCCAAGCTGTGGCGCAGCGTCATCAAGGAGCTCGAGGTCGCCGAGGAGCGCACGAAGGACAACGACGTGCTGAACCTGGCGATGTGCATCAACTACGGCGGGCGGGCCGAGATCGGTGACGCGGCCCGCGAGGTGGCCAGGTTGGCCGCCGCCGGCAAGATCAACCCGGACAAGGTCGACGACCGCACCCTCGCCAAGTACCTGTACCAGCCCGAGATGCCGGACGTGGACCTGTTCATCCGGCCGTCCGGCGAGCAGCGCACCTCGAACTTCCTGCTCTGGCAGTCGGCGTACGCGGAGCTGGTGTTCCAGGACATCCTGTGGCCCGACTTCGACCGGCTGGACCTGTGGCGCGCGTGCGAGGCGTACGCCATGCGCGACCGGCGCTTCGGCGGCGCCGTGGACAAGCCCGACGTGGAGGATTCTTAAGTGACCGACCAGGACGCCAAGGTGACCGCGGAACTGCTCACCGCGGCCCGTGAGGCGTTGGAGATGTTCCACGACGTCCACGTCGACGACGACGGCGCGCTGAGCTTCCAGCACGCCGAGGTGCCGTGCGCGGTGCAGGCGATGCGGTTGGCCGAAGGGCTGACCGTGCTCAGCCTGACCTGCGTGGTGGCCTGGGACCTGCCCGAGGACCGCGACCTCGCCGTGTCCGCAGCGGAACGCGCAGGTCAGGGCCTGTTCGGCACGCTCGGCGTGGTGCACACCGAGCGTGGGATGGATGTGACGTTGCGCTACGCGTTCCCGGCCGAAGGGCTGAAGCCGGAGCCGTTGAGCACGCTGCTGATGTTGGTCGTGTCCACTGCCTCGCAGCTGCGCAACGAGCTGCTGGCCGGAACCGGGAGTGCCTGATGGCCGGTGTGATCGTGTACGAGCCCGACGACGACACGGATGTCGAGGGCCTGCCGTGGGCCGTCACGTTCGAGGCGTCGGCGGGGGAGGAGTGGGCGTCGTTCGTGTGCGGGCCTTACGACCGTGACGACGCGGTGAAGCTGGCCGAGGAGGTCCTGGCCTCCAGCCGCGGCGTGACCGCCGTGGTCGAGCCGCTGTTGCCCGTGACGGAGGCGGCGGACGTGCTGGCGACGATCGCCGAACTGCGTGACGAGGAAGAGCCGGCGGAGTGACGACGGCCCGGAATTGTCAGACCCGGCCGGCAGAATAAAAGCAGGGGTCCCCTTGGCGAGGACGCCTGCGTGAGCGTTGGTGGGGACGCCTGCGTGTGTTGGCGGGTGGAGGGCGCGCCGGGCCCCTCCGCCCGCGTTCTTTTCGGACAAGCGTTCAATCTGGTGGAGCGATGACGTCGGTCAGGCAGGTCCAGGTCACTTTCGACTGCGCGCAACCGCGGCGGGTCGCTCGATTCTGGTGCGAAGTGCTCGGCTACACCCTGCCGCCGCCGCCGGACGGGTTCGCCACTTGGGACGACTACGACCGTTCGCTGCCGCCGGAGAAGCAGGGTTCGTGGGCGGCGTGCATCGATCCCGCCCGGGTGGGGCCGCGGCTGTACTTCCAGCGCGTGCCCGAGGGCAAGGTGGTCAAGAACCGGGTGCACCTCGACGTCCGCGTCGCGACCGGGCTCGTCGGTGACGAGCGGCTGGCCGTGCTGCACGCCGAGTGCGAGCGGCTGGTCGCGCTCGGCGCGACCCAGGTGGAAGTGCTGCTCGCCGACGAGGAGGACGAGTCGACCATCGTGATGCGGGACGTCGAGGGCAACGAGTTCTGCCTCGACTGAAGCACGCCGGTCTCAGCCGGTGAAGGTGAACGTGTGGGCGCCGGTGGGCAGCGGTCGGGGTCGGCGGGCAGTCGTCCAGCGCAGTCCGGACCTGCGCCTGCACGGCACGCGGCCGCAGCGCCGGCCGCGAGTCGGGACGGTCGTGCTCGGTGCGCCACCCGTGCCAGTCCACGGGCACGGACCTAGCCGCCGGTGACGATCACATGACCGGGCGCCGAAGTACCGACGGAGGTCGGTGAGCCGCGGGCGCTGGTTCTGGCATCATCTCGGAAGTGACAATCACTGGCGAGATCCGCGGATCGCGCCCGCCCCGCCCGTCGCCGCGCTGGAAGATCACTTCGCTGGAAGTGCTCTGCGTGCTGCTCGTGCTGGCGCTGGTGCTGCAGGACTGGCTGGTCGGCGTGCTCGACGTTCCGGTGCTGCGCACGGCGTCCACGGTGTTCGTCGCGGTGTGCGTGCAGGCGCTGCCGTTCCTCGTGCTCGGCGTCCTGATCAGCGGTGCGATCGCCGCGTTCATCCCGGCCACCGTGCTGCGCCGGGCGTTGCCGAAGAAGACCGCGCTGGCCGTGCCCGTCGCCGGTGTCGCGGGCGTGGCCCTGCCCGGCTGCGAGTGCGCCTCCGTGCCCGTCTCCCGCAGGTTGATGCAGCAGGGCGTGGCACCGGCCGTGGCGCTGACGTTCCTGCTCGCGGCGCCCGCGGTGAACCCGATCGTGCTGGTGTCCACGGCCGTGGCATTCCCGAACGCGCCGGAGATGGTGCCCGCGCGGTTCGCGGGTGCGCTGCTGACCGCCGTCGTCATGGGCTGGCTGTGGACGCGGTTCGGCAAGGCCGAGTGGATCGCCGAACGCGCGTTGCGCCGCCTGCCCGACCACGACGGCACGTCCCGCTGGGTGGTGTTCGCCGAGACCGCGCGGCACGACCTGGTCGACGCGGGCGGGTTCCTGGTGCTCGGCGGCGTGTTCGCGGCGGCGTTCAACGTCCTCGTGCCGCAGTCCTGGTTGGAGACGTTGGGCGGCCAGCTCGTGCTCGCCGTGGTGGTGCTGTCGCTGCTGGCGGTGGTGCTGGCGCTGTGCAGCGAGGCGGACGCGTTCGTCGCGGCGTCCATGTCGGCGCTGCCGCTGCTGCCCCGGCTGGTGTTCCTGGTGGTCGGCCCGGCGGTCGACGTCAAGCTCATCGCGCTGCAGGCGGGCGCGTTCGGCAAGTCCTTCGCGGCGCGCTTCGCGCCGGCCACGTTCGTGGTGGCGATCGCGTCGGCCCTGGTGGCCGGAGCGGTGTTCGACATCGACCACGAGGTGCGATGACCCATGAGGCGTGAAACCCAGAACATCCTGCTCGTCCTGCTCGGCGGCGCCCTGCTGAAGCTCGCGCTGACCGGCACCTACCTGCGGTACGTCAAGGAGTCGCTGCAGCCGTGGCTGGTGGTGACCGGTGGCGTCATGGTGGTGCTGGCGCTGGTGTCGATCGTGCGCGACATCAGGGGCGGTCAGGAACATCACGGCGGGCACGAGCACGGCACGTCCCGCAGCCCGTGGATGCTGCTGCTGCCGGTGTTCGCGGTGTTCCTGATCAGCCCGCCCGCGCTGGGCGCGGACACGGTCAACCGGTCCGACCGCAACGCCGCCCAGGAGGCCAAGGCGTCCAGCGGGTTCGCGCCGCTGCCGTCCGACGCCGTCATTCCGCTCACCATCACCGAGTTCGTCACCCGCACGGCGTGGGACGACTCCGGCTCGCTGGACGACCGCACGGTCAAGCTCACCGGGTTCGTGGTGCGCAAGGACGCCGACGTGTTCATCGCCCGGCTGACCATCTCGTGCTGCGCCGCGGACGCCGCGCCGGTGAAGGCGAAGATGGTGGGCCAGGACTTCGCCGCGCTGCCGACCGACCAGTGGGTCGAGGCCACCGGCCGCGTGGTGCCCGGTTCGGCGACCAAGGAGAGCGCGTTCGTGCCGACCTTCACCGTGTCGCAGGTCGTGCCGATCGCGGCACCCGAGGACACCTACGAAGGCTGAGTCGCGGGTGCCCCGGTCAGGGGCGCTACCCCTTCCCGGCGCACTCGCGGCACGTGCCGAAGATCTCCACGGTGTGGCTGACCTCGACGAACCCGTTCTCCGCCGCGACCCGGTCGGCCCACTTCTCCACCGCCGGACCCTCGACCTCCACCGTGCGGCCGCAGCCCCGGCACACCAGGTGGTGATGGTGGTGCTGGGAGCAGCGGCGGTAGATCGCCTCGCCCGAGTCGGTGCGCAGCACGTCCACCTCGCCGGCGTCGGCCAGCGACTGCAACGTGCGGTAGACCGTGGTCAGGCCGATGCCCTCGCCGCGTTTGCGCAGCTCCTCGTGCAGCTCCTGGGCAGAGCGGAACTCGCCGAGCGAGTCGAGCAGCTTGGACACGGCGGTGCGCTGCTTGGTGGAACGCAGCCCGGGCACCGCGGTGGTCGGACGCTCGCTAGTGGTCACATCTCCTCCGTCCGGGGGGTCCGGTCGGTCTGGTTAATACCACGCGGCGAACCCTCGTCCACATGGGTCACCGCATCGACCACGATGTGGGAGAGGTGCTCGTCGACGAGCCGGTAGACGACCTCACGGCCGTGCCGCTCGCCGTGCACCACGCCCGCGGCCTTGAGCACCCTCAGGTGCTGGCTGATCAACGGCTGGGCCACGCCCAGTGCGTCCACCAGTTCGTGCACGCACCGGTCGGCCTCGCGCAGTTGCAGCACGATCGCTATGCGCACCGGCGCGGCGAGCGCGCGCAGCAACTCACCGGCCGCAGACAGCGTCCTGGTGGGCTGCCGCGGTGCCGGTGGGGGTACCCGGCGTTCCGGGGAGTGCACGTGTTCGCCCCGCACTCCGACCGCCACGGCGCCTCCCACGTGGTATGGATTTTCACCACCGATACTACGGCGCTAGAGCACGGACACCGTGATGAGCACCAGGACGGCCAGCACGAGCAGTCTCAGCACGCGTGCGCTCGGGGTGAGCAGGGGCCAGGTCGTGGCGAGCAGTGCCGCCACGGCGAGGGCCAGGAGGCCCAGCAGCAGCGCGCCCACCGTGCCCCGGATCCACACGCCGAGCCCGAACAACGCCAAGACCAGCAGGAACGCCGCCGGCGCGGGCACCCGCGAGAGCGGTCCGGCACCGGGAATCAGGGTCCGCTTCGAGTCACCAGCCACCGTGGCATCCTTGCACCGTGCTGCTCGTGTGCCGCTTCACCGTGGCGGAAACCGGGGTTGACGCGTTCACCGAGCGTGTCGACCGGGCGTTGACCCTGCTCACCGCCCAGGCCGGCTGCCGACGTGCCCAGCTGTCGCGGTCGACCGACGAGGCCGACCGCTTCGTGCTGACCGCCGAGTTCGACTCCGTGGTGGCGTACCGGCGGGCGATGTCGCCGTTCGAGGTGCGTGAACACGTCATTCCGCTGCTGTCCGAGGCGAACACCGACGAACCGTCCGCCTACGAGCCGCTGCTGGTGGCGGCTGATGGCGAGGTGCGCCGCGAGGTGAGCCTGCTCGCGCACGACGCCGGCACCGTCCGCCTCGGCGAGGCCGCCGGCCCCGCCACTCCCCGCTGACGTCCCGGTCTTCCGCCGCGCCGCGTCGGCTGCGGCTCCGCCCCGACCCGGCTGACCTCGGCGCGGGTGTGGCACGGTCGGCCGAGGGCTACCCGATGGGTAGGACTACCCTGGCAAGCCCATTTCCGTCCCTTTCTGCATCTCCCGATGGAGTGTCCGTGGCAGCCGATCGCATCGAGACCGTCGTCAGCCTGTGCAAGCGTCGCGGGTTCGTCTACCCGTGTGGCGAGATCTACGGCGGCACCAGGTCGGCCTGGGACTACGGCCCTCTCGGCGTCGAGCTGAAGGACAACATCAAGCGCCAGTGGTGGAACTTCATGGTGCGCGGCCGCGAGGACGTGGTCGGGCTGGACTCGTCGGTGATCCTGCCGCGCGAGGTGTGGGTGGCGTCCGGGCACGTCGAGGCGTTCGTGGATCCCCTGATCGAGTGCAACTCGTGCCACAAGAGGTTCCGGCAGGACACGTTGGTCGAGGAGTACGCCGAGCGCACCGGCAAGCAGGTGGCCGAGGGCGACGTGTCCGACGTGCCGTGCCCGAACTGCGGCACCCGCGGCCAGTACACCGAGCCCAAGATGTTCAACGGCCTGCTCAAGACGCACCTCGGGCCGGTCGAGACCGACGAGGGCCTGCACTACCTGCGCCCGGAGACCGCGCAGGGCATCTTCACGAACTTCCTGAACGTGCAGACCACCTCGCGCCGCAAGCCGCCGTTCGGCATCGGCCAGATCGGCAAGAGCTTCCGCAACGAGATCACGCCGGGCAACTTCATCTTCCGCACCCGCGAGTTCGAGCAGATGGAGATGGAGTTCTTCGTCGAACCGGGCACGGACGAGGAATGGCACCAGTACTGGATCGACGAGCGCACGCGCTGGTACAACGAGCTGGGCATCTCCAAGGAGAACCTGCGGCACTACGAGCACCCCAAGGAAAAGCTGTCGCACTACTCGAAGCGCACCGTCGACATCGAGTACCGGTTCCAGTTCGGCGGCCAGGAGTGGGGTGAGCTGGAAGGCATCGCCAACCGCACCGACTTCGACCTGACCACCCACTCGAACCACTCGGGTGTGGACCTGTCGTACTTCGACCAGGCCACCAACTCGCGCTACCGGCCGTTCGTGATCGAGCCCGCCGCGGGCGTCGGCCGGCCGATGATGGCGTTCCTGCTGGAGGCCTACACCGAGGACGAGGCGCCGAACGCCAAGGGCGGCGTGGACAAGCGCGTCGTGCTCCGCCTGGACCGCAGGCTGGCACCGGTGAAGGCGGCCGTGCTGCCGCTGTCGCGCAACGCCGAGCTGTCGCCGAAGGCGAAGGACCTGGCCAACGCCCTGCGCAAGCACTGGAACATCGAGTTCGACGACGCGGGTGCCATCGGCCGCCGCTACCGCAGGCAGGACGAGATCGGCACCCCGTTCTGCGTCACGGTCGACTTCGACACCCTCACCGACCACGCCGTGACGGTGCGGGAACGCGACACCATGTCGCAGGAGCGGGTATCGATGGATCAGCTGGAGGGCTACCTCGCGGCCCGTCTGATCGGCGCCTGACCAGGCAGTTCACGCGTTGGCACGGTGTTCGGACGGGCTCAGGCCGCGTTCCCGCTTGAACGCCGTGCTCAACGCGAAAGCGGTGCTGTAGCCGACCTGGTGGGCGACGGCGGCCACTGTGGCGGACGGTTCGCGCAGCAGGTCGGCGGCCAGGGTGAGGCGCCAGTCGGTCAGGTAGGCCATCGGCGGTTCGCCGACCAGTTCGGTGAACCGCCTGGCCAGCGCCGCCCGTGACACCCCGACCGCATCGGCCAGGGAACCCACCGTCCAGGGGTGTGCCGGGTCGCCGTGCAGCAGCCGCAGCGCGCGTCCCACCACGGGGTCGGCGTGCGCCGTGTACCAGCTCGGTGTCCGCGCCTCCGGGCGGCAGAACCACGCCCGCAGCACGGAGATCAGCAGCAGGTCGAGCATGCGGTCCAGCACGGCTTCCTGGCCCGGTTCGTCGCGGGTGATCTCGTCGGCGAGCAACGGCACCAGCGGCAGTTCCGCGCGCGGCACCACGAGGTGAGCGGGCAGCACCGACAGCAGCCGCCTGCTCACCTCGCCGTCCAACTGGTACGTGCCGCTGAGCATCACCGCGGACCCGTCCGGGTTCGCGCCCCACGTCCGCACGCCCAAGCCCCACTGCTCGCACAACGCCGCACCGTCCGGCGTGGTCGTGATCTCGCCGGGGTGCACCACCGCCTGCACGGGCGTGGCCGGGTCGTCGGCCACCGCGTACGGGTCCGGCCCGCGCAGCACGGCCACGTCACCGGCGCGCAGCCGCACGGGATCGCTGCCGTGCGGCAGCAGCCACCCGTCGCCGCGCACCATCGCCACCACGGTCAACGGCGCGCGATCCTCGACGCGCACCGACCACGGCGGGTCCAGGACGGTGCGCATGAGGAACGCGCCACGGGCGCGCGGCCCGTCCAACAGCCCGGCGAGAACGTCCACGGAGGCCAGCGTAGAGACGCTCGCGTATGCGATCGAGCCGTTGAGCCATGGCAAGTCCAGGACCCGTCGACTTGACTGGGTCCCATGTTTCCCACGGTGACGATCATCGCGGCCCTCGGCTGCGGGATGATGGCCGGCGTCTTCTTCGCGTTCTCCGCGATGGTCATGCCCGGTCTGCGGCGGGCCGAGCCCGCGGTCGGTGTCGCGGCCATGCGGGCGATCAACCTCGCCGTGGTGAACCCCGCGTTCATCGGGGTCTTCGTCGGCACGGCGGTCGTCGGCGTGATCGCGGCGTTCGAGGGTGACCCGTGGGCGTGGGCGGGCGCGGCGCTCTACGTGCTGGGAGGGATCGTGCTCACCGGCGCCTTCCACATCCCCCGCAACAACGAGCTCGAACGGCTCGGCACCGCCGAGTACTGGACGCGCTACCTGCGCGAGTGGGTGCCCGCGAACCACCTCCGCGCCCTGCTGTCGCTCGCTGCCGCCGCGTCGTTCACCCTCGCCGCCCTCAACTGACCGCCCTCAACGCCAGGGATCGAGGGCGTGCTTGCCCGAGGTCTGGCCGGCCGCGAGGTGCCGCAACACCTCCGGCCCGTCGGCCAGGGGGTGGACCTCCGGGGTGCCGGGCGGGTACACGCCGAGGGCGATGAGCGTTTCGAGCTCGGCCAACAGCGACCGGTACACCGACGGGGCCGCGGTCGCCAGCGCGCCGATGTGCAGGCCCTTGAGCTGGACCTGGTGGTTGAAGACCAGGTCGTGCGTGGTCACGGTGGCGTCACCGGACGCGGCGCCGAACACGACGACGCGCCCGGTGAACGGCTTGGCGACCGACAGGCTGGTCCCGAACGTGGCCCGTCCCACCGATTCCAGGACCAGGTCGACCCCGCCGGTCAGGCGGGTGATCTCGGCGGCCAGGTCGGGGTGCCGGCTGTCCAGGACCTCGTCGGCGCCGAGCGCCTTGACGGTGTCGTGCTTGGCCGGGGACGCCGTGGCGATCACACGCGCGCCGAAGTGGCGGGCGAGCCGGACGGCGGCCTGCCCCACGCCACCGGCCGCCGCCTGGACGAGCACCACCTCACCCGCCTCGACCTCGCCCAACGGCTTCAGCGCCGCCAACGCGGTGGCCCAGTTCAACACCAGCCCGAGGGCTTCGGCGTCACGCCACCCGGACGGCACGGGCAGCACACCGGCGGCCGGCATCGACATGAACTGCGCGAAGGCACCCGGGCCGGTGCCGACGACGTGGGTGCCGAGCGGGAGCGGGCTCTCGACCTCGGGGCCGACACCCACGATCTCGCCGGCGGCTTCGAACCCCGCCACGTAGGGCGCTCGTGGTCCTCCCCCGTATGTCCCGTAGGTCTGCATGACGTCGGCGAAGTTGATCCCGGCGGCCGTGACGCGGATCAGGTAGTCGCCGGGCCCGGGGGTGGGGCGGGGGTGGTCGGTCGTCACGGTCAGGTCGCGCGGTCCCCGGTGCGACCGCTGGACCAGTGCCCGTCCCACCTGCTCGTTGATCTCCATGCGGCGAACGTAGGAGCCTCACACTTGCGTCAGGGTCAAGCGGCGGTCACCGAGCGGTGCGGCGAGCCCGTCGGAGGTAGGCGTCCAGTGCCGCCTGCTGGTCGCTGAGCACGCTGATCCGCGCCGCGAGCCGGTCGCGGTGGCTCTGCACCTCGCGCAGGAACTCCGCGGACACCGCATCGGGCCCATCGGCCAGGGCTTCCCTGATCAACCGCACGGGCAGCCCGGACTCCAGCAGCGAGCGGATGACGAGCACCCGGTCGATGGTGGACTGGCAGTAGTCGCGGAACCCGTTGTCGAAGCGGCCGGGGACGATCAAGCCCTCGTCCTCGTAGTGGCGCAGCGATCGCGCACTCACCCCGCTGACCCGGGAAGCTTCGCCGATCTTCACCTCCGGGGCAACGTCCGGGCGCGCCGCGATCTTCCGGGCACCGATCGCCACGGCACACGTCCACCAGTGGCGGTCACTGTCCGTCACTGAACGGCCTATCAATGACCTGCGTCACGAACCATCGAGTGAATATCGTGCCGAATGCGCGACGACGGTTCCGGGTTAACCGTCACGTCACCCGGTTTTGTGACACTTGATCACAGGCGCGGCTCATCGGGGGTGTCATGGCGCGTGTTGTTGTCGTCGCAATCGCATTGGCACTCGTAGCCGTGCTCGCCCCGTCGCCGTTCGGCCACGTCGGTGTCCTGCGGCCCGCCCCGGTCACGCACGCCATGGCGGGTTCCGAGGAGGAACCGACCCGCGAGTGCCGCAACGGTCCCGAGTCGCGATCCTCCCGCAGCCGGTCGGCGCCGCCCAGACCGGCTGCGAACCCGTGCCGGAACGTGCTCGGTCCGACCCGCCGCACCGCCGTGACCGGCATCGGGCGCGGCCGGGACGAACACCTCTGCTCCTGGTCCACGCCGTCGGCTTTACAGGTGTTCCGGCACTGATCGGCGCCCCACCGCCAGTAGATCGCATCGTCCGACCAACGACGAGTGGGGTAACTCCAATGCAATTCCGTGCACGAATCCGACGCGCCCGCACGCATTCACCACGCGGTTCCCAGGAAATGGGACGAAGGGTCGTCGACCCGGACCTTTCCCTCCGCACCACCTCACGCGCAGTGAACGGCCGAGGAGCCGTCGCGTGAGCACCAGGACCGAGCGACCGACCACGCCGACCCTCTGGCCCGACGTCGGCGCGTCGCTGGTGGTGTTCCTGGTGGCGCTGCCGCTGTGCGTGGGCATCGCCGTCGCCTCCGGCGTCCCGGCGGAACTGGGCATCGTCACCGGCGTGGTGGGCGGCCTCGTGGTCGGTCTGCTGCCCGGCAGCACCATGCAGGTCAGCGGCCCGGCGGCGGGCCTGACGGTGCTGGTCGCCGACACCGTCGCGGCACACGGCCTGCGCGCGCTGGGCGTCATCGTCCTCGGCGCCGGCCTGCTCCAGGTGGCGATGGGCCTGCTGCGGCTGGGCCGCTGGTTCCGCGCCATCTCGCCCGCCGTGGTGCAGGGCATGCTCGCGGGCATCGGCCTGGTGCTCGTGCTGGGCCAGCTCTACCCGTTCGCCGGGCAGGACCAGCCCGGCACGACCGCCGCGAAGTTCGCCGGGCTGGTCGACCTGGCCCAGGCCGCGCTGACGACCGCGGCCGGTTTGAGCGGCTTGGCCGTCGGTGCGCTGACCCTGGTCGTGGCGTGGTTGTGGAAGCGCACGCCGTGGCGCGCCGTGCCGGGGATGCTGGTGGCCGTCGTGGTGGCCTCCGCGGTCGGTGTGCTGCTGCCGTTGCCGCGCATCTCGGTCGGGCCGCTGACCGACGTGGTGGACCTGGTCGACCTCTCCCTGCCGAACGCGGGTGTGCTGGGCGCGATGCTGACGTTCGCCCTGGTGGCGTCGGCGGAGAGCCTGTTCAGCGCGGCGGCCGTGGACCGCATGCACAGCGGGCCGCGCACGAGGTACAACCGGGAACTGGTCGCCCAGGGCGTCGGCAACACGGTGTGCGGTGTGCTCGGCGCGTTGCCGATGACCGCCGTGATCGTGCGCAGCGCGACCAACGTGGACGCCGGCGCCCGCACCCGGCTGTCCCGCGTGCTGCACGGCGTGTGGCTGCTGGTCTTCGTGGTGCTGCTGCCGGACGTGCTGTCGTACGTGCCGCTCGCGGTGCTGGCCGCCCTGCTGGTGCAGGCGGGCTGGAAGCTCCTGGCACCCGGCCGGGTCCTGGCCCTGGCCCGCGCCGACCGGGCGGAAGCCGCCGTCCTGGTGCTCACCGCGGGCCTGATCGTGCTGACGGACCTGCTCACCGGCACCCTCGCCGGCCTGCTGGCGGCGGTGGTCAAGACGGCCTGGGACATGTCCCGCCTGACCGTCACGGTGACCGCGCACGGCGAGGACCACCACCACGTGGCGGTGCGCGGCAATGCGACGTTCCTGAAGCTGCCCGACCTGCTGGAGACCCTGGAGGCCGTGCCGGACAGCAGGCACGTCCGCGTGGACCTGACCGGCGTCCGCCACCTCGACCAGGCGTGCGGCCAGGCGATCGACCACTGGGCCGCGGGCCGCGGCGGCGTGGAGCTGATCCACCCGGTGTCCGACTGAGGGATGTCCCGGCGCGGGGGAGCACCCCGCGCCGGGACCGCCTCACGCCTTGGCCCGCCGGGCGTGGTTGGCGTACTTGCGGGCGGCGAACCCGTGCGCCTCGGCGAGCATCGACCGGACGGCGTCGAGCGAGGTCTCGATCGGCGACACCACGCAGACCCAGTACTGGGACGCGTAATTCGGGTGCGGCATCACCTGGTCCTGCCGCGCGTGGTCGAACCCGGTGTCGAACACGCCCTTGTCGTCGCGCTCGGTGGGCACGGCGCCGAACATCGCGGTGTAGGTGGCCTTGGTCAGCCCGATGTTGAGCCGGTACACCCCGCGCCTGCTCAGGTCGGAGACCTGGTCGTAGTTGTCGGACCTCACGATCGTGGCGAACGGCAGCTGCCGCTCCGGCGGGAGGTCACCGTCCGGGTCGTAGAGGAAGAACGTGTCGCCGTACGCCTCCATGACGCGGGTCCCGGCGAAGCCGCTGATGTGATCCTTCATTTCCTCGGCAGTCACACCTTCAAGCGTATCTTGCAACTGCTGTGTGAGACTTTGGCCAAGATCATCTAGAGGGTCTGCAGACAGCTGGTGTTGATCCTTGGTCAAAGTCTCAACAGGAAGGGGCTGCCATTCTGGCTGTAGGACACCCACACCGCGTCGCGGGCGCGAGTCGCGGCCACGAAGAGCAAGCAGCGTTCGCGGAGCACGTCGTGCCCGTGTGCGATCGTGTCCTCGCGCCACCGCTGACCATCGCGGGGCCGGAGAACGACGGCCGGTAGGCGATGGCCCGCTGCCGACCGTGCAGGAAGACGCGCCACGCGGCGAACGGGTGGGCCAGGATCTCGGCGAGTTCATCCGGGCCGGACACCAGTGCGTACCGGTCGGGCGTGCGCTCGATCGCGGCGGTGATGTCGTCCGGGTCGACGGCGTCGGGCGGCGTCTCGGTCGGCAGGTGTCGGCAGACCTCTTCCCACGCCTGCTCGACGGTCATACCGGCGGCCAAGGCCACCAACGCGTCGTATTGAGGAGTCGGCAGCAGCGTCTCCAGGGCCTCCAGGTGTGCCTCGGTAGTGAGCACCCGGACGAGTGGCAGCACCTTGTCGTCGATACCCAGGGTGATGAGTTCGCTGTCCTTGACATGGGCGAACAGCCGCTCGGGCACCGCTGTGGCGACATCGCGCAGCGCTGGTTCGAGGTTGTCGAGGGCCTCCTGGTTGCGCACTTCCAGCACACCGATGGCCTGGTTGACGCTGAACACCCGACTGGTGGCGAACGCGATGGCGTCATCATGCGGGAGGACCGTCAAAAGCGTGTAGTCCTCGCCTGTCTCGGGAGCGAGGACGACTCCACGCCAAAACCCGGTGATCCGGATCGTCCGGATCCGCCGATCGCGTGACTTGGCCAGTTTCTCCAGGTGGAGGCCCGCGTGGGTGTGTTCGCCGAACTTGCCGATCGCCTCGAGGACGGATCGTTGCACGTTCTTTTCCAACTTCGCGTAATCCGAGAGGAAGTCCTTGGCGATACCCAGACGTGGCACTGGCGCACCCTCCGATCGTGGTGACTACGGATGGTAGCGCCGAGTAGGTTGTTCGATGCTTGTCCGGATCGAGGGAGTGGCGTGACGACGGTCGAAGCTTCGGTGGTACCCGTTCAGGGCCAGCTGGTCACGGTTCGTAACCGCCAGTGGGTCACCTCGGACGTCGTGCGCAGCGAGATCGCGAGCAGCGATCCGCACTTCTTCTCCACCCCGCCGACGCACCTCGTGACGCTGGTCAGCATCGAGGACGACGCCCGTGAGGAGACGCTCCAGGTCATCTGGGAGCTGGAGATCGGCGCGGTCGTCCACGAGACGGCGGTGCTGCCGGGCCCCGAACACGGCTTCGACCACCCGGCCGAGTTGGACGCCTTCCTCGACGCGGTGCGCTGGGGCGCCATCGCCTCGGCGGACACCACCGCGTTGCAGGCGCCGTTCCGCTCCGGCATCCAGATCGAGGACTACCAGCTCGACCCGGTGGTCCGCGCCCTGTCGATGCCCCGCACGAACCTGCTGATCGCCGATGACGTCGGCATGGGCAAGACGATCGAGGCCGGGCTCGTGATGCAGGAGCTGGCCCTGCGCCACCGCGCCCGCACCATGCTGATCGTCTGTCCCGCCGGCCTGACGCTCCAGTGGCGTGACGAGATGCGGGACAAGTTCGGCCTCGACTTCCGCATCGTCGACTCCGACCTGCTCAAGCAGCTGCGGCGCACGCGCGGACCGCACACCAACCCGTGGACGCACTACCCGCGCCTGATCGTCAGCATCGACTGGCTCAAGCGCACCCGGCCGATGCGCCTGCTCAACCAGGTCCTGCCGAGCGCCCCCGAGTACCCGCGGAAGTTCGACTTGCTCGTCGTGGACGAGGTGCACACCTGTGCGCCGTCCGGCCGGGGGAAGTACGCGGTCGACTCGCTGCGCACCAAAGCCATCCGAACCCTGGCCCCGCACTGCGAGCACCGCCTGTTCCTGTCCGCGACACCGCACAACGGCTACCTGGAGTCGTTCACGGCGCTGCTGGAACTACTGGACGACCAGCGCTTCGCGCGCAACGTCCGCCCGAGTGAGACCCAGCTCAAGCGGGCCATGGTGCGCAGGCTCAAGAGCGAGTTGCCGAAGAAGTGGGACGGCTCGTCCTACTTCGGCACGCGTGAACTGGACTACCTCGAGGTCGACCACTCGGCGGAGGAGCGCCACGCCCACGACCTGCTGCGCCAGTACAGCGAGAGCAGGCGCGGTAGCGGCTCTCGGACCGCCGCGGACTTCGTCACCACCCTGCTCAAGCGCCGGCTGTTCTCCTCGCCGAAAGCCTTCGCCGAGACGATCGAGGTCCACCTGGCGACGATGGCCGAACGCGAACGCGGTACCGACGACCAGCCGCTCGCCCACGCCTTGCCCGTGCTGATCGACCGCGTCACGGAGGCCGCCGACGAGGACGACGCCGACAGCACCCGCTATCGCGAGGCCGAGGCGGACGCCTTGCGTGTGGCCCGCCGCGGCGTGCCGCCGTTGTCGGCTCAGGAGAAGGCGCTGCTGGAACAGCTGCGGGACTGGGCACGAGGTGCGCAGAACCGTGCGGACCGCAAGGTCGCCGCACTGCTGGACCACCTGCGTCCGATCGTGGACGAGAAGGACGAGCGGATCATCATCTTCACCGAGTACCGCGACACCCAGCGCTGGCTGCACGAGCGGCTGCTGGGTGCCGGGTACGCGCCGGAGAAGATCGCTTTGCTCTACGGCGGCCAGGACGTCGACGACCGGGAGCGCATCAAGAACGTCTTCACCGAGGACCCGGCGCTGGACCCGGTCCGCATCCTGCTGGCGACCGACGCGGCCAGCGAGGGCATCAACCTCCAGCGCCACTGCCATCGGGTGCTGCACTGGGAGATCCCGTGGAACCCCAACCGCTTGGAGCAGCGCAACGGCCGCGTCGACCGGCACGGCCAGCCCGCGCCGGTGGTGAAGGTGCACCACTTCGTGCCGAAGGGCTGGGAGACGAAGGACTTCGCCGAGGGGTCGCTGGAGGACGAGTTGGCCTTCCTGGAGGTCGCCGTCCGCAAGGTGCACCAGATCCGGGAAGACCTGGGCAGCGCGGGCGAGGTGATCGCCGCGCAGATCGAGCAGAAGATGGTCGGTGAGCGCAGCGACTGGCAGACCGCCGACCGGGAGATCGTCCAACGCTCCGGCCGGGCGCGCTTGAAGGTCGAACGCGACCTCGCCCGTGATCTGGAACGGCTGACCGAGGAGCTGCGGTCCAGCCGCGCCAGGCTGAACCTGCACCCGGAGACCGTGCAGCGGGTGGTGAGCACTGCGCTGCGACTGGCCCACCGTCAGGACCTGCGGCCCGCGACACCGCCGCCGGGCTTCAGCGGCGAGGTGTTCCGGCTGCCCGAACTGCCGGGCGCCTGGGCCTCGGCTCGCAACGATGGCCTGCGCCACCCCGTCACCGGTGATGAGCGGCCGGTCAGCTTCGACCAGGAGGCCGTTGGCGGGCGCACCGACGTCGTGCTCCTGCACCTTGGTCACCGCCTGGTCCAGATGTGCATGAGGCTGCTGCGGGCCGAGTTGTGGGCGCAGACCAAGGCCGGTGCGGGTGGGAAGCTGCGCCGCATCACCACGCGGGTCGTCCCCGGCGACACCCTGCGCGTGCCCGCGGTGATCGCCCACGGTCGCGTCGTCGTGACCGGTGCGGACGGCAGCCGCCTGCACGAGGAGATCGTCTCCGCGGGCGGCCTGATCGAGCAGGGCAAGTTCTCACTCATCCGTCGGGTCGATGAGGTGGACGCCCTGCTGGCCGCCGCGTCCGAGGAACCCGCCGACGCCATGCGCGACAAGTTCACCGAGTTGTGGCCGGCGTTGTCCGGTCCCCTGGCCAAGGCCTTGAACACCCGCGCCGACCAGCGGCTGCGCAGCATGCGGGCGATGCTGCGGGACCGTTGTGACGAGGAGGTCGAGGGCATCGGCAAGGTGTTGGAGGAACTCGCGACCTCCATCAAGACCGCCTTGAACGACTCGGAAGTGTGGCAGCAGCCGAGCCTGTTCGAGATCGACGAACGCGACCAGCTCAACGCCGACCGCGACGCGCTGCGCGCCCGCCTTGAGGCGATCCCGGAGCAGCGGGAACGGGAGGAGAAGGCGTTGCGCCGCCGTTACGCCGACCCCACGACGCGATGGTTCCCGGTGGCGGTGACGCTGCTGGTGCCGTCCGCCATCGCACGAGGAGCAACCCGATGACCACCACGTCGGCCAAGTCGTCCCGGGCACGACGCCCCAAGGCGCCCAACGGGATGCGGCAGAGTGCGGTGGAGCAGCACGCCGAGTGGATCGCGCTGCTGCGCCCGGACGGCCCGTTCATCGGCCTGCCGGTGCTCACCGCCGCGTTCCCGAACGGCGTCGAAGCGATGCCCCAGCCGTTGCGGGAACGGGTGCGGCAGGCGTGGTCGGAGTTCGACGCGGAGCCGGAACGGTTGCGGGTGCTGTGGCAGGACTTCGTGTTCGGCGACTTGTTGCGCTACCCGCCGTCCGTGCTGCGGGACACGGCGCTGGCCGAGTTCGACATCGAAGGTCCGGTCAAGCCCGATCAGGTGGCGATCGGCCCGGACGCCCAGGCACCCGGCGGACGGGCGGCGCGGTTGCACGTCTACCGCCACGAGGTCGAGCCCGAGCTGGCCGCGCGGGTGTGCCGGGACACCGGAACGCCGTTGGCCCTGCTCACCGATGGCCGTTTCTGGACCCTCGTGCACGCTCGCCCCGGCGGCCCCACGAGTACCGCTGTCTTCGATGCGGACCTGTGGTCAGAGGAGCCGCTGCTGCTGCGCGCGTTCGCGACTCTGCTGTCCGCGCAGCGGGTCCTTGCGCCTGCGGACCGGCCGGACACGCTGGCCGCGTTGTTCGCGCGGACCGAGGACGAGCAGTCCCAGGTCACCGACACGTTGGGTGGGCAGGTCCGGCAGGCGGTGGAGCTACTGGTCGGTGAGTTCGCCAGGCTCGACCGGGAGGCCGGTGGTGCGCTGCTGGCGGACGTGGGGGAGCGGGAGATCTACCGTGCCGCGCTGACGACGTTGATGCGCCTGGTGTTCCTGCTGTACGCGGAGCAGCGGGAGCTGCTGCCGATCAAGGACCCGGTGTACGCGGGTGGGTACGCGGTGACGGAGCTGTACCAGCAGCTGACCGAGGACCGTGACCGTTACGGCGAGGAGGTCGGCGACCGGCGCAGTGCCGCCTGGTTCCGGTTGCTGGCGATGTTCAGCGCGATTCATGGTGGGTGCGAGCACCCGGAGCTGCGTATTCCGGCGCACGGTGGCTCGTTGTTCGACCCTGCCGCGCACGCCTGGTTGGCGACCATGCAGGTGACGGACCGGGTCGTGCACGAGATCCTGGACGCGTTGCTGGTCTTGAAGCACCGCAGCAAGGCGGCGGAGCGGTTGAGCTACACGGGGTTGGACGTCGAGCAGATCGGCCACGTGTACGAGGGTTTGCTGGAGTTCTCGTGCAAGAAGGTCGATGAGCCGTACGTCGGGTTGATCGGCAAGCTGGAGCCCGAGCTGTCGTTGGCGGCGGTCGAGGCCGGGGTGAACTACAAGGACGTTTGCGACCTCACGCCGAAGCAGGTCGAGAAGGCGCTGGCTGCCCAACCCACGGCGAACGACTTGGCCGCGTTGCATGCGGCTTGCGACAACGATTCCGAGCTGGCCGAGCGCGTGCGGCCGTTCTGGGGGTTGCTGCGCAAGGATCTTCGCGGCGAGCCCACGGTGTTCCCGGCCGGGTCGGTGCTGTTCACCAAGGTTGACGATCGACGGGCGACCGGTACTCACTACACGCCCAAGGCGTTGGCGCGGGAGGTTGTCGAGCACACCCTTGAGCCGTTGTGTTACGTGCGGGATGGCAGTGGCGAGAAGGTGTTGCGGCCGGAGAAAGAGTTGCTGGCGCTGAAGGTGTGTGACCCGACGATGGGATCGGGCGCGTTCCTCGTGTCGGCTTGTGACTACCTCGCGGCGCGGTTGGTGGAGGCCTGGGAGCGCGACGGTTACCCCGATGGTGTTGGTGGGACTGCGGAGGACGTGAAGCTCGCCGCGATGCGGCGGGTGGCGGCCAAGTGCATCTACGGGGTGGACCGGGATGACATGGCGGTCGAGCTGGCCAAGCTGTCGCTGTGGTTGGTCACGTTGGAACGCAACAAGCCGTTCGGCTTCCTCGATCACGCGCTGCGGTGTGGTGACTCGCTCATCGGGGTCGTGAACGAGCGTCAGGTCGAACGCTTCCACCTCGATCCTGACAACGCACCCGAGCAGGGCTGGACTCGTGGTGTCGCGGTCGAATTGATCGGTCCTGTGCTCGCCGATGTGACCGAGTTGCGGCAGAAGATCGAATCGGCGCCGGCGGAGCACAACGACCAACTCAAGGAGAAGGCCGCCGACCTCGCCCGTGCCGATGGGCTGACCCGCAGGTTGCGACTGGCAGCCGATGCCGTGGTGGGTGCTGCGCTGAGCACGGCCGGTGAAGGCAACAAGCGCTACATGGATCGACTGTCCGGGGTGTTTGACGAGGCCGTTGACCAGTTGGAGGAGCGAGCCACCGACTCTCCTGCGGAGAGAGCAATGGTCGTCATGGTGAACGACTGGCTGAAGGGCAGCCGATCCCAGCCGATCCGGCCGTTCCACTGGGCGCTGGAGTTCCCAGAAGTCATGCGACGCGGCGGCTTCGACGCGATCGTGGGCAACCCGCCATTCATCGGGGGCAAGCGAGTCAGTGGTGCGCTCGGAGTCGATGTGCGGGAGTACCTGAAGCAGCGGATTGCCAGGGACAAGCCTGGCAACGCTGACCTCTGCTCCTACTTCCTGCTGCGAGACCTGGAGGTTGCGTCCTCTGGTCGGGTAGGTGTCATCGCGACCAACACCATCGCGCAGGGCGACACCCGTGAGGTCGGCCTGGATCAAGCTGTGGACAAGGGATGGCGGGTCTATCGCGCGGTGAAATCACAGCCATGGCCGGGAACAGCCTCACTTGAGGTGTCATTGTTGTGGGTGGGCCGTGAAGATCAAGAGTCTTGTTGGCTGGACGGCGTTGAGGTCAGCGGTATCACGCCGTCGCTTGATCCGCGGTCGAGAGTTTCCGGCAATGCCTACCGCCTCATCGCCAACGCCGGTCAATCTTTTCAGGGTAGCCTGGTTCTCGGTGATCGGTTCTTTCTTTCTCCGGATACTGCGAAAAATCTTATCATGCAAGACGATCGCAACCGAGAGGTGGTATTTCCGTATCTCAACGGAGAGGAATTGAACTCTCGCCCGGACTGCTCGGCCGGTCGATGGGTGATCAACTTTCACACGTGGGATGAGAAGCGCGCTGCGACATATCTCGATGTTTTCCGGATCGCAGAAGAGATGGTAAAGCCGGATCGCGAAGAGAAAGCAGCTGGCAGTTATGCGGGCCTCATGGATCGTTGGTGGCAATACTGGCGTCCTCGTGCCGAGTTGTATAGGGCGATATCTGGACTCGATCGAGTGCTGGTTATTGCGCGGGTCAGCAAGACTGGGTTGCCTGTTTGGGTGCCAACCGGGCAGGTGATCAGCGATGCAACGGTAGTCTTTAGTTTCGATCGAGACGGATTCTTGGCGCTGTTGTCGAGCAATGTTCACTTCGCATGGTGGACCACGAAGGGGGAGTCGACCATGCGGACCGATGCGCGGTACACGCCATCGGATGGCTTTGAGACGTTTCCGCAGCCTGAGTTGACGGCGCGGATGGATCGGGTGGGGGATGAACTGCACTCGTTCCGGCGTCGGGTGATGCTTGGTCGTCAGCTTGGGTTGACCAAGCTTTACAACCGGGTGCATGACGAGTCGGTCGGCAATGACGCTGAGGTTGAGCGGTTGCGGGAGATTCATGTCGAGGTCGACTACGCGGTGGCGGAGGCGTATGGGTGGACCGACTTGGACCTCAAGCACGGGTTCTATGACACGCGGCAGGGGCGGCGGTTCACGATCGATCCCATGGTGCAGGTGGAGATCCTTGATCGGTTGTTGGAGCTCAACCACCAGAGGCACGCTGAGGAAGTGGCGCAGGGGTTGCACTCCAAGGCGAAGGGCAAGCGGAAGGCCGCTTCCGTTGCCCAGCCGTCGATCGCCGGTGAGTTGTTCCCGCCCGAAGGGGCGTTGTTCTAGTCGAGCGCGCCGGACTTGATCGCGTCGAGCCAGGTGCGGGTGACGGTCACCGTGCCCGCGTCCGGGTTTTTGCTGTCCCGTAGCCGGTACCGCTCGCCGTCCACTGCCACCTCGACGCAGTTGCCGCCTCCGGTGCCGCCGCTGCCCGAGTAGCTGCTCTTGCGCCAGTTGGTCATCCCACGTCCCTCGCGTCGCCGGTTAGGTGTAAGTCTTCACCGCCTCCCTGATCGCGTCCAGCGAGTCGGCAGGTGACAGTGATCGTTCGGTGAGGATGCCCCACCGCTCAGTGCACACGCGTACCTGGGCGCGGTCTTCGATGTAGACGGCGCCGCCAGGTCCCTCGGCGTAGCCGAAGTCGGGGATTGGCTCGGGCAATGTCAGGATGGAGAACGGTCCGTCCACCGCCGGAGTGGCACCGGCCGACTTCGGGAGAATCTGGACCGTGATGTGGTCGGCCTCCGACGTGTCGAGCAGCCGCTGAAGTTGGTTGCGCATTACCAAGTTGGTGCCGATCGGGCGTTCCAAGATCGCCTCGTCGAGGATCACGTGGAATCGCAACGGGTCTGGCCGGGCGAGCACCTGCTGCCGTGCCAGTCGGGCGATCACGCGGCGGTCCACGACCTCGTAGGCCATGCCGGGGTTGGCGCCGTAGATCAGCGCCCGCGTGTAGTCGGCGGTCTGGAGCAGGCCCGGAACGACCATCGTCTCGAACTCGCGCAACGCCACGAGTGCCGCTTCGACGCTCAGGAACTCGTGGAAGTCGCCGGGCAGGTCCTTGCGCAGCGCCAGCCAGTACCCGCGCTCGTTCACGGTCGACGCCAAGCCCAGCATCCAGCTCCGCACGCTGTCATCGGTGACCCCGTACAGGTCGAGCAACTGCTCGACCTCGTGCCGCTTGACGCCCTGCTCGCGCGTCTCGATCCGGCCCAGTTTCGAGCGTGACCACTTGCCCGTGCCTGCGCGGAGGCGTTCCGCGGCCTGTTCGATGCTCAATCCGTTGCTCTCGCGCAACTGCCGCAGGGTCTCGGTGAGCTGCCACCTCCGCACGGTCGCGTTGACCGCTCCACCGCTGTCCTGACTCACTGCTGTCCTCCGAAAAGGTGAAGAAAGTGGGTTCCCATTTTCAACTCGGGTCGCTCGCGGCACTCTAGCGCTACACCAGGTGATCAATCAGCTACGACACGGAGGCAGGCACATGTCGCTCACCGAGCAGGAGCAGTACGAGGAGTTCGTGACCGACCTGGTCGCCGAGGGGAAGCCGCGCCTGTTCGCCGTCCTGCGGGAGTTCGGCGTGCACCAGGACGCCGAAGTCGCGGCGTGGGGGATGGCGTGGGACGGCCATGTCGAACTGGTGTCACGGGGCGGCGCGTCGCGGATGAGTTCCGAGTCGGCGGAGCGGGCGTTGCGCCTGTTCGGTGGCGGTGGTGAGGACGTCTCGGCGCGGCTCGTCTGGGTCGACTCGACCTCGGCGTCCTGAGCCGCTGCCCACCGACACGGGTGGCGTGATGGACTCCGCGTTGTTGGACGAGTGGCTGGCCGAGTTGGTCCGGCGCCGCTGGACGTTCCACTACGTGCCGAACCGTGAGTCACCCGAGGCGATCGCGGCTGTCTTCCGGTGGCGGGGCGTCGCCGTCGCGGACGTGATCGTCCTGATCCACGAGGGCTACGCCTGGGGCTATCGGGTGGTGTTGCCGACCCCGGGCGCGGACCCGTTCCGGCCGGAGGTGCTGGTCTACTCCTGCGAGGACACCGCGATCAGGACGATCAGGGAAGTCCTGACCATCCCGTCGCCGGGACATTCCGCGATGCCCGTCCTGCCGGCCGTTGTCACGGAGTCGGAGCGGGCGCTCGCCGGCAAGTTCACCGCGCGGCGGTGCGTCATTCGACCGCCGCAGGTCTGAAGCGCCGAGTGATCGGTGATGGGATTCAACCGGCTTGCGATTGATCAATGCGCATTCGGCTGGAATATATTCAGTGTTGTCGGGCTTGCCGGGTGCTGGTAGCTTCGCAAACGTGCTGGGGAGGCACATCTCGGGACGGGGGTCCTGTAGGTTTTAGTGCGCGCACGCGCGGGGGTTTTTTCGTTCGTGGCCTCTCGGGCTGTTGTTTCCGCAACGACGAAGGCGAGCGATGTCAACACATTTCATGCGATCGGGGCGCGCGCGTATGCGGGTTCTGGTCACGGCGCTGATTGCATCCGGAATAGTGGTGGGTGGAGTCCTGCCCGCGTCGGCGAATCCCGATGCGATTCCACCGGACCTGTTGTCCGAGGGCACCGTGGTGTCCTCGGAGTTGCGGTTCTTCCCGGCGAACGAGGTCGGGGCGACCGGTGACACGGGTGCCCGTTCCGGGGCGCGGCCCAGCCTGGAGCAGTTACGGCAGGAGGACCGCGACGCCACGGCGACCTATCAGTCGGACTACGGTCCGCCGCAGGTCACCGCGCAGGACTGGTCCCCGCCGCCGTTCGAGTACGACTACATCACGAGCGCCTACGAGTGCCAGGACCACGCGGACCAGGCCGGGTCGGCTGATGGCTGGATCAAGAACCACTACGCGTTCTGCCGGATCATGAAGGGCGAGAAGGGCGACCGGGTCTGCGCCGGGAGCATCTGCTTCGTGGTGAAGTCGAGCTTCCGCGTCACGATCCTGGGGTTCGGGTCCGAGCGCGACCGGGCCGTCCGGTTCGTCACGTTCGTGGACCAGATCGTGTCGAACACCCCGGCGCTCAAGGAAGCGACCTTCCTCAAGTTGGACTTGGAGTGCACGCCGTTGGTCAACGGCGATGAATGCACCGAGGACCCGCAGAACCCCACGGAGTCGGAGAAGTCGCTGGCCGAGTGGGAGCGGGTGCCGGCCTACTTTACGCGTTTCACGTCGACGGCTCCCGCGCTGACGCCGGAGAACCCCAACCGCCTCGGCTACATGGACTTCTGGTCGCGCGCCACTGCCAGGGTGGTGGGGATTCCGGGCTCCAAGCCCCAGTCGCAGGACAGCCCGCCGCAGAAGGTTCGGTACGACAGCGTCAACTACCTGAACCTCAACGGTCACAACGGTGCGATCTTCAGTCGGGTCAAGGCCGTCATCCACTTCCCCGTGAGTCGTCCGGAGTTCGCCGCGATGACGGAGTCCGCGGCGCACTACCGACTCGCGATGCAGTCGCCACAGCTCACCATCCCGCGCATCGACGGCAAGACCATCCCCGGCGCTGTGGAGGGTGAGGCCCTCACGAGGTGGTACTTCAACAACACCAACCAGAACCGCACCGAGGCGGTGAAGGCGTGCGTCGCCGAGTGGGGCGCCGGCTACGCCGAGGGCGGCAAGTACCAGTGCGACGAATACCCGTTCAACGCCACGCACCAAGGCGCCGCCCGGGGTGACGGGCGGTTCTCGGTCGCCCGCGTCCCCGGCCCGGACAACGAGGCCGCCGGCAGGTGGTTGGGCGCCTGGTACTCCTACGACCGCATCTTGGACAGCGACGCGTTCCACGTCAACGCGACACCGTGACGGTGGGCGGGACGGGCGGTCATCCCGTCCGTCCCGCTCCTCACCGCGGCCAGAACTGCATCACCCAGTGCTCGACGACTTCTCCGGTGTAGGGCATGAACCCCGCTTCGAGAGCGGCCGCCCGGCCTCGGCAGCACACCCGAACCGCATACACGCCGGGTGGTCCCACCCGCAGGGTCTCCTCCGACACCCCGGCCGTCACGGCGGCGAGCCGCAGCACTCCCGACGTCAAGGTGATCTCGTCCGCCCACACCGCGTCCCATGGTCCTTCCGGCGACTCGGGCGGCTCGTCCCACGACTCCAGTCGTACGCCGGCCCGGTGCATCGCCCCGCCGCTGCGGAAGATGGCGCCGTTCTTGCCGGTCAACATGGTCTTCGGTGTGCCCAACGCGCCCCACCCGGGTTCGCCGGGCTCGACTCGGTCGTCGTCGATCAGGCCGAACACGTTCCACTCGACGTCCGCGTGGTCGTCCAACGCGGCCAGCATGCTTGCCACCACAGCCCCCTCGGCGGTCGCTTCCCGTGATGGTTCACCAGCATGCCCGCCCTCGGCCGCCACGACATCCGGTCAGAACAGCGATCCCTCGCTCGGCGTCGGTGTCGCCGCGCGGCCGGCCTTCCGCTTGGCGTGCAGGCCCTTCGCGACTTCCTCGGCGTAACGCTGGTGGTTGAGTTCGAGCAGCCGGTCCAGCACTTCCACCTGCGCCACCGGACCGATCGTGAACCGGCGACCTTGGCGTGTGTTGTGAAAGCCGTGTCGTAGGTCGAGGTCGGACCACCCGTACGCGGCCGCGGTCGCCTCGTCCACCTCGACGTGGATCTCCCGCAGGCGCCGCACCTCCGGGTCGGTGACGGACTCGTCGTGCACGAGGTTGTACAGCTTCGTGAGGCCGAGTTGCCGGTCCAGCATCACGCCCCGGCGAAACCGGTGCAGTTTCTCGCCCACCCGGTCCATCCGCGCGGTCAGCGACGGCTGTGGAAACGTCTCGAACCCGTCGGACGGTGTGTATCGCAAACGAGCCTCAAGGGTCGACTCGCCCTTGGATGTCCACCAGGTGAAGTGCAGATTGCTCGACAGCAAGGACAAGTAGGCGTCCCGGTCAGTGGCAAAGACGCCTAACATGTGGGACAACACCTGCTTCGTCGGTACCCACGCCGGCAGTCCGGTTTTGCTCACCAGCGCGATCACCAATACCCGGTCCAGCCCCGCGAGAGCACGCAGCATCGCCGGCCGTTTTTCGCCGTATTGCCACCAGTAGTCCCGGTAGACTTTCCGGTTGTTGGTCATGCGGAACGACTTCACGTTCTGTTTCACGATGCTGAAGCAACCGGAGTACTCCGCTGCCCGGCGCTCGTCCCAGTCATGAAAGTTGATTGCCCACCGAGTTGCCGAACAGTCGGGCTTGGAGTTGAGGTCTTCGCCATTGAGATAGGGAAACAGGACATCTTGATTGCGACTGTCCTGGTCGATCAACCCAGCCGCTGCCTCCGGGTCGAGTAGGAACCCTGTGCCCAGGATGTAGGAGCCGATGAATGACTGCCCGGCGTTCGCGAGCAAGCGGTACGGGTTGCCGGATGTGCGGGAAGGAAGGGTGAGCGAGGGGGTGACACCGCTGACCTTGTTGCCGTCGAGGTAGAAGACCTCGCCTTCGTCGGTCCTGCCCACCCAGAGCATCGACACCTCCAGCGATGCCTTGCCGGGCCAGGGTTGGGACTTGACCGCGCGGTAGATCTGCCAGCCCAGGTCGACAGCCTGGTCGAGTCCGACTTCACGGGTGTCGCCCTGGGCGATCGTGTTGGTGGCGATGATCCCGACACGGCCACCGGCCGAGATCTCCAGGTTCCGCAGGAGGAAGTACGAGCAAATATCGGCGCTTCCGCGCTTCCCCCTGGCTAATCGGGTGACCAGGTACTCCCGTACATCGTGGCCCACTGAACCGGTCAGGCGCTGACCGCCGATAAAGGGAGGGTTTCCTACTATTGCGTCGAAGCCACCCCGTCGCATGACTTCCGGAAACTCCAGTGCCCAGTGGAAAGGTCGCAGAGGACGAGTTCGGTCACCGGTGAGCCAGTCGGTCACGACCTGCCGCACCTTCAGTTCCGCCGGGCCGTCGTCCCGGTCCTCGGTCAGCAGGCCGATGGCCTCTTCCGACAGCGCGGTGAGCCGGTCGCGGTAGCGCTGTTCCCCCTGGCCGAAAGTCGACAGGGCCGCGCCGACCACGACATCGGCGATGAGTCTCAGCCGCCGTGTCAGTCGGTCCGCACGGCTGAGCTTCTCCTGCTTCTCGTTGATCTGCCGGATGTCGTCGGCGGCGCGGTCCTCGATGCAGCTGCGGAGTTCGGCGACCTCGGCGAGCACCGGGCTGATGAGTTCTTCGGCGATCCCGAACGTCCACCGGCCCGAGTCCACACCCGCACGGTCGGGATCGAGGTGGAAGCGCTCGACCTGGCGTTCGCTCACCAGGCCGATGAGGGAGTCCCCGGTGCGCAGGGCGTGGTCAACGAAGCTGAACGGCCTGCCCTTGGAGAGCGTCAGCAGCCACAGGGAAAGCTTCGCCAAGTCCACGGCGAGGTCGTCGCGGTCGACGCCGTAGAGGCATCTTGCCGCGACCATGCGGAGTGCAGCGAGCCGAATGTCGTCCGGGGTGCCGCCGACTCCGTCGGGTAGACCCTCCCGTTCCCACGCTTCCGTCAGGCGTTCGGCCAGGTACTCGCACGCCGACACGAGGAATCCGCCGGAGCCCATGGTCGGGTCGCAGATCTTGAGCTCCAACAACTCGTCGGCCGTGCGGGGACGCGATTCGCCGGAGCTGTCACGTACCCGGCAAAGCGGGGCGAGAGTGTGCTGGACAATTTCGCGAGCGAGTGCGCGAGGGGTGTAGTACGTGCCCGTGGCACGCCGCCCACTGTCGTTGGTGAACACGACGGACTTCGCCGGGAAAACGGTCGGTGCGCCACGCAGGTCTTTGCGCAGCAGTCCCCAGAAGGGCTTGACCCGTTCGGCCAGGGCGGAGTCGTTGTCGCAGGCGGCGTGGAGGGCGGCGAGATCGGCGGGAGTGGGTTCGGTCGCGAGTGCCTTCTCCGCCTGCTTGGCGGTGAGGCCGCAGATCTCCTTGAAGTCCGGCCGACTTTCGACGTGGGTGAGCGGGAGTTCAGGTTCGCGCTTGCCGATCAAGCCCAGGTAAGGCTCATTCACCTTGCGGCACGAGAAATCTAGCAGGCCTTCGTAAACGTGGCCTATTTGTTCGACGTCAAGTGCCTGATAGCTGAGCCGTTCGGCAGCCTTGCCGCGATGTTTCAAAACCAGCAGCGATTCCAGGACCTCGTGCACCACCCGATCCGTGACGGGCATCGCGGCGAGCCAAGGGGAGACCGCCGGATCGAAGATCGAACCGCCGTGGGCCGCGATTCGCAGGTCGGGGTGCTCGCTGCCGCGGTGCACCGCGGTGAACGTGGCCAGCAGCCGCAGCCACGCGGCGCTGCGGCGGTCGCCGACTTCTTCGCCGTGTCGGTCGCGGTCCTCGCTGAGCTGCTGGTGTAGCGTCGTCACCGCATAGCCGTCGCGGTAGACCGGGTCCTTGACGGGCAGCAGTTCGCGCTGCTCGGCGTAGAGCAGGAAGACGAGGCGCATCAACGTTCTCAACGCGCCCCGGTAGAGGCTCCGTTCATCGACGTCGCCCAACGCCGTCCCGCGTGCTTCCCGATCGAGCCGGGAGAACTCGCCGACCAGCAGCTCCACCGCCCGTCGAACCTGTTCCCCCAGCGTGCCGGTGATCTGGGTTTGCTCGTCCTCGGTGCGTGAGAACAACGCGGCCAGGCTGTCCCGCCGCTCCACCGGCGCCAACACCCGCCGCGGTGACAGCAGCGAGGCGAAGGCGCGCAGCAGGACGGGTTCGTCCGACCAGAGATCGACATCGAACACCGCGGAACTGGTGGGTCCGCCCGGGCGTGCGTGGATCAGCGTCCAGAAACGGCCATCGGTCGACAGCGCCAAGGGAGTCCCCGTGTCGCGGCACACACGAGCCGCCAGTTCGGGGTCGACCTCGCGGCGGTAGACGTGCAGGCGTGCCGTGTGATCACCGGACGCGGCCGGGCCGAGCACGACCTGGTCCGGTTTGACCGGCCCGACGATGTCCAAACCGGACACTGCGGTTTCCCGAAGGGTGGCCGCCGGGTAGCGGAGCAGTTCGCCGAGTACGAAGTCGTGCCAGGGTGCTCGAATGCGGTCGGGCTCGGCGTCGAACTCGGCCCAGGCTTGGCGGGTCCGTTCCCGCAAAGTGCGGGGAAGGGTGTCGACCCCGCTCGGGAAAACGTCGATGAGCACGGGAAGTCCGATGAACGGACCGGTCGGGCGTAACAGTGCCAGCCATTCACCGTGCTGTTCCGCAACGCTTTGCGACGGTCTGGCCGCCGATTTCGTATCTACTGCCGATCGATTGATCTGCCGCGTTTTGCTCGCCACGCCGGGCGTATCTGCGGCGCGTACCGCGTGCGTTACCGCCCACGGTGCGTCGTGAGCCGGGTTCCGGCGCGGATGTCGGTGTGGCCGGCTACGGTACGGCCATGAGTGAACAGCCCGTCCTCGCCGTGCCGGAGCCTCGGGTCATCCGTGACGAGTTGCAGCGGCTGGTTCTGGCCGACTTGCTGGGTCCGCTGGAGGGCGAGCACGAGGAGTTCACCCGCGAAGACCCGCTGGACCGCTACCCGCTGGGCAGGCTTGCGCCCCGCGGCGAGGTGATCGAGCCGGAGACGCAGGACGAACTGGCCGAGAGTCCGGCCGCCGAACCGGAAGAGGTGGGTCAAGAGCCCAGCGCGCCGAACATGGCCAGCCTCGCGTTGTCCTCGATCGGGTTCACCGCCACCGTCGCCGGGGATGTCGACCAGCTCGAGGTGACCGCCAAGTGGGGACGCTACGAACGCGTGGTGGCGGAGACCGAAGAGGGACTGCCGGACCGCGTGTGGCGACGCGTTCCGATGAGCGGTGTCCTGAAGGTCGCTCTGAACGACGCGGCGGCGAACAACGATGAAGGGCTCTTGCCGCCCATGGCGGTGCACGCCGAAGCCCCGGACGTCGTCGTGCGGGGGCGCATCCGCCGCCATGGTGACGACTGGCTGGTGTCGCTGTTCCTGGAGAACCGGCAGCCGCGCGGGGCCGGCCGGGCATCCGCGGATTGGTTGTTCCAGGTGGAGTTGTCCGCCGCCGCGCCGGACGGCACCGAGGTGTTCCTGCCCAGGCCCGATCGTCCCTCAGGCGGGCACAAAGCCGACCAGGCCGAACAACGCGGTCTCGCCATGGCCTACCGCTTCACCCCGGAGTTCGCGGTCGGTCATGGCGTCGCGATGCACGCTGATCGGAACACCGAGCGGTCGTTGCGGGCCGTGCGGCTGACCACCCGCACCGTGCCGAACATCGAGATGCCGGCGACGGACGTGCCCGATCCGGAAAGGGACGCCGACCTGACCGCGTTGAGGGACGTCGTGCTGGACATGACCCGGCTCGCGGACCTGGCCGAAGGTCCGGTCGAGGAGCTGTCCGCGGTGCTGCGCCCGTTGGTGACCGGGTACCGGGACTGGATCGGGCAGCGGGCAGCGGAGGTGGACGCTCCCGACGCGCACCTCGACGGCCACCGGGACGAGGCGCTGAACGCGTTGACCGCCGCCCGCCGTGCGGCCGACCGCATCGAGGCCGGAGTGGACTTGCTGACCACCGACGCCGACGCGCGCAAGGCGTTCGGTTTCGCCAACCGTGCGATGGCGCGGCAGCGCCTGCACACGATCGCCGCCGACGAGCGCCGTGCCCACCCGTCGAAAATGCTCGACGACGTGGTCACCGAGGTGGACGTGCCCCGCAACCGCAGTTGGCGACCGTTCCAGCTCGCGTTCATCCTGCTCAACCTGCCCTCGTTGGCGAACCCGCGGCACGCCGAACGGTCCGAGGACGCGAACAACGGGCTGGTCGACCTGCTGTGGTTCCCGACCGGTGGTGGAAAGACCGAGGCGTATCTCGGTCTCACCGCGTTCACGCTCGCGGTTCGCAGGCTGCAACCGGCGTACGGCGGGCTGCGCGCGGACGAAGGTGTCGCCGTCCTGATGCGGTACACCCTGAGGCTGTTGACCATCCAGCAGTTTGAGCGGGCAACGACTCTCATCTGCGCCGCTGAGGTGCTCCGGCGAGCCGATGAGGCAACTTGGGGTTCCGCGCCGTTCCGCATCGGCTTGTGGGTGGGCGGCCGGGTCACACCCAACCGCACCGATCACGCCGCCGACTGGGTCAAGGAGATCCGCCGCTCCAGCGGCAGGCCGACCCTCGGGCAGGGCTCGCCGCACCAGCTCACCAGTTGTCCCTGGTGCGGCACCGCGATCGAGAAGGGGCGCGACATCGAGGTCGAGCCGACGCGGCGTCGCACGCTGATCCAGTGTCCTGACGTGTTCTGCCCGTTCGGTTCCATCTCGGGACCGACGGAGCCTGCCAACCGTGGTCTGCCGGTGCTGGTGGTGGACGAGGAGATCTACCGCCACCCGCCCTCACTGCTGATCGCCACCGTGGACAAGTTCGCGCAGCTGCCGTGGAAGGGCGAGACGGCGGCGCTGTTCGGCCGGGTCAGCAAGCGTTGCGAGCAGCACGGCTACCTCACAGAGGACCTGGAGCTGGCGGACTGGGAGAAGGCCAGGCACCCGGGGCGGGTGGTCGGTGTCAGCCCGATCCGGCCACCGGACCTGATCATCCAGGACGAGCTGCACCTGATTTCCGGACCGCTCGGGTCATTGGTGGGCCTGTACGAGACGGCCGTCGACCGGCTGGCGACGTGGAAGCTCGAAGGCGGTCGATCCGTACGGCCCAAGGTGATCGCGTCCACGGCGACCGTCCGCAGGGCAAACCAGCAGATCAAGGACCTCTTCTACCGCAAGACCGAGGTGTTCCCGCCACCCGGTCTCACCATCGACGACAGCTACTTCGCGCGTCAGCGGCCGATCGAGGAGCGCCCAGGTCGTCGTTACGTCGGCATCTGCGCCCACGGCTCGCGCATCAAGTCGACCCTGATTCGGGTCTACGTGTCCGTGCTCGGCGCGGCACAGCGGCTGCACGAGCAATACGGCCGCAACGAGGTGACGGACCCGTACATGACCTTGGTCGGATATTTCAACAGCCTCCGTGACCTGGGCGGCATGCGCAGGCTCGTCGAGGACGACGTCAGTGCCCGCTTGGCCAGGGCGGACGCGCGAGGTCTCGCCAGGCGGTACGACCCGAAGCAAAAGGAACTGACCTCGCGGTTGAGTTCCGACGCCATCCGCCCGCTGCTCGACGAACTCAAGATCCCTTTCACCGGGACCAGGCCGAAGGGGTCGGCCGCGCCGATCGACGTGCTGCTGGCCACCAACATGATCGCCGTCGGCGTGGACGTCTCCCGGCTGGGTGTCATGGTGGTGACCAACCAGCCCAAGTCCACCGCCGAGTACATCCAGGCCACCAGTCGCGTCGGCCGCCAAGCGCCCGGGCTGGTATTCACCGTCTACAACTGGGCACGGCCACGCGACCTGTCGCATTACGAGACGTTCGAGCATTTCCACCAGACGTTCTACCGTCGGGTGGAGGCCTTGTCCGTCACGCCGTTCGCGGATCGTGCGATCGACCGGGGTCTGACCGGTGTGATGGTGGCATTGGTGCGCGAGCTGGAGCCCGCGTACAACGGCAACCTCCGCGCGCAGGACTTCGACCGGCACTCGGAACTGGCCGACCACGTCGTGCGATACCTGGGCCGTCGCGCGGTCGGTCGGCCGCGTCACATCACGCAGCGGATCATCGACCAACTTGACCTGCGCCTGGACATGTGGGCAAGGGAACGGGCGATCCCCGGCCGCAGGCTCGCCTACGATCAGCCACGGGTCAGTGAGGACATCGCAGGGTTGCTGCACAGGCCGGGTATGGCGGCCCGGAGCCCGCTGGTCGCGCCGACCTCACTGCGTGACGTCGAACCCGGCGTGCAGTTGCAGTTGCTTCCCGGGATAGACCCGTGGGACTCGGAACCCGCGTTCCGCGCTCCCGCCGACGACGCCGACATGACCGGGAGTGCACAGTGACCGCGCTCGAGCGTCCGCGCACCAGCCGGGTCGGTGCTTTGCGGCCCAACCAACTGCTGCACACCTACGGCGTCGGCGCGGTCGCGGACCTGCCGAACCTCTCGGTTGTGACGATGGGGCTGGACCACTGGGAACTCCGGCACGCGACCGAGATCACCGAGGATCGACTCCTCGCTGCGGTCCGCGCCAGGCTGGGTACGCAGGTCGAGGCGCTGCGGCAGCCACCACACCTTCCGGAGACCAGTGACGTGTTCGGCGAGTGGGCGAAAGTGGGTGTACCGGTCGGGCTGTTCCCGATGTGGCTTCGTTGCTCCGACACTCGGTGCAACCAGTTGGGCCGTGCCGACGCAGGATACTTCGAGTTGATCCACGACATGTTCAACCCCGATCGCGTGCGGTACGTGCACAACTGTCGAGGTGGCCGCACAACCCGTCCGGTGGCAGTTCCGGCGCGATTCGTGCTCGCCTGCGACAATGGCCACTTGGATGATTTCCCGTGGCAATACTTCGTCCACAAGGGATCGGTGCCGGAATCAGGTCACTCCCTTAAGCTCTCCGAGCGTGGCACGACGGGCGAAGCGGCGAACATCCTCGTCAGCTGCGGCGAATGTGGTGCCCAACAGAGCATGGCGCAGGCCCTGGGTGCAGCGGCAGTCGAGAACTTGCCGCTGTGTCGTGGCCGGCACCCGCAATTGGGCACGTATGAGGACTGCGATAAGCAACCTCGCACCCTGGTCCTGGGCGCCACGAACAGTTGGTTCGCCATGCAGTTGCGCGCGTTCAGCCTTCCCCGTGCGGATCAGGCGGTGGACCAGATCGTAGCCGAGTTCTGGGGCCAACTGGGCCTGTTGGCGGCACTGCCGGAAGGTATCGCCAAGAACGTGATGCGCACTCAGCGCTGTTGGCCGGAACTCGAACCGTACGGAGAGGACAAGGCCTGGGAGGCGATTCGGCGTCATGCCGAGTCGCCGCCTGATCGGCAACCGGTCGACGACCACGACCTGCTCACTCCTGAGTGGAACGCATTCAGTGAAGGTGTTTCCTACGAATTGCCCGAATTCACCACTCGTCGTGAGAACCGGCCGAGGAGCGCGGAAAGCTGGCTGGAGAACGTGGTGTTGGTGACCCGGCTGCGCGAGGTCGCCGCCCTCTACGGCTTCACGCGAATCGACGCTCCCGAGTGGGGCGAACCGGGTACCGCGGACGTGCGGCGCGCACCGCTGTCGATCGACCCGCCGACGTGGGTGCCGTGCGCCGAAATGCGCGGTGAGGGCATCTTCCTCCAGTTCTCCGAGCAGCGTCTCGCCGAGTGGGAACGCGGTGACGCGGTGCGTAACCGTGGACGTCAGATGCTCGAGCCCGCCCACCACCAGTGGCGGGAGCGTCGGCGGCTCGAACGCGACACGTGGCCGGGCGCGCGGTACGTGCTGCTGCACACCTTCGCCCACGCGTTGATCCGGGAGCTCGCACTGGAATCGGGCTACAGCGCGTCCGGTATCGGTGAACGCATCTACGCCGCCACGGGTGACCGACCGATGGCCGGGGTACTGCTCTACACGGCGGCACCCGACAGCGAAGGCACCCTCGGCGGGCTCGTCAGCCTGGGCGAACAGCACAACCTCGGCGCGTTGATCGAGCGCGCGTTGGAAGCGGCCCGGTTGTGCAGCAGCGACCCGCTGTGCGCGGAGCACGATCCGCGGGAGCACGCCAGGCTCTACGGTGCCGCGTGCCACGCGTGCCTGTTCGCGTCGGAGACCTCCTGCGAACGCGGCAACCAGTACCTGGACCGGTCGTTGCTGGTGGACACGCTGACGTCGACCGGTGCGGGGTTCTTCGGCTGATGGATCGGGAGTTCGCGGTCGAGTTGGCGGCGCTGGCCCGCAGGTTGTCCTCCGGTCAGATCGCGAATTGGTGCACCGTGTTGGACCACGCCCCGGGTCCTCTGGACTCCGTCGAGGAGCAGTTGATCGGTCGAGAGCCCGGAACGGAGGCGTCCGGCGCGGCCCGGCAGTTGATCTCGTCCTGGACGCGGCACGCACCGCTCTTACCCGGCACGGCGGTGGCCTTGGCCCTGTCCGCTGCCGCAGCCGTGCACGACGAAGCCGGTAACGAGCGTGCTCGGCTCGTCGCCAGCGGACCCGTGAGCGCCGCCGTGCCGGTCAGGCTCACCAGTTCGGTCGTGGTCGACCTGGTGAGTCGCGCCACGGATCGTCTCCTGGTGGTCAGCTTCGCGGCCTACGGCGTACCAGAGGTGGTGCGGCACCTGATGGCCGCCGCTCACCGGGGTATCCGGGTCGATCTGGTCGTCGAGACGTCGACCGACATCGGCGGTGTTCTGCGCGGACCGGGCGGGGCTGAGGCGTTCACAGCGCTGCGCGACCTGGCCACGTTCTGGCACTGGCCGGCCGCGCATCGGCGTGGGGCGTCGTCGCTGCACGCGAAGGTCGTGGTCGCCGACGCCGCGGCCGCACTGCTCGGTAGTGCGAATCTCACCAACCGCGGTTTGGTCGACAACATCGAGGTCGGAGTGCTGCTGCGGGACCCAGACCTCGCGGGGAGGCTCGACGGGCACTTCCGGGCCTTGATGCGGCCGGAGGCCCGTTGTCTCAGCCACTTGTGGTGAGTGCGGTGACCAGCGCGGTCGTGACGGCGGTCAGGCGGTCCTTCGCGGCTTGTTCAGCGACGCCCGTCTGGATCGACAGTGCGGCCACGGCGTAGCGGTCGGCGACGATGCCGGAGGTGTGCAGGTAGAAGTCCGCCGGCAGGTACCACATCCAGCCCTGCTTGGCGTAGGTGCCGGAGCCCGGTGCGAGCAGGCCGTACGCCTGGTCGAAGCCGTCCGCGGCGGTAGGGGAGGCGGCGGACAGGGCGGTCAGGACGAAGTCCCGGTTGGCGGGCGGGAGGTTGGTGATGTGGCGGTAGAGCCGGGTGACGTCACGTGCCGACATCTCCACGTCGCCCCACTGGGAGGCGTCGGCCGGGGCACGGGTGGCGGTCAGGCCGGCCCGGGTGGCCACGCGGGTGATCGCGCCCATGCCGTCGTGCAAGGTCCACAAGGCGTTCATGGCGTCGTCGTCGCTGAGGCTGAGGGCGCGTCGCAGGCGGTCCAGGTCGGCCGCCGGTACTTCGCCGGACGTCAGCAGGTCCACCGCGACCACGAGCTTGCTCAACGACGCCGAGCGGAACGGGGTGTCGGCGTTGTGCCCGGCCGCCTCACCGCTGTGCAGGTCGATGACGGCCAGCCCGAGGTCGACCCCGCCGGCCGCCTCGACCGCCCGCGCCACCGCCGCCGAGAGGTCCGGGGCGGGTGCCTCGGCGGTACGTGGCGCGGCCGGGTGCGGGGTTTCCGCCGAGGTGCCCGCGGCGCTCGGTGGCACGGCCCGTGACGCCTGCGCGGTGCACTCGGCGTCTCCCGGGTACACCAGCGCGGTCACGCCCGCGATCACCGCGACCGCGACCACCCACCAGCGTCTTCCCACACCTCAACGGTCCGTCTCACAATCGCCTGACGTCGAGCGATTCCTCCTGTGCGGTTCCTGAAGATTCGTCACGTCGCACGACGTACGCGCCACCGTCGCGCCGTTCGGACACCGCCTCGACCAGTTCGGTGCCGCGGTAGACGAGCCCGGCGCCGTCGTCGGTGCAGTGCGTCTCCGGCAGCAGGCCCGACGCCACCGCCGCCTGGATCGTGGGCCGCCGTTCCGCCTCGCTGTCGTAGTGGACTCCATTCCCATACGGCAGGAAGCCCAGCCCGTTGGTGATCACCCGCAGCTCCGGCCCGAACGAGTCCGTCGAACCGCCCACGAACCAGCAGATCGACCCGGCCGACACGCCACCGAGCACGACGCCGTCCTGCCACGCCGCGCGCAGCGCCGAACCGAGGTCGTGCACCGCCCACACGGCCAGCAGGTTCGCCACCGAACCACCGCCCACCCACACGACGTCGTGTGACGCGAGGAAGCCGGGGACGTCGGTCGTCGGCGGCATCGTGAACAGGTTCAGGTGCGACACCTCCCACCCCGCCAGCTGCCCGGCTTCGGAGATGTCCGCGTTGAACCACCGCTGGTCGCCCAACGCGGTGCCGATGTGGCACAGCCGCGGTGCGCGGCCGTGCACGCCGGACAGGTCCACGGCGTGGTGCGCGAGTCGGTGGAACTCCAGGTCGGTGCGTCGCCCGGCGCGGAAACCACCGGAGGTCGCCACGATCGTCGGCCGGTCTGCTGCCATGCCGCGATCCTGGCAGGGCTCACGCCGGCGCGGGTGTGGAATCATCCCCCGCGTGAAGTTCCTGCCGAGACTCCGCAGGCTTGCCACGCGCGTCGTCCTCGGCGGCCTCGTGATCGGGCTCCTCGTCGTCGGCGGCACGGCGTTCCGCGTGTGGCAGGTGGCCCGCGAGGACGACCGCACCCACGCCGACATGGCCGTGGTCCTCGGCGCGGCCCAGTTCAACGGCGTGCCCTCGGACGTGCTGGAAGCCCGGCTGGAGCACGCCCGCCGGCTGTACGAGCAGGGCGTGGTCAACTACATCGCCACCACCGGCGGCAGGCAGCCGGGCGACAACTTCACCGAGGGCGAGGCCGGCCGGATGTGGCTGGAGGCGCACGACGTGCCCGCCGACCGCATCCTCGAAGTCGGCGAGGGCACCGACACGCTGGGCAGCATCCGGGCGCTCGCCGCCGCCGCCCGCGCCAAGTCCCTCACCACGGCCGTGATCGTGAGCGATCCGTGGCACTCCCTGCGGGCCCGCACGATGGCCGAGGACGAGGGCCTGTCCGCGTGGACGTCGCCGACCCGCAGCGGGCCGAACGTGCAGACCCGCGAGACGCAGCTGTTCTACATCCGCCGCGAGACCGGCGCGCTGCTCTACTACCACCTGATGAAGGCGCCGGCGGGCGCGTTCGACGGCATCCTGCTGTAGGTCGCCGCTTACCCTGAGCGGATGACCCAGGGCTACACCGGGCACGACTTCGCGCGGCTGCTCCCCGAGCCGCCCAAGGGGGCGGTGCTGCCCGGCGCGCGCACCGAGCGCCGTTCGCCGTTCTCCCGTGACCGGGCCAGGGTGCTGCACTCGGCGGCGCTGCGCCGGCTCGCGGGCAAGACGCAGGTCGTCGGGCCGGGCGAGGGCGCGGAGGTGACCGGTGTGCCGCGCACCCGGCTCACCCACTCGCTGGAGGTCGCCCAGATCGGCCGCGGCATCGGCGAGGAGCTTGGCTGCGACCCGGACGTGGTCGACACCGCGGGCCTCGCCCACGACATCGGGCACCCGCCGTTCGGGCACAACGGTGAACGCGCGCTGGACGAGCTGGCCGGGCCGTGCGGCGGTTTCGAGGGCAACGCCCAGACCCTGCGCATCCTGACCCGGCTGGAACCCAAGACCGCCAAGGGCCTCAACCTGACCCGGGCGTGCCTGGACGCGGCCACCAAGTACCCGTGGACCCGCCGTCCCGGGATGGTGAAGTTCGGTGCCTACGACGACGACCTCGACGTGTTCGACTGGGTGCGCGAGGGCGCTCCGGAGCGGCGACGCTGCCTGGAAGCCCAGGTCATGGACTGGGCCGACGACGTCGCCTACTCCGTGCACGACGTGGAGGACGGCGTGCTCGCGCACCGGATCAGCCTGTCCGCCCTCGGTGACCCGGCCGAACGCGCCGCCATCGCGGGCCTGGCCGCGAAGCACTTCTCCGACGAGCCGGCGTCCGTGCTCGAAGCCACCGCGACCGAGCTGCTCGGCCTGCCGGTGATCGCCGAACTGGCCGAGTACGACGGGTCGCTGCGTGCCCAGGTGGCGTTGAAGCGGCTCACCAGCGACCTCGTCGGCCGGTTCGCCTCCGCCGCCGTCGGCGCGACCCGCGAGGTGCACGGCGACGGCCGGCTGAGCCGCTACCAGGCCGACCTGGTCGTGCCGCCGCGCGTCGCGGCCGAGGTGGCGTTGCTCAAGGCGGTCGCGGTGCGGTACGTGATGAGCGACCCGTCGCGGCTGGCCATGCAGGCGCTGCAACGGGAACTGGTCGCGGAGCTGGTCCACCTGTTGCTGATGCGCGCACCGGACACCCTCGACCCGGCGTTCCACCCCGCGTGGGCCGCCGCCGGCACGGACGCCGAACGGCTGCGCGTCGTGGTCGACCAGGTCGCCTCGCTCACCGACGCCCAGGCCGTGGCGTGGCGGCGGGCGCTGGCGAATGACCACCCCGAGCCCCGGTAACCGGTGGCACACTCGGTGTCATGACCGATGAGACCCAGAGACCGCGTGGTCGTCCGTGGCCGTGGCGCCGACCGAGCCGCGAACCGGTGAAGGTCGCCCGTGAGCTGCCGTACGGGTGGACCGGGTGGGACGACGATCCCGACGACGGTTCCGCCGGGGTGCGCGAACCACGCCACCCCCAGCCGCTCGGACCCACGAGCGGCGCGGGCGAACGTCCGATCCCGGACGAGCCCACAGCGGTTAAGGAGACCCAGTGCCTGATCGAACGCACCTGACGTTCGCCCTCACGCTGCACGACGCCGTCGCGCCCGACCGCACGCGCAACGCCTGCTGGTCGCCGTACTCGGTGGCCAGCGCGCTCGGCCTCACGGCGCAGGCGGCGCGCGGCGAGACGGAGGCCGAACTGCTCGCGCTGCTCGGCGAGGACCACGCCAAGGTGCTCAAGGGCGCGGTGGTGGGCGACGACGCCGAGTTCTCCGTCGCCAACACGCTGTGGGCCTGGGACGAGCTGCCGGTCAACGAGGGCTTCCTCACCGACCTGGCCGGGTGGCCGGGCGCGAAGGTCCGCTCGGCGCCGTTCGCCGACGACCCGGAGGGCTCGCGCAAGCTCATCAACGCCGACGTCGCCGAGACGACCCGCGGCCTGATCCCGGAGTTGCTGGCCGCCGGGGCGATCACGTCCGACACGGCCGCGACCCTGGTCAACGCCCTGTACCTGAAGTGCGCGTGGGTCGAGGAGTTCCCCGACCACGACACCGCCGACCTGCCGTTCCGCGGCACGGGCAACGTCGCGACCATGCGCCGCGAGGGCACCATGCGCTACGCCCAGCGGGATGGCTGGCAGGCCGTGGCGCTGCCCGCGCTCGGTGGCGTCGAGGCGGTCGTGCTGCTGCCCGACGGTGACCTGGGCGGCACCGAAGGCGTGCCCGAGGTGCTGGAGGCGTTGGACCACGACCGGATCGAGCTGTTCCTGCCCAAGCTGGACCTGTCCGTGAACGTCTCGCTCGCCGAGGCGCTGCAGCAGGTCGGCGTGCGCAGGATGTTCGGCCAGGGGGCGGACCTCACCGGGCTGAGCTCCGACCCCCGGCTCTTCGTGGACGACGTGGTGCACGAGGCCGTGCTGCGCTTGGACGAGCAGGGCTTCGAGGGCGCCGCAGCGACCGCCGTGGTGATGCGCCTGACGTCGTTCATGCCGGTCGAGCGCTCGCGCACGGTCCGCGTCGACCGGCCCTACCTGCTACTGGTCCGGCACGCCGAAACGGGCGCCATCTTCTTCCTCGCCCAAGTGGCCAAGCCGTGAGTTGACTCAGGTGCAATGGCTTTCGAGAGGCGTAGGTCTGGTTCAGCCCGGGAGTGACAGTTTCCCTTGATAGGCCCGCACCCGTTCAGCGAACCGCGGACATTGTGCCGAGACGAGCTGACCCGCCAAGTCGGCGCGGGCACCCCGTCGCGCCCAGTACACGGTTTGCTCACGGGTCACGAGTTGCACCAAGGCGGGCGCACTGTCGTCGACCAACACGAAGAAGTCGTCAGGTTTGTAAGCCTCGTAGGGCCTTGAGTCCGCGTCATGGTCCGCGCTGAAAAAACCGTTGTCGGCGGTCAGGATGAAATCCGCTCGGCAGGCCACGGCCGCGGCGTGCACGTGCCGGTCGTCGCCGTCACCGCCGGCGTACGAGTCGTCGATGGAGAAGTCCTCGACCCTGCCGCCCTCGAAGGTCTTCGCGATCAGGTCCCGGATCGACGTGATCTTTGCGCCGCTCCATTCCGGGTGGTTCCGGCGCAGTCGGTAGATGGTCTCGGCGAGCACGTCCTCGGTCCAGTAGACCGTGTAAATTTCACCGGAAGACCTCAATTGCAACAGTGCGAGCCAGTCCCGCAGCGTGCGGGAGTACAGCACATTGGCATCGACGAAGACTCTCGTGGGGGCCACCGCAAGAGGCTATCTGTCGACCATGCCTTCTCCGTGGTCGGGTCGACAGCCGGTAATCCGAATTCAATCGTCTTCCAGTGCGCGCAGTTCGGTGAATGCGGCCAGCTGGCGTTGCCGACGCGCATGCCGCTCTTGCAGCACGTCGGCGGTCCGCAAGCGGGTGTGCGAGCCGACCTTGTGCGAGGGAATCACGCCGGCATTGATCTTGCGCATCAAGGTGGGGCGCGAGATGCCCAGCAGTTGGGCGGCGGCGGTGGTCGTCAGCTCCTCGGGCATCGCGCTGACGGTGACCACGTGGCCCTGCGCCACGGCGTGGACGACCTGGGCGATGATCGCCGACAGCTCGTCCGGTACCGGGACGGCTTCACCTTGTCCGTCGGTCACGGCGGTGAACCGTGCGCCATGAGGGGCCAGCTGTGTCATCAGGGCCTGTGCTTGCCGCTGGTCCCGTTCGTCGGTCAACACGACATCACGGTCAGCCGTGGTCACTACCGTCGACACCGCCATCACTCCCTCCGCAGGGTGTTACGGTTACAACTGATCGACGCTGCATTTATATGTGCAACGTCGTCCATGGAACCACGCCCGTTGCGCAGGTGCAACCTCAGTTCTTCCTCGCCCAAGTGGCCAAGCCGTGAGTTGACCCGGGACTGTCACGTCTTGAGCGCCCTCCTCGTCCACCGGGTGAAGACCCGAAACGAGGAGGGGACATGGCACCCAGGATCCCGGTCGTCACGACCAAGCAGGCCAACCCGCTGGTGAGGTTCGCCTACCGGTTCGCCAAGAAGCGGTTCGGGGCGGTGCCGGAGCCGTTCACGGTGTCGGCGCACCACCGGAAGCTGTTCGTCGCGAGCGCGCGCCACGAGATGGCCGTGGAGAAGGCCGCCAAGACGCTGCCCGTGTCGTTGCGCGAACTGGTGGTGTACCTCACGGCGGTGAAGCTCGGCTGCTCGTGGTGCGTCGACTTCGGCACCATGCTGATCAAGCACGAGGGCCTGGACATCGACCGGCTCAAGGAGATCCACGACTACGCGAACTCGGACAAGTACGACGAGTTGGAGAAGCTCGCCCTCGCCTACGCCGACGCGATGACCGAGACGCCCACCGCCGTCACCGACGAGCAGGTCGCCGAGCTCGACCGCCGGCTCGGGCACCAGGGCCTGGTCGAGCTGACCTACCTGATCGCGCTGGAGAACCAGCGGGGCCGGTTCAACTCGGCGTTCGGCATCACCGACCAGGGGTTCACCTCGGGTGACGCCTGCCGGGTGCCCATGCCCTAGGGACGCGGGGGGAACGGCACGTGGCCGAGCTTGTCCGGGTTCGACATGTCGTACACGCCGGCCACCCTGCCGTCCCGCACCACGACCGCCTCGACGCGGGGCGTCAGCTCGCCCTGGGCGGCGAACACCATGCCCAGGTCGCCGTTGACCAGCGCGGGCTGCCCCTCGACCGCGCCGTAGCGGCGCATGAGGCCGAGGATGAAGCGAGCCACCTTGTCCGCGCCGGTGATCACCTGGGCGGCCGTCTTGGCCTTGCCGCCACCGTCGCCCACCAGGACCACGTCCGGGTGCAGCAGGCCGACCACCGCGTCGAGGTCACCGGACGCCACGGCCTGGAGGAACCGCTCCAGCACCTCGCGCTGCTCGTCGAGGGCCACCCGCGGCGGTGGCTCGGCCTCGGCCGCCGCCCGACGGCCCCGTGACGCGTGCTGGCGCGCCGTGGCGACCGTGCAGCCCAACGTGTCCGCGATCTCCGCGAACGGCACGCCGAACGCGTCGTGCAGCACGAACGCCACCCGCTGCTCGGGCGTGAGGCGGTCGAGCACGACCAGGGCCGCCATCCGCACGCCGTCGTCGCGCACCACCGCGTCCAGCGGGTCGTCCTCGCCCGAGGTGACCAGCGGCTCCGGCAGCCACTGCCCGACGTACCGCTCCCGCCGCGCCGCCGCCGACCGCAGCCGGTCCAGGCAGATCCGGCCCACCACGGTCGTCAGCCAGCCGCGCAGGTCGCGGATCTCCGCACGGGCCTGGTCGCCGAGACCGGTCAGCCGCAGCCACGCCTCCTGCACCGCGTCCTCGGCGTCCGCGACGCTGCCGGTGAGCCGGTAGGCCACCCCGACGAGGTGCGAGCGGTGCCCGGTGAAGGTCGAGGCCAGGGTCTGCTCGGCGGCGGTCACGGGCACCAGTCTGCCAGCACTAGACTCGCTCGACGTGGCAGGACGCATCCGGGAGAGCGACATCGCGTTGGTGCGTGACCGGAGCCGGATCGACGAGGTCGTGGGTGATCACGTCTCGCTGCGTCGGGCCGGTGGCGGCGCGCTGAAGGGCCTGTGCCCGTTCCACGACGAGAAGTCGCCGTCGTTCAACGTCCGCCCCTCGCACGGCACGTTCCACTGCTTCGGCTGCGGCGAGGGCGGCGACGTCATCGCGTTCGTGATGAAGATCGAGCACCTCGGGTTCGTCGAGGCCGTCGAGCGGCTGGCCGACCGGGCGGGCATCCAGCTCACCTACGAAGGCGGCGGAGCGACCGTCCAGCGCGATCGGGGCACCCGCACCAGGCTCATCGAGGCGCACCGGGTCGCCGCCGAGTTCTACGCCGAGCAGCTGGCCACGGCGGACGCGCTGGCGGCGCGGGAGTTTTTGGCGCAACGCGGTTTCGACGAGGCCGCGGCCCGGCAGTTCGGCTGCGGTTTCGCGCCCGGCGGCTGGGACAAGCTCACCAAGCACCTCCTCGGCCGCGGGTTCGAGCTGACCGAGCTGATCAAGGCCCAGCTGACCAAGGAGGGCAGGCAGGGCCCGATCGACCGGTTCCACCGCAGGCTGCTGTGGCCGATCCGGGACATGGGCGGCGAGGTCGTCGGGTTCGGCGCGCGCCGGATCTTCGACGACGACCCGATCCAGGCCAAGTACCTCAACACCAGCGAGAGCCCGATCTACAAGAAGTCCCAGGTGCTGTTCGGGCTGGACCTGGCCAAGCGGGAGATCGCCAAGCGCAGGCAGGCCGTGGTGGTCGAGGGCTACACCGACGTGATGGCCATGCACCTGGCGGGCGTGCCCACGGCGGTCGCGTCGTGCGGCACGGCGTTCGGCGCGGACCACATGAACGTGCTGCGGCGGCTGCTGATCGACGACTCGCTCAACGGCGAGGTGATCTTCACCTTCGACGGTGACGCGGCGGGGCAGAAGGCGGCGCTGAAGGCGTTCGAGGGCGAGCAGGCGTTCTCCGCGCAGACCTACATCGCCATCGCGCCGGACGGCATGGACCCGTGCGAGCTGCGGCAGGCCAAGGGCGACGTGGCCGTGCGCGACCTGGTCGCCCGCCGCACGCCTCTGTTCGAGTTCGCCATCAAGACCCGGCTGCGCGACTACGACCTGGACTCGGTGGACGGGCGGGTCGAGGCGCTGAAGGTGATGGTGCCGTTCGTGGCCCAGATCAAGGACCGGGCCAAGCGGGACGGTTACGCGACCCGGCTGGCCTGGTGGGTCGGCTGGGAGGACGAGTCGGCGGTGGTGCGCCGGGTGCGCGAGACGGCGACCGGTCGTGCGCCGGCACCGTCACGGCGGGCCGCGCCGGTGGACCCGAACCAGGGTGCGCTGGACGTCGACGGTCCGCCGCGCCCCGATCCGCGCGACCCGGCGCTGTGGGCGCAGCGGGAGGCGTTGAAGTCGGCGCTGCAGCTGCCCGAGATGGCCGGGCCGTACTACGACTCGCTGCCCGACGAGGCGTTCACGCACCCCGCGTACCTGGCGTTGCACCAGGCGATCCGGGAGGCGGGCGGGGTGTCGTCGGGGTTGGCCGGTCCGGCGTTCCTGGACGCGGTCTCGCAGGCGTGCCGGCAGCAGGCCGTGCGGTCGGTGCTCACCGAGCTGGCCGTGGAGCCGCTGCGGGTCAAGGCCGAGGACGAGTACCGGTACGTGCAGAGCGTGCTGGCGCGGTTGCAGCAGATCCTGGTGGCCGGGCAGATCACCGAGATCAAGTCCCGGCTGCGGCGGGTGTCGCCGGTGGAGGAACCCGACGAGTACCGGGCCCTGTTCGGCGACCTCATCGCGCTGGAGGACTACCACAAGGCGTTGGGCCAACAAGCGGCGGGCGGGCTGTGATGGGACTGTTCCGGAGGATTTTCGGCTCGGGCGCGCCCGAGGGGTTCACCGGTGCGTTGGCGGCCGACGAGAACGTGCTGGCGTCGGCCGCGGTCGGCTCGGACTGGCTCGTGGCGACGACGCACGGGCTGTGGTTGCCGGGGCCGCGTCGGGTCGGGTGGCACCTGATCAGCAAGGCGACGTGGACCGGGAACGCGCTGGCGGTGGTCGAGGCGGTCGAGGACGGCACGGCGGGCGAGGCCGTGGTGCTGCGCGACCTGGCGCCGCAGCGGTTCCCGCTGGAGTCGCCGGGCAAGGTGCCCGAGGTCGTGCACGAGCGGGTGACCGGGTCGATCAAGTCGCGGGAGCACAACGCGACCGTCGGCGCGTGGTTCGTGCAGCGCAAGGTGGCCGGTCGGGACGGCGTGGTGCTCCAGGTGCGGCCCGATCCGGGCGTTGACGTCGAGCGCGTCCGGGAGGTCGCGGCGTCGGTGGCGGCGAAGATCGCCAAGCTGCGCGGGTGACGGTCGCCGGCGTACGGTAGCAGTACGTTCGTACTGTTACTGGGGGTGTGCGCATGTGGGATCCGGGCAAGTACCTCGCGTTCGCCGATCACCGCTCGAGACCGTTCCACGAGCTGGTGGCGCGCGTCGGTGCCACGTCGCCGCGGCGGGTGGTCGACCTGGGCTGCGGTCCGGGGAACCTGACCGCGTCGCTGGCCGAGCGGTGGCCGGGCGCGGTGGTGGAGGCGCTGGACTCGTCACCGGAGATGGTCTCGGCCGCGCGGGCGCGCGGGGTGGACGCGCGGGTCGGTGACGTGACGTCGTGGGAACCCGGGCCGGACACCGATGTCGTGGTGACCAACGCGGTGCTGCAGTGGGTGCCGGGCCACGAGGACCTGCTGCGCGAGTGGGCGCGGGCGCTGCCGTCCGGCGCGTGGCTGGCGATGCAGGTGCCGGGCAACTTCGCCGGGCCGTCGCACGAGCTGGTGCGGTCGCTGGTGCACGAGTCGTGGCCCGCGTTGCGCGGTCTCCTGCGGCCGTCGCCGGTGCTCGACCCCAGGGGGTACGCCGAGGTGCTGGACGGCTGTTCGGTGGACGCGTGGGAGACGACGTACCTGCAGCGGCTGGAGGGCGAGGACGCCGTGCTGGAGTGGATCACCGGGACGGCGCTGCGGCCGATCCGGGCCGCGCTGGACGACGGCGAGTGGGCCGCGTTCCGGGGCCGGTTGGCGCCGCTGCTGCGCGAGGCCTACCCGCGGCGGGCGGACGGCACGACGTGGTTCCCGTTCCGCCGGGTCTTCGCCGTGGCCCGTGTGCCGTAGACGTGCGCCGAGGCCGCCCCGGATGGTTCGGGGCGGCCTCGGGCGTGGCGCGTCAGTTGGCGCGCGGGATGACCGGATCGCGGCGGTGGCCGTTGGCGTTGGGCTGGTGCCGGCCGAAGCCGGTCTTCTCGCCCACCTTGGCGCGCACGATGCCCGCCGCGCCCTGGACGGCCGGGTGGTCGGCCAAGGAGCGGTAGGCGCGCACGATCTGGTCGTAGCGCTGGCGTCCGGCGCGTGCCCCTAGGACGTAGCCGACGGCGGCGCCGAGCAGGATGCCCTTCATGAGGTGGTCCTCTCCTGGAGATCGTGCCTGGTCACACCCTTCCTACCGGACGAGGAGGGGGTGTGCGCGAGCACTGTTGAGGATGCGCTAGAGTTACGTCCTGTCGGGCCGCGAGGCTCGGCCTACAACAGAACATTCCCCCTTAGCTCAATGGCAGAGCATTCGACTGTTAATCGAAGGGTTACTGGTTCGAATCCAGTAGGGGGAGCGCGATGGCACCCCAGGCCGCTCGGCCTGGGGTTTTGTCGTCTCATGGCATCCGGGTACCCGCGAGTCACCCGATCGTCACACCCTCTGCGCCGGTTTCTTCGGGCACGCTGATCCACATGGCCGACCGTCCTGCCCACCGCACCGCTGATCGCTTCGCGAACCGCCGCCGGATCACGTCCCTGGACCCCGAGCGCGACCACGTCGAGATCATGCGCATCTCGTCCGGGTACGAGTTCCCGTGGGACTACGTGCGGTCGCTGGAGTTCGCGCTGTTCCGGACGTACTGCGTGCCGTCGATCTCGGCGCTGTTGGCGAAGACGGGCGAGTTCGAACGCCGGCCGCAGCAGCGGTACGACGACACGGCGTTGCTGATGGCGGAGCTGGTGGAGCACGGCTACGACTCGCCGCGCGGCCGGGAGGCGCTGCGGGTGGTGAACCGGCTGCACGGGCGGTACGAGATCGCCAACGACGACATGCGGTACGTGCTGTCGACGTTCATCTTCGACCCGATCGACTGGATCACCCGGTACGGCTGGCGGCCGCTGACCGACCACGAGCGGCTCGGCGCGTTCCACTTCTACTCCGCCGTCGGCCTCCGGATGGGCATCAAGGCCCTGCCGACCACCTACGCGTCCTACCTGGCGTTCAAGCGCGAGTACGACGAGACTCACTTCACCTACAGCGACACGAACCGGGCGATCGGCCAGTACACGCTGGACCTGTTCTGCTCCTGGTACCCGGCTCCCCGCGCGCTGACGTCCCGGGCCGTGCTGGCGATGCTCGACGAACCCATGCTGACCGCGTTCGGCTTCCCACCCCAGCCGGCCTGGCTGACCCGCGCCGCCGACAAGGCTCTGCGCCTACGCGCCCACACGATCCGCCTCCTCCCGCCACGCAGGACACCACGCCTGACCAACGACCCGAAGAACCGCACTTACCCGGGCTACCCGACGGGCTACCGCCCGGCCGACCTCGGAGCCCCGTAGTCCGCCAGTGCACAGCTTGGTCACGCCGCCCGGGTTGTCGAGACGCGGGGGATCTCTCCTCTGTACCCTCCGGAACCGCACGTCAGGGGCGGTAGCTCAGCCGGTCAGAGCAGCGGACTCATAATCCGTCAGGTCGTGGGTTCGAACCCCACCCGCCCCACCGCCTGACCAGCGCGAACGCTGGTTCGGAGATCAATTGAAGATCATTTGTCCATGTTGTTGTCCATGAAGGCTTGGGTGACCATGGGGACATGGCCACCCAGGACACCAGCGCGGAGCGCCGTCGACGGGGCAGCGTCCGCCAGCGCGGCAACTCACTACAGGTCCGCGTCTTCGCCGGCGTGGACCCCGTAACGGGCAAAGACGTCTACCTCTCCGAGTCCGTCAAGGGCACCACCAAGGCCGCTCACAAACAGGCCGACAAGGTGATGACACGGCTGCTGGCCGAGGTGGACCAGCAGCGCTCGACCAGCACCACCGTGACGTTCTCCCACGCGATTGACGAGTGGTTGAAGAACGTCGAGCTTGAGGACAACACGCGTGACGGGTACGTGGGCTACATCGAACGCACCATCCGGCCGGCGCTGGGCAAGGTGCAGGTTCGCAAGCTGTCCGCTCGTGCACTCGAAAGCCTGTATTCGGAGCTACGGCGGTGTCGCATCCGCTGTGACGGTCGGCCGTTCATCGAGCGGCACAAGGCCGAGGGCGAGCACGACTGTGTGAAAGCCAAGTGCAAGCCGCACAAGTGCAACCCGATGGCGGCCTCGTCGGTCCGGCAGATCCACGCCATCATCAGCGGCGTGCTCAATGCCGCTGTCCGGTGGGAGTGGATTTCCCACAGTCCGGCGAAAGTGGCGCAGAAGCCGAAGCAGAAGCCTCCGCAGCCTGATCCCCCGTCACCCGCCGACGCCGCCCGACTGGTCGAAGCGGCATTCGAGATGGATGACGATTGGGGAACCCTCGTCTGGCTGGTGATGACTACCGGAGTCCGGCGCGGTGAAGTCTGCGCGCTCCGCTGGTCGCACGTCGACCTCGAAGAAGGAACGATCGAGATCCGCCGGAGTTACACCTTGCGTCGGGGTGTCGGTAAGGAGAAAGACACCAAGACGCACCAGATGCGCCGGATTGCACTGGACAACGAAACGCTTGTGTTGCTCATGGAACACCGCCAGCGTTGCCGTGCGCGGCTCGCTGAACTCGGTATCGAGCTGACTCCCGACATGTACGTCTTCCTCGGTGTTCGCAAAGCCGACCCGACCGTTCCGTACTCTCCGCACGCAGTGTCGAGCCGCTACAAGGACATGGCCGAGCGGCTGAAGATCGATACGCATCTCCACGCCCTGCGGCACTACTCCGCGACCGAGCTGCTGACGGCTGGAGTCGACCTCCGCACGGTAGCGGGACGGCTGGGCCATGGCGGTGGTGGTGCCACGACGTTGCGGGTGTACGCGGCGTGGGTCGCAGCCTCTGACCGGAAGGCGGCCGAGATCCTCGGTTCGCGGATGCCGAAGCGCAAGCGGGCTGAATCAGCCGATTAGCGCTTCGAGCCGCCGGCGCTGTCTGCTCGACCCGATCTGAGCGGCAAGCAGTCGCGCCCGCTCGGCATGGGCTGCCGCTTGAGCACGTTCGCCGTTCGCGGATAGGACTTGAACCAAGTCGACACGCAACGCTGTTTCCGCTCGGGTGAACGTGGGATCGAGTCGTTCGAGAACCGTGCCGAGTACGTCGATTGCTTCCCTCTTGCCGAGTCGCGCGAGCGCACTCCCTCGCCATCGGGTCAAGTGAGTTTGGTCGAAGACCAGATACGGCGCGTCGGCGCGGTCGGACTTCGTTGCGATCAGTTGAGCGGCCACGTCGAACGCCTGCAGACTGTCTGTGTGCCGCCCGTTCGCGGCCAACGTTTCGCCGTGGGCTGCCATCAGCCACGCCGTGAGAAATGGGGGAGCGTGGCCCTGAGCGATTTGCAGTGCGTGGCCGGTGAGGTCGACGGCTGACTGCGAATCGCCGATGTCGAGCAGGACAACCGCTTGGCCGGCGCACGCGTAAGCCTCAAGAGAACGTGATTCCGCTACGCGTGCGGCCGCTCGTGCTTGATCGTAAAGCTGCCACGATTCGCGGACCGCACCTCGATCCAGTGACTGCCAACCGGCGAGTGTCGAGGCATCCGCGATCACGCTTGCCAGGCTGACTCGCACACGATGGTTGAGTATGTCACCGAGCAGTTGCCACATTTGGTCGATCTGTGCCCGTAGCTCGCTCAGGAGTGTCGCACCGCCAAGGCGTCGGTCGATCACCCGCGTGAGGTTCAGCTTTTCTTGCAGGAGCGAGACCGTATGCTGGTCGACATTGCGGCCGGACATGATGCGCGCCCGGAGTTCCAGGGCTTCACTCGACCAGTTCTGTACCTCGGAACGGGGTGCGGACGACGGCCTGAGCAATCGGTCGATCGGTACGCCGAGCATCTGTTCCAACAGACGCTTGGTGCCCTGGCGCGGCGCTCCGAGGGGCCGTCCGTCGGCGCGTTGACCGGACGCTAGGCGGTGGACGTGGCGAGCGCTGAGTGTCGCGTCGATGCCGTGTTCGTACGCGTACCGGTTGGCCTGCTCGCTGAACTCCTCGGCGGTCAGCCCGCGCTCGTGGAGCAGTTCGCCCAGCAGCGTGCGTCGGTGCTCTGTCCCCATCGGTTGATCTCCATGTCCACCAATGTCAGCGCTGACCAGTCTAGGCCCCATAGGTCCAGCTAGGTCTCTGGCAGGTCATTTACCGCTTCGGGGCTGCTCGGCAAGCTGAAGTCAGCGAATCGTCGAAGGTGGTGATCGTGGTGTGGAGTGAGCTGGCGAGTGATTACGGCGGAATCGGGCTGTTCCTGGTGTGGCTCGTGATCCCTGTGCTCTACCTCGTCGTCATCGGTAGGCGGTACGTCCGGCAATGCCAGGAGAGCGCTCAAGCGGCGGTGTGGGCGCGTGACGAGGTGCGCCAGATCCGCGAGGAGCAGAGGGAAGGTGACCATGAGCCTGACGCTGGTGGATGAGGAGGACGGCGAGCAGCCCGTCTCGCTGTTCGATGACCCGAAGGTCGTGGGTGAGGTACAGGAGTTCGTGGACGATCAGGCACCGCGTGTGTTCGCGGTGGTTCAGGAGACGTTCGGGCCGCCGGAGGACTTGCAGATCGTCGCGTGGGGGATGACCACCAAGACCGGTGTCGAGGTGATCAGCGTGCACGGTGGGATGCGCATGGGTCTTCAGTCGGCTGAGAGCGCGCTGATCTTCTACCGGGCCGGTGGCAGCGCGATTCCCCGGATCTTCTGGGTCGGGGGCAAGGATGGGCGCTAACGGGCTTGAGACCGCGCTGGAGTGCGTGGCGCGCGGGTGGCCAGTGGTGCCGGGTGCGCTGTGGGTCGGTGACTCCTACGTCGATCCGGTGACCGATGCCGACTGTGACGCGCTGGCGCTGTCGTCGCCCGCTATGGCGACGCTGGACCCGGAGGAGGTTCGGCGGTTGTGGCCGGTTTCCGGTGGCAACGTCACGCGGTCCGCGTTGGCCGTTCTCGGGACGCTGATGACCGCCGTGGTGGTGGAGCCTGAGCCGGCGCGGCGGGTGGTCGCGTCGAAGGCGTTCCGCACGTCGCCGACGCCGGTGGTGATGCTGCCCGTTCCGACACTCGGTCTGCTGATCGAGTCGGCCGTGTTCGTGGTGTCGTCGGCAGAGGGGTTGGACGAGAGGTTGGTCTTCCCTCGGGGCGCGATGCTGCCGCTGCCTCCCGCCGTGGTCGAAGGGCATCGGACACGGTGGCTCGTGTCGCCGGCCGAGTGTGACGGGCTGCTGATGAGCGGCCCGGACTTGGCGGACCTGTTGGCGCTGGAGACTTCCAACCGTCGTTGACCGCGCCCTGACGGTTGGGCATGGGGTGCCGGACGCCTCCCCCGGCACCTGTGGGACGGGACGGCCGTGTGCGAACCATCCATTCGGATGGCACCGCACACGGCCGTTTCGCATGTCTGGGACGGGTGTCCCGTCCCACCTGCACCCCGTCACAAGAGCGTGTTTGTGCTGGTGAGAGGCTGTTTCAGGGGTGTCACGACCAGTGGGACGGGTCCACCAGCGTGGGACGGGGTTGGGGACGGGTCAGTGGTCATCCTCGACCACCTCTCCGTCCACGATCGAGCCCTCCCGGACAGCGGTCAGGGCCGCGCGGATGTCAGCGACGAGGTAGCCGCGCACTTGGCGCACGCCGTCGTCGGTGGTGATCCGGTCGCGGGTCGGTCGGCAGCCGAACTCGCCCATGCGTAGACCGAATGCGGTCGGCTCGACGTCGAGCGCCGCCACGAGTTCCGCCGTGGGCACGAAGTCACGGCGACCCGGCTGGAGATCGTCACCCAGGTAGTCCACAACGGACGCCAGCGGTTCAGGCACCTCCACTTCCGTCGTGCGTTCGGCGACCGTTCCGAGTGCCTTCGCCACTGCGGCGTGGTCGAGCATCGGCCGGTTGTCCTGTCCGGCCGCGTGGCCGGACAAGGTGCCCTCTGCCTCCCGTAGCGCGCGTCCACGGGCGCAGATGGCTCGCCAGTCCTCATTCGGCATGTAGTAGGTCCGCACGGTGGTGGCGAGTACGTCAGCTCCTGCGGTGGTCTCTCCGTCCGGTCGCAGGATGCCGACGCCCTTGTGCGTGGCCAGTAGTCGGCTGCTGTCGTAGCCGCGTGTGTTCATCTGCTCGCCCAACACGATGTTGCTGTCACGCCAGTCCATGACTCGCAGCGCGAACCGTGAGCCGAGTACCGCACGTAGGTTGCTGGGGATCGTCTTGCTGTCCGGTCGTTGGGTGGCCAACACGAGCACGATCCCGGCGGCCGGTCCCTTGCGGGCAAGCCACGTCAGCAGCTCGCCCACGTACTCGCCTGCGGTGACCTTCTTGTCCTGCACCTCCAACGGTGTCCGGTCTTCCAGCGGGATCTGGACTTCGTCAATAAAGATCGCGGTCACCGGCATCCCGAGACTCGGGTCACGCGACATGGCGGGCGTGATCTTCGATTCCGGACACACCTCGTCGTCAAGGTCCTGCATCCGGCGGTAGCGGCCCTGCACCTCGGCAACCAACTCCACGAGCCAGTCAACGAGCGCCAGGACGTGCGCCGGCTCGTCGCCGGCCATGAACCGATGCGCGACCTGTCCCGCCGCGTACCAGTCCTTTCCAGCCTTGAAGTCGGCCACGTAGAGCCGCGTGTGCGGGTCCAGGATCAGCCCCGCGGCTGCCAACCGTGCCGCAAAAGTCTTGCCCTGCCTTGGAATCGCGCCCACGAGCAACGACGTCCACACCAACGGCAAGTCCACCCGCCGCTGCCGCGCATCACGGCCGAACGGCACCGGCCGCCACGCATCCCACCGCTCCACCGTCAGCAACGGCGTCCGCAGCGGAGGCGAGCCGTACGGGTCTTCGTCGGCGACCCACAGTGCGACCCTGCCCGCGTGGCCACCGTTGCCCCGCACGCGCTCCACGATGAGCTGTACCTCATCCACCGCGAGCGCCGACGCCAACGCCTCCCGGTTCTTCACCACGTCGGCTGCCTTGCGGGTCGCGGGCAGATCCACCGTGACCGCCCACCCTTCACCCTGTCTCGTGGCTCGCTCGACCAGCCGTAGCGACTCGTCCTTGCCGATGAGCTTCGCGTCTCGGAACGCGTCCACGAGCACCTGCGGGTCCATCGTCCACGTCAGCGTCCGTGGTCCGGCCAGCACCGGTTTACGGCCCGGTGAGCCGTCCTTGCGGCGGCCGAGCACCGCCAGTGCGACTGCGACCACTCCACCACCGATCCACAGCACCCGGTGCCCGTAGACCAGATCGAGCACCGCGACCGCCACACCGATGGCCGCGAGGCTGGCGCCGGTGACCTTCCACCGGAACAACGCCAACGCCCGAATGTCGGTGAACTTGTCCGCCAACTTCTCCGACTGCTCCGCAGCCGCCCGGTAGTCGGCCACGCGCACCCACGAACGCCACCACCGCACCGCGACCACGAGCCCACGAGCGACCGCGCCGACGAACCGGAACGGCGACCGCAGCACCGCCACCACGAGATCCTTGACGGCCTGCACCACGAGCCGCCGCGACTTCAGCACACCGGGCACACGCGGTGAACGCTGCCACCAGTCCACCAGCCGCTGTCCCCACGACCTCCGTGGCGGCTGGTCGTTCACGAACTCGCCTTCAAGAACCGCGCTCACGACCTCCCGACCGTTCATGACCCGCTTCCGCCCACTTCACGGACGAGCGTGGCCGCGAGCCGCGAGGACATCCCACGCGAGCACCCGGTGACCTCACGTACCCACGACGGCGTCACCGTGACCTCTGGTACCCACGCCGCCCGTGCTGCCGCCAGGTACTCCCCGAACGTGGTCCGACGCTTGCTCCTGGCGCTCGTTCGCGGCTGTCGTTCATGAACGGTCACCGGCCTGCGCTGGTCGGCCTCCGTGAACGCTGCCGACACCGCTTCGGTCAGCTTGTCCCGTAGGTCGGTGACCGCCTCCGCCGCGACGAACACCACGAGCGGCGGGACCGAGTGCAGCACGATCCCCGACAACGACCCGTCCGCGTACGACGCCCACGTGTTCATGACGTACGTGGCCGCCAGCGTGAACCACTTCGCCCGCCGCACCCACGGCCCCGTCCGCACCCGATACCGCGCGGTCACCTGCTCCGCGCGCAGGATCGCCAGCAGCACGAGCGACACCGTGGGATCGAGCAGCCACGCTGCCAACCACGGCAACGACCACACCGCCGCGTCACCGGCCGCGAAGTGCTGGACGTTGGTCATGGTGAACCCGAGACCGAGCACGATCCCGGCCCAGCACAACCGGTCGACCTGCGCCCGTACCCGCTCGACCCGCAACGCCACCACGTCCGGCCGCGCCTGGTGCGCCCGCAGCTGCGCAGCCTCGGCAGCCTCCCTGGCGAGCCTGGCTGCCGTGTTTTCGTCCGGCGCGGCGGGTGGCCGCCCGAAGGCGACCACCCTTCCCACACCCTTCGGTGTGCTCACCGTCGATCACCCCTGCGACGCGGCCCGTCCACCGCAGTCACGGTCAACGCCTTGGTGAGCGTGTAGGCCGAGAACAGCGCCGGCAGGCCGAGCACCACCCACAGCAACGTGGAGTCCCGACCGTGCGTGATCACCAGCCACTGCACGCCCACGATGACACCGGCCGTCACGAGCACCCGGCCCGTCAGCGACAGCAACCGGGCACCAGCCCGCGCCGTGTCCGCCGCAGCCTTGGCTTTGCGCGAACCGGCCCGCCACACCATCACCAGCGCCAGCAGCACACCGACACCGGCGAGCACCTGCGTAACGGTCAGGTTGATCGTCATGACGACGGCCCACCCATCCGGCCACGCCGAGCCAGCCACACCGGGTACAGGGCGCGCCGCTCCTCGTCGGACAGGCCACCCCACACACCGACCGTGTCGGCACCGGCCGTACGCAACTCCAACTCCAGGCACGCACGCCTCGCCGGACACTCGGCACACAACCGAGCAGCCAACTCCCGATCGGTCAGTTCCTCCTCGTCCCACTCGGGCACCTCGTCGGCCGGCACCAGCCACAAGCACCGACCGTCCCGCGTGACGATCTCCAGCAACACCTCGTCCGGCACCTCCGCGAACCGATCGAGATCCGCCGCGACCACTTCGTAGTAGTTCTCCGGGTTCATCACGAGGCACCCCCGGTCAGCCGCTCAACCTCACGGGCCGTACGGCGCTCGGCAGCCACACGGGCCACGTCCACAACCTCGCCCGACTCGGCGGCCTGCTCCGCCAACTCCTCGACAGCACGGGCCGGGACCACGTAGCGCGTCCGCAGCCGGACGGCGGGGAAGGCGTTCTCGCGAATCGCCCGGTAGACGGTCGCGGGGTCGACGCGCATGATCCGCGCGGCCTCAGCGACTGTGTAGAACAGTGGTGAGCGGCTCGCCGCTCCACTCGTCGCAGCCATTAGTCACACCTCCGAAAGACTGATTTCACCGCTCGGAGCGCTGACATAAGCGTTGATTATCGGTCAATCACCGCTGATCTCAGTCATAGCTCCGGAATCGCCCTGAACCGCGCGCTAACGTCGGCGCTGAGGGCGGAGCACGGAGGCGTACGTGAAAGAGGATTGGTCGGCAGTCGCGGAGGCAGTCAACGCCCGCGCGACCGAGCTGGCGCTGAAGCAGCGGGAACTTGCCGAGAAGTCGGGAGTCTCGCTCGCCATCGTGCGAGAGATCCAGCAAGGCCGAATCCAACGCCGACGCAATCCGCGCACTCTCGAAGCGCTGTCGATCGCGCTCGACTGGCACCCGCAGCACCTGACCGCGATTCTGACCGGCCAAAACCCGCCGGAAGCAGACCCGACCGCGGCACAGGTCGACAACCCGGTGATCCCGCTGCTGAACACCATCATCCGCGAGATTCGCGGACTGCGCGCCCAACTCGGCACGCTCACCAACCGGCTTGACGACGAGTCGCGAAGAAAGGACTGATTCGCGGGTGTCGTTCGGCGGTTCCTGCGTCGCTGTCATGGCAACAGCAGACCGCCGAGCAGGGGGTGGAAATAATTGTCAGCGGCTAACGCCCCACGTGTTAGGTGGAGTTAAGTTCGCAGGTCACGGCCTCAGGGGACGGGGGAGAACGTGGCAGGACAACGACGCGGCGACCCGCCGCGCACACGGCTACAGGCCATCCGCAGGGAAGCCGGACGCACACAGGCACAGGTCGTCCGCTACTTCCTCACGCGAGGCAAGACCCTAGGCATCCCAGTAGCCAGCGAGTCAGCGCTCTCCGTCATGCTGTCCCGCTGGGAGAACGGGCGCGTAGAAGTAACCGACCCCGGCTATCAACGCCTCTTCCGCGAGTTCTACGGCCGAACCAACGAAGAACTAGGCTTCCCGCCAGAACACCTCAACGAATCAGCCGAAGAACTCCGCGACCGCTTGGTTGTCGCACGCAGTATCGACCGCGACACAGTCGACCTGTTCCAACGCCAAGTCAACGATCTACGCAACTCCGATGCACGCTTCGGCGCCGTCGTCGTTCTCGACCAGTTGAACAACCTCGTCCGCCAAATGGAAAGCGTCAAGACGTTCAGCGTGAGCACCCAACTCCGCGAACGCCTGGCAGCCATCCTCACCGACGCACGCACTCTCGCCGGCTGGACAGCACTCGACCGAGGTTCCCAACTACAGGCATGGCAGTACCACGAGGACGCCAAGGTCTCCGCCCGCGAAGCAGACTCACCGCTCCTCCTCGCCCACGCCTCCGCACAGCAAGCTGTGATCCTCTTGGACATCGGCGAACCGGCCGCCGCAGTCGAGTTGCTGGAGTACGCGCGCTACGTAGCCGAGAACCGCGCACCGTCCCTCCTCCGGAGCTGGCTAGCCGCAGCCCACGGAGAAGGACTCGCAGCGGCCGGACACCACGACGAGTCCCTACGCGCGTTCGATGAGGCACAAGCACTTCTGCCCACCAACCCGATCGACCCCGAGCTGCCCCACCTACTCCTCAACGACGGACACCTAGCCAGATGGCGCGGCAGCGCACTCGTGCGCCTCGCCGACCACAACGCCATCACCAACCTAGTGGCTTGTCACGCAGCCTTGGCCGGGTAATGGGTCCAGGTGCGGA